>CAJUAE010000007.1 GCA_910583965.1 uncultured Lachnospiraceae bacterium
GCAATCCGTGGTATCATAGGGGGCAAAATACCTTTTGACCCCAACATCATAATATATAAATACTTGCAGTCCTTATATTGCTGCTCAATTTCATAATCGTTCTTCAATGTCTTCTCATCCAATATTTTCAACATACTACATGCCTCCTATAAACTTTGAATAGATTATAGCATACGATTCAAAGAGCCGTCAAAAATTTTTGCCTTCAAGATTATGAAGTACAACACTTATCAAGAAAGTATCCAAAAACAGCAATCAGAAACAAACACGCCTAAAATCTCTTATTTTTTCGGCGAAAAGAGTTCAAACAACGCTTTTAGCGTGGCAAGAATAAAATCCATTTCACTGGAATCATATTCTTGCCATTCCCCATCAAACAAGCAAACTTGAATCCGCGAAATATTATGCTCCGCTGCATAATATTGTACTGCTTTCTCTACACCAACTGCAAATCTTTGTGGTAGCTGTTCCTCTGAACAGTGGTTCTCAAAAAGAACTGCATCTGTATCAATCATATAAATTCTTAACTTTACAATTGCATAATGATCGATTGAAGATACCTGTCGAACATAACGCCCCTCAACCTCTGCCAAGAATTTTCTACTCGATTTGCACACTACTACTCACACCATTTTTATTACGATTTTTTGTGACAATCAGCTTTCGTTCTATTTGTTCTTTGAGTGCAGGAACATGAGAAATCACACCGACAAGTCGATTTCCTTCAGTCAGGTGTACTAGCGCTTTCATTGCCTGTGCGAGTGCTTCCTCATCCAGTGAACCAAAACCTTCGTCAACAAACATAGAGTCCATCTGAATGCCACCAGTATAGGACTGAATCTCATCCGATAATCCAAGTGCAAGGGACAAAGACGCCTCGAAGGTCTCGCCGCCAGATAATGTCTTTACACTGCGCTGTGTCGCATTATAATGGTCGATAACACAGAGTTCCAGTCCTACTTTTTCTCTGCGATTTTCATTGTCCTGCTCCCGTTTTAGTTCATATTGTCCGTTGCTCATTGTTAGAAGCCGCAGGTTTGCCCGCCGCAAAATACGGTCAAAATAAGTCATCTGAATATAGGTTTCAAGTTCCACTTTTTGTTTGCCGTTTAACATTCCGTTTGCAGTGTCAGATAATGCTTTCATCCAAACATACTTCTGTTCAACTGCCAAGATATTATCCTGCTTTGCTGTTACTTTATCATAGATGCCGCGATTGGTAGAGACAGCACTCTTTCGCTGATCACGCTGGTCGTTTCGCTCTTTTTTGTCTCGTTGCCATTTTTCTCTACGGGCAAGTACATCATCCTCTTGCAATTCCACCGCCTCACCTTCTGCATCAATCTGCTTTTTTAGGGTTTCAATAGCAGCTTTTAAATGTGTCTTGTGCGTATTGTATTCTTCATGCTGTTTCTTTGCTATCTGAAATGTATTGTCTAATTCTTGTATGTGGTCAGACAACGCCTGAATATGTTGTTCAACTGCTTCCTTTGAATCTGTTCCTAACTGTTCTTGCAGTGTAGCAATTTCTTTTATTATAGTGTTACACTCCGTGGTTTGTCTTGTCAAAGAAACTTCCAATTTCTGAATCTCTTGTACAAGTGTTTTTATTTTTTGTTCTGTCCTGGGAATCTTTTGTTCTAGTGATTGTTTTTGCACAAGTTTCTCACGAGATTGTTCTAAATCAGCTAATAATGTATCTAACTGTTGTTCTAACTGCTCTACAATACGGCTAAAAATAACACGCAGTTCTTCCACTGAAATTTCTGTACAGGTCGAGCCTGTCGCGCCAAGGTCTGGCTCCTGTGCACAAAGAGATGCAAAAAGTTGTTCTGCCTTTTCATTTTTTAAACTTTTAATCGCTTCCAGTTCTTTTTCTAATGTTACAATCTCTGTGTTGCTTGCAGATAAAGTTTCCTCTGTCTGCTTTTGTTCCGCTTCTAGTTGCTTGCGAAATGCAATCGATTGCTTTAATGTTTCAGCATACTCAGAAAGTGCCTTCTGATATGTATGTATCATTGAAAATATTGTGGAAAACGTTGACTGTGACTTAACAACTTCCAACGTTTTTATCTGTGTTAAATGCGCTGTTATCTCCTCGCACAGTCTATTTGCTTTTTCCAGTTCTGCAGCAATTTGTTTTTGCTGTGTTCGTTCCTGTCCAATTCGCTCCGCCTGTTGTGCTTTCTGTTCTCCTAGTTGCTCCTCTAACTGTTGCTTCTGAATCTCTTGCTGTTCTATTTCACACATTAATTTTTCTTGACGTTTTTTATCTGTGATTGCCTGTTGTAGTTGTTCTTTGCACATCTCTAATTTCTGTTGCAGATAGTCTGCAATTGCTTGTTTCTCTTGTTGAAATACGTCATCTAAAAATAAGTCAGAAACCGATATTGTTGAGTTCTCTCCTAAAATTTTATCTTGATTAAATGTCTCTGGCAGTTGTAATTCGGAAAGCATCTGTTCCCACTGGCGATATTTTTCTTCTAGTTTTCCCTGCGCTGCCGCAAATGCTTGCGTTTCTTTTTGTAATAGTGCATTCAATTCAGACTGTGTTGTCTCTCCTTCCCTTATCAGCTTGTCCAACACAACTTTTCGCTTCTGTTCCTTTTCTACAATTTTTAATTGTAAGTTTAGTTCTTTTTCCATTTCTATAAACTTTTGTTGCTTTTCTCTAATTTTTTCTTTTATATCTTTTATAATAATAGAAATAGAATCTACTTCTTTGTCCGTACTATTTTTATTTTGCACATCGCAACCATCTATGGGTTTCTTTTCTTCAAATGCTTTTAATTCCTGTTCTGTTTTGGTATTAGAACTATCGCTTTGTATTTCATTTATAGATTTTAAATTTCGTTGACCTTGTGTTAATTCTTTATTTTCAAAATTAAAAATAGTTTCTTCTATTCTAAAAATAATTTCTTTCTGTTCCAAAAGTTGCGCGTTTAGATGACTAGCCATAACGCTAAGTCGCTCTGCTTTTTTCTCTGCCTCTGTAAGTTGCTCTTTCTTTTGCTCAACCGCTTCCTTTGTGGGTGCTTCTTTTGGTATCTTGGCAAGATGTTCATGATGTGTGGCACCGCAGACGGGACATGCCATTCCTTCTTTTAAATCCTGCGCAAGCAATCCTGCCTGTACTCCCAGAAATCGCCGCTCCATCTCCCGATAGTCGTTTCCAATCTGTTCTTTCTCCACCGCTGCCTTTCGATAGTCCTCTTGAGCAGTGTGTAATTTCGCCTGCAATTCCTCCCAAGTTTTCAATTCCTCTGTCAATTTTTTGCACGCCTGCTCTTGATCAAACAGCTCTTTTTTCTCCTGTACAAGCTGCAAACTACGAATGTCTGCATCTTTTATATTCTCCCACTCATCACGATAGAGAACTTGCTGTTTTTGTTGTGCCTCATATTGTATCTGTGCCTCCTGACGAGCAGTTTGACATGCAGCCACAGTCTGTACCAACTCCTCTAAACTGTTTCTTTGCACTTCAAACGTCGCAAGTTGTTCCTGTACTATGTTAGTTCTATGTTGCAACTGAATCTCTAATGCGCCTATATTTTTCAGTTGCTCAAGTTCTGTCTTACACTGCATTTCTGCTTCTGTTAATATAAACTTTTGCTTATCTAATTCCTTAATAGTATTATCAATTTGCTGCAACTGATTTTGATTTTCATTCTGTTCTTTCTGAAATTGTTGCAGAAGTGCTTCTTGTTCTGTTAGTGTTTCTTGCAATTTTTGTGTCTCTGCCAACATAGAATCTTTATCAGAAAGTTGTGTCGTTTGTTGCTGCAACTGCGCTAACTGTTCTGCCAGTGTCGCTGCGCGCTCCTGTTCTTTGTCAATCCTATTTTCCGTTTCCTGTTGTCGGGTTAGTTCTTGTTCCCAGCCACTTTTTTGCTGTTGTAAAAGTTGGATTTGCTGTTGCATTTTATCTCTATTGTTTTCAAGATGCGCCTGTTTTTCACCTACAAGGGCAAGCGCTCGCAATGCCTCTGAATCCGTTTTCAGCAATACTTCTAATGATTGTTGCTGTTCAAACAATTCCTGTTTTTGATCGGTCTCTTGACAGATTGATTGCTGTGCTGCAACAAGTGCTTTCTCAGCCTGTTCCAGTTTATCAAACAGAACAAGATTTTTCTGTTGTTCTTTCATTTCCAACGCAAGTTGCCCGCACTCCGCCGCAGCCTGTTCCGCTGCACGATATCGCTCCTTGGCCTGCTGTATCTTTGGCGTAAGCTGCTCTAACAATTCCTGATTTTCGACAAGTTCCTTCTGCTGCTGCCGAATTTTGTGAATATTTCCAATTAGCTGATTTTCTTTCTCAATCTGTCTATCCAGCGCACTAATTTCATTGTCTAAATTATTTAATACCGTTTCATCTTCAATGCATAACTGATCTAAAAGCACAAGTCCTTCGCCAATTCTGCCATCAAATTTTTCCTTGCGAAGTTGACACATTTTCTCCGCTGTTGGTGTGTTGCACACACATACAATACTTTCCATATATTGACTGATGCTTCGTTTTAATTCTGTGTACGCAACCCATTGTTCCCTTACTGCATCTTTTAATTTGCCTTGAAGTGTCTGATACAATCCCGTCTTAAAAATCTGTCGAAAGATATTACTGCGATCTTCCGTATTCGCCAGCAAAAGCTTCTGAAAATCTCCCTGCGCAATCATTGCTATCTGCGTAAACTGTTTGCGGTCCAAGCCAATTAGCTCAATCACTGCCCGCGTCACTTCTTTTGACTTTGTAACTGGTGTTCTATTGTCTGGATAAATCAGTTCTGCTTCCGCTTTTTGTGTAGTGTAACCTGTTCCCCTTCCCTTAGGGCGTTGGTATTCGGGATTGCGTTTTACAGAATAACGTTTTCCTCGATAGTCAAATGTAAACGCGACATAGGTCGGAACATCATCCTGTGCATATTTACTGCGAAACATATCTGCTCGACGCACATCACCACTTGCTTCCCCATATAAAGCATATGCTATCGCGTCAAAAATCGTCGTCTTTCCAGCACCTGTATCCCCAGTTATAAGATATAGCCCTTGACTTCCCAGCCGCTCAAAATCAATCTCTGTAGTTCCTGCGTATGGTCCAAACGCACTCAAAATCAGCTTTATTGGCTTCATAGACACTTTGCCTCCTTTCATCTTTTATCGTCTCTTGGAGTCTTTTTCCAGCTAATATTGCAGGAAGATTCTAAAAGACTATCTTATCACAATGCGGCTCTCCATATCCAATTCAATACAATTCTTTTATAGTCTAATTATATTTAAGAACGCTATTTGCAATAAAAATACTATATCGTCTGTATACATTCCTCTATTAAACGCGCAACAAATGTTGTCTGCTCTGCACTCATTTTCTGATTGTTTTGCAGTTCATAAAATTCTGCAAACAATTCCAACTCTGATTTTTGTTCCATCTCCTCAGACTGTTCAATCACACGATTCTGTCGCATTCGGCTGTTATCGTACTCCAACCGCATTAGATTTGGATAAATAATACGTAATTTTTGCAGACCATCTGGTATATCTTCTTCATCAGTCAATGTAATCTGCACATAATCTTCTGCATCTGTATTCTGATAAAAGGATTTCGCTGTTACTTCCAGATAAGTCCCGCGGATTTTGCGCATATCGTGAAGTGGCACAAGCGGCACCGTAGAAAGTGTAATATTGCCTTTTTCTTTCAGTTCCACTACTGTGACTGACTTTTCCTGTTCCGCCTCAGAAAAGGAATACTTTAATGGGGTACCACAATATCGCACGGTCTCTCGTTTCATAGATTGTGGGCTGTGGATATGCCCTAGCGCCACATAGTCAAACGCGTCAAAAACATCTGCATCCACATTGTCCACTCCGCCGACAGAAACCTCCGAATCACAGCGCCCTGCTCCTGTTACAAACTGATGTGCTATTAAAATATTTCGTTTCTGACTGTCCACATCCATGCGCTCCACTACAAGCTTTACTGCATCATGATAACTTTCTGGCATTGGTTTGTCTTTCATATCTGGCACCCCTTCCAATACATGACGCACAACTGCTGGCTTAATAAATGGGAGCAAATAAATACACAGTTCCCCATAAAAATCCTTCATTGTAAATTTGATGGTATCTCCATGATATACAGGGGATACAAATACGCCTCTATCACGCATCAATTGTGCTCCAAACGCAATGCGTTCCGCGGAATCATGATTACCACTAACTGCATAGACTTGTTTTTTTTGGTCCGCAAGCTCTGTCAAAAACCAATCAAATACCTGTACCGCCTCAGCGGACGGCACAGACTTGTCATAAATATCCCCTGCAATCATAACACCATCCACTTGTTGTTCATTCGCAATCGCAAGGATTTGCTGTAAAATATATTTTTGATCTTCAAGCATCGAAAACGCATTGACTCGCTTTCCAATATGAAGATCTGATATATGTAATAATTTCATTGTACGTTTTCCTCTCTTGCATGTTCTGCTATCTATTGTACAATCTTATTCGATATCATTTTCTATTTTAATTGAAATGTATCCATTAGACTTCTGAGCAAACTTGCCTGCGATGATAATTCCTCACTGACAGCAGCACACTCCTCTCCCATAGCAGAATTGGACTGCACTACAGCAGAGATCTGTTCAATTCCCACATTGACCTGCGTGATTGCCATAGTCTGTTGTTCTACAGCCTCCATCACTGTAGCCATCTTTGTTGTTACACTATCTGCAATCTGATTGGTCTGTTGTAGCGCCTGAGTTACTTTATTCATAGCCTGGCTTCCTTCATCGACTGTGACAATAGAACGCTCAATCAGTTCTTTCGTCGCCTTCGCAGCCTCATCAGACTTGCCTGCCAGATTTCGGACTTCCTCCGCAACCACAGCAAATCCTTTGCCAGCCGTACCTGCTCGCGCAGCCTCCACAGCGGCATTTAAAGCCAAAATATTTATTTGAAAAGCAATGCTCTCAATCGTGGAAATTATAGTACTAATCTTCTCTGAAGATTCCGAAATATGCGTCATCGCTACATTCAATTCCTTAACATAATCCATACTGACACTCAGCTTCGATCCGACCTGATTGACAAATTCCCCAGCTTCTTTTGCAGCAACCACTGTACGTCTAGCACTCTCAGAAATATCTGTAACAGTTGCCGAAACCTCCTCAACTGCACTTGCTTGCTGTGTTGTACCCTGTGCAAGTGATTGTGCCGTACTTGCCATTTGATCTGCTCCTGCTGAAACCTGCCCAGTACTAACAACAATCTTTCCCATAGTTTTATTTAATGCAGTGTGAATACGGTCTAATGAATGCCTAATTGACTGAAAATCGCCTATGTAATCCTGTCGGGCAGGCAAGGTTAGATCGCCATCTGCAATTGCTCCCAACACATCAGAAATCTCACCAATATAAATCTGCATCTGCTGAATCGTCTTCTCAAATATCCGTCCCAAAATACCAATCTCGTCATTAGATTGAACGCTTAATCGTATCTCCTCCTTATTTTTTAATCCTAAATCTCCTCTTTCCAGACGCTGCGCCACGCAAGTAATCTCCTGCAAAGGTTTTGATATCCGTCGCATTAAATAGAATGCCAAAAATATTACACAGCTTGTAATTGTAACTAGGCTTGTCACAGAAATTACAGAAATCACATTTGCTGTTCCTTGTTTTGCATCCGTTATTGGAAGTCCTGCAAAAATAAGACCAGTTATCTCCCCATCCACACCTTTTGTAGGAACATAAGAACACAGATAACTTACACCCAAAATATCTGCTTCACCAACATAACTTTGGCCCTGTTCCAGTACAATATTTTTCAATTCCAAAGACAACTTCGTTCCTATCACACGCTCACCATTCTGCATTACAGTACTGTATTTGCGTGTATCTCCTTCAAAAATAGTAAACTCGCAACCCATGCGCTGTTTCATCTCATCCAATATCTGATTAATATCTTCGTTTTCAGGCTCCTTAATAAGCTCATAAGCCAACATATCTGTGCCATTAACACATCGTTCCTCTTGCATCCGTGTAATTAAATCGCGGAACATATAAACGCATATTGTCACGGCCATCACAACAAAAAAGATCTGCATTGCTGCCATCACGCATCCAATCTTCAGTCCAATTCCTATACATTTTTTACGTTTTGTACTATCTGACATTTGGTTTTCTTTCATCATTGGTTCTGTTCCTCCATTCTTCCGAATTGCTTCTTCTTTCTAAATCTCCAATATTTTATCATAACCTTAAATTGTTGAAAAGTGATTTTTACAAATGACAAAAATATCTGTGTTACAACAAAAGCATCCATACCAATTAGTACGAAATTAAAATTTTACATATCTTGATTTGTACGCCCGCCAAAGTGGGCAGATTAATCACTTTTACAATCGTTTTTCTATTATTTTAAATTTATTTCCACTTAAACAACATAAATCCTCCAATGGCAATGAGCGCACCGAGAATTTTCCGCCAGCTAAGTGGCTGCTTTTCCACGCCAAACAGTCCAAAAACTTCTATCAAATATGCGACTATCAACTGCGCAATAACAATTAACATTACTGCTTTTGCTGGTCCAAGGGCATCCATACTTTTAATAACAGTCAACGTAATAAACGCTCCTATAGCACCACCAAGCAGAACGTATTTCGGTTCTACCGCGAGCACTTCTCGAAACGAAGTTCTATCTGTAAACAACCACGCCACAATACATACAAGAAATGCCGTAAATTGCACAAACGCATTTGCTGCCCACATACTCGAAGCTTCTGTTACTTTTGTGTTGAATACTCCCTGTATGCTCATCAACGCTCCTGATATCATTGCAATCAAAAATCCAATCATAATTGTAAACCTCCGTTTTCATTCTGACAGCAACTGATGTTCTAAACAATCACTACCATTTTACAATTATAATTGGATTATTTCAAAAAATTATTCCTGTTGTGTACAAAAGCATCAAAATTCTAGTTACTGTTCACCCCCATTTAATTTTAATACAATTTCGTCATTGAGGGCATAAACAGCAATCTATTTGCACATAAAATGCCAAAAGATATCCATTTTGGCGCACAATTTTCACTGCTTTGATAAACGAGTAAACAGTGACAAATTCTACTCAGATGTTCCCTGTGTCTCAGGGGTAACATCCAACTCGCCTGTACCTTCCTCATACTCAACAGCAGGAAGTAACTCCACCTGTGGGTCCTCAATTGGCGTCTCCACCACTGGTTCCCCGGCAAGCTGCGTTTTAATTTGCTCGGATAGCTGTCGCAACTGTGTGTTTGCATCTTCACCGCCCCATACCTTTGCAAAACAGATTTCCAATTCTACCCAAAAATTTGCTGTCTCTAACATTTTAGGTATTGGTATGGATTCTCGATAATTTTCCATAAATACAGCCTCGTTTGCATTCCCATAGCTATCCCAATTCACCGACGAAAGCTTTCCTGTCATACTATATAAATCAGCACTTGCATTATTAATCAAAAATTCCATCAAACGCCCAGCGGACTCCTTGTGCTCCGAATATCCATTAATGACCAGTGCGTTCGTCACTGACATTCCTCTGGTTGCAAGCTCTTGATTGATGTCAGGCAGTTTTGCAAGTCCATATTCATAATCAAATTCACCGTTTTGGGCCGCCTCGTCAAGTCGCCGAATACAATCGCTTGTCGCGATCGTATAAATCGTTTTTCCTTCCTGAAACTCTTGCATAATCGTATCATAATTCGTTTCTTTGGTATCAATAGAAAAGAATTGATTCATCTCTTGATATACTTTGAGACTAGAGATAGACTCTGTATTATAAATATCAATCAGTGATTTATCATCTCCTGCTGCACCACCTGCAGATATATAATTTCCAATAAAAAAGTAATTGTAAAAAATATCTGACACATCCCAGCGGAAGAAATACTCCACATTCTCTGGAGTAGAATATTGGTCTGCAAATGTCAGAATATCCACAATCGACGTTGGTATCAACTGCTCTGCTGTCACAGTCTGCTTTGCATTTTCCCCACCATCTGTCTCATCATTCTCTGCACTGTTTGCTTCATCTGCAATCTGTTGCAAATAAGTCTTGTTGTAGAGCAGTGCACTTGTTTCATAATATATTGGACATGCCACGTACTTTCCATCATATAAAACCGCATTCCGCGCCGCATCATAAAACAATTTGTCCTCATAGATCGGTGCACTGTCTGGCAACTGCGTTGCAAGCCCTGCCAAATATGCTTTTTCAAGAAAGTTATTACTCAGTATATAAATGTCAGGAGTGTCCACCTCGTCATCCAGACTTGCTGCATTAACCGCTTCCAAATATTCAAGTCCTGACACCAACCTCACATTAACACGAATATCTGTGTTGTCGTAAAATTCTAAAGTCTTGCTATTTAAATAATCCGTCAATGCATCATCTGTATACCATAGATGAATTGTCTCTTTTCGATTGACAAGTTCTGTCAAGGAACCACTTGCTTCGCCGGAATTTGTACGATGCCAAAATACAGCGAACAAAACGAGCACTACTACAACCAGTGCTAGTACTACCCCAAACATTCTCTTTTTTATTCTATCGTGTCTCATTAAAACTCCTCATAAATTATTCCTCACACTGCTCATCTGCAAAGCACACATCAACAATCTCTATCATGCTATCCACATCTGCCTTCGACACAATGAGTGGGGGAATAAATCGAATGATATTTGTACCAGCATTGATTAGCAAAAGTCCCCTTTGAATCGCTCTGTTAATAACCCCATTCACTGACATATCGCACTCTAGTCCTTGCATTAGACCAACACCTCTATGCGCCTTGATACAATCATACTTTATTGTTAATTCATCCAACTTTTTATACAAATAAGCACCCGTCTCCTTCACATTCTCCAAAATCCGCTGCTCCTCAAAAAGGTCAATCACTTTAGAAATTGCAGTACATGCAAGCGGATTTCCACCATAAGTTGTTCCATGGTCACCACTCGTAAGAGACTGTTGCGCCACCTTTTCTGTCATCAAAAACGCACCGACTGGAACCCCACAGCCAATCGCCTTTGCACTTGTCATAATATCTGGCTTTACATCGTATTGCTGCCATGCAAACATTGTGCCAGTGCGCCCCATTCCACACTGAATCTCATCCAAAATGAGTAGAATATCTCGCTCGTCGCAAAGCGCTCTTACTTGCTTTATAAACGCTTCTGTAGCCGGATAGATACCCCCTTCTCCCTGCACAGTCTCAAAGATAATCGCACATGTCTTGTCTGTCACCTGCGTCTTCACACTCTCAAAATCATTGAAATCAGCAAATTTCACATTGCCAATCAACGGCTCAAACGCTTCCCTGTAATGCACATTTCCTGTCACAGAAAGCGCACCCATTGTCCGTCCGTGAAACGAATGATTCATCGCGATAATATCATGGTTTGTATGGCCGTCCCGCAAGAAGGCATACTTCCGCGCTGCTTTTAGTGCGCCCTCAACTGCCTCTGCACCACTGTTTGTAAAAAAGATTCTATCCATACCAGAAATCTTTTTTAACTTCTTTGCCGCCTCAATTGCTGGAATATTATAATAATAATTTGACGTGTGAATCACCTTATCAATCTGTGCCTTCAACGCATCATTATAAGCCTTATTATTATATCCAAGCGCAAACACTGCAATCCCTGCCACAAAATCGAGATACTTTTTTCCCGCAATATCATATAGGTACATGCCATCGCCTCTGTCCCACACAATCTGATAGCGATTGTAGGTGTGAAGCAACGCTGCCTCCGCCTCGTCAATGTATTCTTTCATGTTCATTCAAATGGTCCTCCATATTTCTTATAATAATTTCTTGGAGCCTTTTATAGCATATCTATTTCGTTATTCATTCCCCTATCAAAGCAGAGGAAATCACGCGCCAAAATGCTTATTCTTTCGCATTTTGTGTGCATATGTTCTTCACACCAAAAATATAAAATACAATAAAGATGTGAACCGTAACTTTATTATTCTATATCCATGTTTTCTAAGTCCTCATCCTTGACAATTGCTGTACCAATACCATTTCTGGTAAAGATTTCTAACAAAAGGCAGTGTGGAATCCGCCCGTCAAGAATATGTACACGGTTAACGCCATTTTTGATTGCGCTGGTGCAATTGCCAAGTTTAGGCAACATGCCTCCGCCAATAAATCCATCCTCTATGAGCTTCTCCGCCTGTGTCGCGGAAATTCTCGAAATAAAGGAAGCTTTGTCATTAATATCTTTATATAATCCCTCAATATCCGTTAAAAATGCAAGCTTCTCTGCGCCGACCGCCTTTGCAATCGCACACGCTGCATCGTCCGCGTTAATATTGTAAGTCTGGAAATTGTCGTCAAGTCCGATTGGCGCCACAATCGGCAAAAAATCCTTCTCTATTAAATCAAACAACACTTTAGGATTCACCTCTTTAATGTCGCCCACAAAACCAATATCTTGTCCATCAGCATATTTCTTGTCTACTTTCAATAGACCACCATCTTTACCGCTAACACCAACCGCCTTTACCCCAAGTTCTTGCACCATAGTCACAAGACTCTTATTGACTTTGTTTAGCACCATCTCTGCAATTTCCATTGTGGCATCATCTGTGACGCGAAGACCATTCACAAACTGTGCCTCCATGCCAACCTTCTCCACCCAACGACTAATTTCCTTGCCGCCGCCATGTACAATAATCGGCTTGAATCCAACTAGTTTTAAGAGTGTTACATCTTTGATAACATTCTTTTGTAACGCCTCATTACTCATTGCACTCCCGCCATATTTGACAACAATATATTTTCTATTAAATTTCTGTATGTAGGGAAGTGCCTCTATCAGCACCTCGGCCTTTGACAGAATCTTGTTCATATCCTGTTCTTTCATTTGATTTTTTGCTCCTTACTTCTATTTTGTTTTTTCTTGCAAGCGTGTAAATTGATTTTATTTTAGTAGAACTGACCCAGATACTATACTTCCTTCTTTTTAGAGAAAAGTTCCTTATAAAATGTTTGCATAATATTCCTTTAAATGCATTTGTATCTCTTGCGGTGTAATGGAAATCTCTGTATCTAAAAAGGGTGACACTTTCCTTTGCATTAACTCAAGATTAACTCCTATAATCTGCATTGATTTTGACATAATCATATGTCAAATCACAGCCCCACGCCGTCGCTGTCTCCGCGCCCATCTTCATATCGACAAGCACTGTCACCTCTGGCTCTGATAGTATTTTTGTGGCTTCTTCCTCACTGTAATCTGTGGCTGCACCATCCTTGTAAATTAGCATTTTGCCTGCCTTGCTCTCAAAATACAATTCCACTTTCTCTGGGTCAAACACCACACCAGAATAGCCAAGTGCACACAAGAATCTGCCAAAGTTCGCGTCATGCCCATAGATTGCCGCCTTACATAGACTGGAGCCAATCACAGACTTTGCTAGAATGCGCGCTTCCTGCTTTGTCGCAGCATGGATTACTGTCGTTTCAAACAATGCTGTCGCACCTTCACCATCCCCTGCCATTTTCCTTGCAAGATATGTGTTCACAAAATCAAGCGCCTCACAGAACATGTCATAATCCGCACCTTTTTCTGTAATTTCTGTGTTTCCTGCCAAACCATTTGCAAGTAGAAGACAAGTATCATTTGTCGAGGTGTCACCGTCGACAGATATCATATTGTAGGAATCAATAATACTATTGCTTAGCGCTTCCTGCAAAAGTGTCTTGCTGATTGCCGCATCGGTTGTGATATAGGCAAGCATGGTACACATATTGGGGTGAATCATACCAGAACCTTTGCTCATGCCGCCAACTGTTACAGTCTTACCGTCAAGCACAATTGTAACTGCAATCTCCTTGTTGACTGTATCTGTTGTCATAATCGCCTTAGACGCTGTCGTTCCTGCCTCAAGTGTACTATCCTTTGCAGACACAAGTTTTCTAATCCCTTCCTTGATACGTTCCATTGGTAGTTGCATACCTATCACACCAGTTGAGCCAACCAGCACAGAATTTTCAGGAATCTGCAAAAGTTGGGACACCGTTTGCGCCTCCTCATGGCAGTAATCCATGCCTTGCTTTCCTGTACATGCATTTGCAATCCCTGCATTTACAACAATCGCCTGTGCATAAGGGCTGTTCTCTACAACTTGTTTGTCCCACAAAACGGGTGCCGCTTTCACCACATTTGTCGTAAAGGTTCCTGCTGCCCTACAGGGCGCACTACTATAAACCAATGCCATATCCATTCTATCTTTGTATTTAATATTTGCTGCCGTACCCGCCGCCTCAAAACCTTTTGCCGCGGTCACACCGCCCTGAATTTGTTCCATATCGATATTCCTTCTTTCCTCATATTGTTATGCTATTTGTTAAACGCCTCAATATTTTCACTGTTGAGTACAAAATCATAATAATTCAAATCCTCACGCTGTTTCCAGCCAACACTGTGCCAGAACGCATTCCCAATATCATTTTTCGTAAATGCGATAAGACTTACTTTATTAATCTGCTCCTGCCTTAGTGCGTCCATACAGAATACCACCATTGCCTTTCCAATACCGCGCCTTCGATACGCCGGATTCACACACACATGATATAGACAGCCACGTCTGCCGTCATGTCCACACAAGATAGCTCCCACTACAATTTCGTCTTCCACTGCCACGACACTTGTCGTGGGATTTCTCATTAGAAATCGCTCCACACCCACGCGCGAATCATCAATACTTCTAATGGCAAATCCCTTAATTGTCATCCACAGTGCTCGAACTTGGTCGTAATCCTCAATTGTCATCAATCTAACCATAACAAAATGTCATCCTCTCCAAAAGACCTCTTATCATAATAATTTATTATAAGGAGAAATACAACTATTTTCCCTAAAATATTCTAATTTCATGTAACAGTTCAGCCATGCAGAATTGATTATACAAATGGTAAGCAAAAGCTTGCTTACTAAGGATAATTTGTATGATTAATCTATAGTGCAAACATCCGTCATGAAATAAGTAGCGAATATCATTGTCAAAAAAATACATTTAAAAAAAACCAGCTACAAACAACGAATCGATGCCAAACATTTATTCTATTCACATTCAAACTCCCGCAGAAGCATCTCAATCAGCATAAACATTCTAACAAAACTATCATAAGAAATTTTTATTTCTGGAAATTTCGCACTTATTTTCACTGTCTCATATACTTCTGGAATCGCATATTTTTTGATGATATCACTCAGCAAGACACCATTTTCTATCAGTCGAAGTCCCCATCTATTATCCTTGGCACTATAACCATAACACATATCGCCAATGGCTTTTATATTTTCATGTGTTTGCGCTGTCTGTTGGAAAAAACAGTCAGAAAACACTTTTCTATTATATTTTTCCTCGCCTAATTGTATTTTCTTTCTTAGCCAGCGCAAATAGTGATTAAAATTTCTTCTCCCTATAAATCCATAAAAATCCCTTTTTCACAATGAAATCCAATTAAAATTCCTACTATTATGCGATTGACTGACTCTATTTTTTTATATTCAATACCAAATTGTTTCGCAATCATCTCCACAATTTTTTCATTGCGTTCTATATAAGAATAAAAATATTCTGCAACAGTAATTGGGCATTCTTTAAAGTAAAAATCATACCAAGTATTTTCCACACAACCATAGTCATGTGCTTTCCCAAAACCAAATTTTTCAAATATTGGTTTGTATGCTTCCTTGTTTAATTCTGCCCAACACGCCTTGGCGTACTTCTTTTCCTTTCCCGACATAGCACGATTTAGCAAAATATCAACACACTCAAATAAATCTTTCACAAGCATTACTTTCTTTCTAATTTTCTAGTCACCAACCGCCTCGACATATAAAATGGTACCAGACGCATTAAGATAAACATTTGTGTACATCTTTTTTGTGTCTTTAATCCCTGTTTGAAAAGCAAACGCAGCATTCTCAACAAGTCTCCATTTTTGCCCTCTTACTTCTTCTGGCTCATAATACAACTCGATTGTTGCAGCTTTACCATCAATTGTCATTCCCTGTAAAGTGTCGCTGATGTCCTCATTATAAAATGAAAAAATATAGAGCGTTGTTGTCACCAAGCCAATTCCTCCCGACGATTGACTACACCACTTTATCTCTGATGTCTTTGGCAAATCTGGAAAGTGATTATAAATTGGTTCTGTCTCTGTACTTGTCATAACAGAATCCTTACCTTTTGCTCCCAATGCCAAAACAACCAGCAAAGCAAAACATACACTTCCAATTGCCAACACAAACCATACAATATAAATTCTTTTCATTCCATTTCTCCAAAACAAACTGGCAAAGCATTTGAATTTTTATTCATTTATTCTGCATATTATTCATTTATTTCTCTATATTTTACACTTTTATTCATTTTTGTCAACCAAAAACTGTATAAATTTACACTTGATTTATACAATGCAATGATGTATAGTAGCAATAGAGCTTTTGCAGTTATTTGCGTACTCAAAAATATCTAAGAAATTGTCTTGAAAGCAAAGGACAAAATAAAAATTTAGGAAAGGAAAAGCTAATGTAGCATATACACTTTTATATATGCTTTTAGTAGCAAAATAACAATGAAAGAAAAAGTAGTACTCGCCTATTCTGGTGGACTCGATACCACTGCAATTATTCCATGGCTAAAGGAAAATTTTGATTATGAAGTCATCTGTGTCTGTGTTGATTGTGGTCAAGAGGAGGAACTCGACGGCCTTGAGGAGCGTGCAAAATCCTGTGGCGCCGAAAAACTATATATTGAAAATGTAATTGACGAATTTTGCGATGAATATATCGTTCCATGTGTACAGGCAAACGCCATCTATGAAAATAAGTATCTTCTGGGAACTTCTATGGCAAGACCGCTTATTGCAAAGAAACTTGTAGAAATCGCAAGAAAAGAAGGTGCTACGGCTATCTGCCACGGTGCTACTGGCAAGGGTAACGATCAAATTCGCTTTGAACTTGGTATCAAAGCGTTAGCGCCCGATATTAAAATTATTGCTGCATGGAGAAATGATAAGTGGACTATGGACTCTCGTGAGTCCGAGATTGAATACTGTAAAGCACATGGCATCCATCTTCCATTTTCTGCGGACAGTTCTTACAGCCGTGACAGAAATATCTGGCACATTAGCCACGAAGGTCTTGAGTTGGAAAATCCTGCCAATGAACCAAACTACGACCATCTTCTTGTACTTGGCACTACACCAGAAAAGGCTCCCGAGAAAGGCGAGTATGTAACTATAACCTTTGAGAAAGGCGTGCCAAAATCTGTAAATGGAAAAGAAATGAAAGTTTCTGACATTATTAGGGAATTAAATCAGCTTGGCGGAAAACATGGTATTGGCATTGTTGACATTGTAGAGAATCGTGTTGTGGGCATGAAATCCCGCGGCGTTTACGAGACACCAGGCGGAACCATTCTTATGGAAGCACATCAGCAGCTTGAAGAATTAATTCTTGACCGTGATACATATACTTTGAAAAAAGAGATGGGAAACAAACTTGCCGACACTGTCTACGAAGGAAAATGGTTTACACCAAAGCGCGAAGCAATTCAGGCATTTATTGAGAAAACGCAAGAGTATGTGACAGGTGAAGTGAAGTTCAAACTCTACAAGGGCAACATTATTAAAGCAGGAGAGACAAGTCCTTACTCTCTCTATAATGAAAGTATTGCTTCTTTCACAACAGGTGATTTGTATGACCATCATGATGCAGAGGGATTCATCAATCTTTTTGGTCTGTCTTGCAAAGTACGTGCAATGAAAATGCAAGAAAACGAGAAATAAAACATTTAGAACTATATTATTATGACTATTTATCACATTATCGTACTATACTTAATTATTGTTAATATAACAGGATTTGCTATGATGGGTATCGACAAACAGAAAGCCATCAAAAAACGCTGGCGTATTCGAGAATCCACACTTTTTCTTATCGCCCTCATTGGCGGAAGTTTCGGTTCTATTCTTGGTATGCGTGTATTTCATCACAAAACCAAACATTGGTATTTTGTATGCGGTATGCCATTGATATTTATTCTTCAAATTGTAATGTTTATAATAATGATTCGCAAATAATAAAATAAATTGGAATTATAGTGCAATTGAGTAGGGAAGATTCTTCTTCCCTACTCAATTGCTTATGTACACAAACTTTATCTAATTTACATTGTATGCTGTGCCATTTTTGCAGTCTGGAGAATCCAGTCCACTGCTGCCTCAGCATGCGTAGGCAAATTTCCAGATGCAGCGTCAACTTCTGGTTCTTCTATTCCCGTGTAAAATGCCTGTAATGCATATTTTACTAACAACGCTGATACACGTCCTCTCTCTATGGAATCTTCAGTTCCCAATACAACAACGACCAAATCATTTTTTATAGCCGTGTTATCCACAACCAAAGAGGTGACTAAGCAAGCACCAGATTTGTTCGTCGTTCCGGTCTTCAATCCAGTGACTTGAGGCATGTTGCGCAGAAGCGGGTTTGTATTGCGCACCTCAAGGTCGAGAGACTGCAATGTTGCGGTTTCCATAGAAGTGATATCCTTAACTTGCGGATAAACCTTCAAAAGATAGGACACTAACCGAAACATATCTTTTGCGCTCATACGATTCTGACGCTTTGCAGGAATAGAATCTTCTGTAAAAGATGGTAGACCATGACTGTTAAAAAATACTGCTTGAGACAACCCTAATTCTGACGCTTTCTGATTCATCAATTCTACAAAAGCTTCCTCTGAACCAGCAATTGTTTCCGCAAGACATAGCGCACATTCATTGCTAGATGGTAAAAGTGCCCCTATCAGAAGTTCATGCACTGTAATCTGCTGCCCCGCTTCAAAAGGAATCACTCCATCACTCGAAGCAGATAATTTCTGGACGGCATCTGAAACAGCAACTGTCTGTTCCAAAGAAATCTGTCCTGCTGCAATCGCCTCCATTGTCAACAGACATGTCATTAACTTGGAAGTGCTTGCGATAGGATAAGATGTATCTGACTGATACTGATAATAAACCTCTCCTGTGGTTACATTTCCAACCAATACACCATTCACTCCATAAAAATATCCTGTCTGTTCCAAATCTATAGGAGAAATCATAAAAGAAGTTTGTGTATTTATCTGCAAAATACCAACACTTGGAACAGTGATATCCATATCCAAAATCATCGCCAAATCTGCTGCCATCATAAAGCAATCGTAACCGCCAGAAGGCAATGTTAGAATCATTGTATAATAAAATACTTTCTGCCCGTCTACCTGAAATTCATTTCGCCGTAAGGAAATATCTGGATTTTCACTATTTTCCCAAGGTGTATTTTCTCCCCCTACTGGCACATAAGTCTTTCCCAAATTCAAAGCAATCGAATTTTTTGTAATTTCCAAAGAAAAAGATTTGTTTGTATCCTTTAACACCATAGCAATATCTCGCAGAGAAAAATAAGTGTTGTAATCATAACTGTAATCCAATGTTTTCACAGTGCCAACCGCACCAGTGTCCGTCTGTACTTGATAAACTCTTGGTATCTCGTATGCTGCATCTACCCCAATAGGAAAAGTAGAACAAATCAAAACTATAGCCAAAATGAAAACACCCGTTCTTTGTAAGATTACTTTCATAAAAATCCCCATTCTTATTTTTGTATAATGGTAATTAATAACATTAATGATAAAACAGAAACTCATTTTTGGTTTCCTGTAATGTGTATATGACAGCATAACGATCCGAAAAATCCTCGGATAAAATCAGAGTGGAATCCTTGCGAATATAGTTTTCCTTTTGTGTACGACCCATCTCTCCATCATCAAATTGCCTTGTCAAAATACCATTTGCTGTTTGATAAGTGCCGCTGCCGTCATATTGTGCTTGTAATTCTTTCAGTGAAGGGAGCAAACTTGGCCCACAAGTCATTAAATACGAAACGGTAGACATTCCAAACGTTTCTGTCACAAGCGCCTCAACCGTTTCGGCATCTGTACTACCTGCATAACCTGCCATATGAAGTCTATCACTCAACAATTCTCGAAAGGCTGACGCAAACGCCTCATAAGCTGCTTGGTTACAGGCATCATAACTTTCTTGTAAGACATTACATTGGAAGGTACCCTTCGTGCGTGCGGTCTGTTCCAACGTCAAATGAACATCAATTGTCAATTCTTGCATATAAGGTCTTATCTCCTCCATAGAAACAGAAACTGCTTCTATATCTTGCAGCCAATCAAGCGCTGTGACAACTGCCTGATCTGTCATATCCAACTTTGCAGTCCACTGACCAGAGAGATTTCTGTCGCCAGACGCGAAAAAATACAAATATGCCAGAACCACAGTAGAGATAATCAAAGCGGGAAACAAAACACCAAATACTATTATCTTTATTATTTTTCTCATTCTTTTCCCCCTACAAATTAATAGGATAGCCTTTTGGAATATCAGGTGCACAACAACTTCGAGAATCTATCCTATTTTCTATCCATCATACTAACACAACTCTTGTGGCTTTTCAATCAGTCTTATAAGAATCTATTTATTATTCATACCCTAGCATTTGAAAAAATCATTCTCGTTAGGAATTATGAGTGTAAGAGAAAACAGCACTACTATTGCAAAGGGTCTTACAGAATACTATAATCAGAAAGAGATAAAAATATAAAACAAATAAATCATTAGCTCTACAATACTTAGGATCGTTTTGATGAAAACTTTACTTCATAGGACTAGTGCCCCATCCAGACAGAAACTAGACTTGTAAGATGCATGGTTTGTACCAGTGCTAAGCAAAATTTCGACAGCGATGTGTTGGCATCGTCTAGAAATTTTAACGACGCAACGATGTGAAACAGGCGGTTCACGAATCTAATTTCCGACCGGATAGAGTACTAGCATAATCGTTAAATTCCCATAAGTGAGAGTCCAGTTGTATCGCAATCTACAAAATGTGTATCTTCTACTGGACCTTTTAC
This sequence comes from uncultured Lachnospiraceae bacterium, assembly GCA_910583965.1. Taxonomy (GTDB): domain Bacteria; phylum Bacillota; class Clostridia; order Lachnospirales; family Lachnospiraceae; genus COE1. The sequence continues at coordinate 21,022 of CAJUAE010000007.1, forward strand.
TGTCACATTGTGAAATGTTATGGTATTGAATTGATTATCAAACAATCCAACCCCCTCTTTTTCTAACTCCACTTCTATATGTTCCATCTGTATATTGGAAAAATGATTGTACGAAATGTCATCTGTTTTATAAAAAATATGTTCCATCATTCCTTCCTTTATTTTTGACCCGCAAAAGACACCCTCGCCATTCCATCTTATTTCCTTGAATATACAGCGAGAAAATCGATTTCTATTGGCATTCAATATCCCTTCTTCTTCCATGCGAATTCTCTCAAACAGACAATTCTGAAACAAATTATTATCCAATTGTATGTAGTTTTCTTCAAATGTATCATGAAAAACACAATTTATAAATTGACATTGCTCTATCGAAATGCATCCTATCTTAAAATGATTGTCAAATATCACATTCCGAAAGAGACATTTGCATATTTTAATATCCTCTGTCTCAATTCCTTCTATATAACAGTTTTCTATCTCCATCTTAATAAAGCGAATATTTTTACATGTTATCCCTATAATTTTTCGATTTTCTATCCTTTGTTTGACAAAGCGCAAGCATTCCTTGGGCTGATACATTGCTTTCTCATACTCTTTTATTTCCCTTCTTGCTTCCATTATTTCTGAGATTATTTTCTGGTCATTTACAATTTCCAAATCAGTTATCCGATTGTCACTTTTGGGTACACCAAAGCAGATAAGTAAGTCTGGAGAAAGCAAATAATGATAGTACACAATATAAAAGATATCATGATAATCATAAAAATCACTTGGATATCGCCAATAATATTTCTTATAATCTTCCTCAACATAATAAACAAAAGTTGGGGTTCCATATTTTTTAATCATTTTACTAAGAGGATCGCCCATTTTTATATCCAATCCCATATCAGCAATCAATTTATTGACAATATAAAACAATTTTTTATCATAATGTGAAATTGCGTGAAATCGCACTACACAAATATCTTTCTCGTCTTCTTTTCTATACAAAATCACGCTATCAAATCCATATAATTGTGCACTGCCAGAAACATCTGCATAGTTAAAGTTTGGCTCAAAAACCCAATCCTCATCTAATATACTTTTTAAAGATAAGTTTTTTATATTCATTTGTTGTTATCCCTTTTGTCGATACATTCTACTATATTATTTTTCTCTGTAGGCTTTATGGATAGTGCATGAGGCATTTCCACACGGTCCCACGCATCTCCATACTCACGCACAATGGTCACAATTCCCAACAGACGCAAAGGGTCAAGTGCGGTAAATATCTTTCCTTCTTTTTCTGCATTCCATTTAAAATAGTCCTTCTCATCCCACCCATTTTCATTTGTTAAGGAAATATTGTATCCCCAATCAACCAACTTATTGATTGCATATTGATACATTTTTGCATGATCTTCTATCTTATTTGGCAATGGTTCTGGATAAGTCCCCAAAAATCTAAAAGATCCAAACTCATCATTTTGGATTTCCAGAACTTCACCTTCATATTTCATTCTGCCAATAATAATAACGGTATTATATTGTCTATCGAAATGATTGGGATAATCTTTTTTCAGTAAATTCAAATCAAATACTGCCGCGTCTGCAAAGATCTCGTCAATATCATTTGACCTTTGTGTGTTTACAATCGCAGTATAATATTCATCATCATAATAATTAATATGAAAATCAATTCCAAATTGAGAACCAATACAATCCATTTCTAACAAAGTCAAATACTGCTGTAAATACTGCTCAAGTATTTCTTTCGATTGACAGACACCCACAAAAACGGAAAGATATAAATTATTTCTAAAATCATACTCTTTTTGTTTTACTTTTTTCATTTTAATCCCCCATGCCGCCTTTTGGCAGCTCAAATAGACTGTGTGAAATTTAATCGTTCTTAGGCAGTGTTTTTGCTGCCTTAGAACTATTTTTCACGCGAACTCCCATCTGCCCGTCTTTGCGGGCTGTACAAATCAGGATGGTGAAATTTTAATTTCACACGAATCCCTCTCATCAGCATCCTCAATTTGATCTGGATCAAGTATCTTGCCCCACATGCATTCCATATTATCCAATTCTCCCGGTATAGACTTAATAGAAAAAGATTGGGGCACATCACTATATCTCCAATCTTCTCCATACTCTTGTATAATTGTGACAAGCCCCAATAGTCGAAGTGGGTTCTTTGCAGAATATGTCTTCCCATCTTTTTGTGCTAACCATTCCCATGAATCTCCAAAATCAGCAGAATCTTGAACTTTAGAAACCATATATCCCCACTGTATTAATTTATACACTGCATATCTATCTGTATTTCCAGCTTCTGCTATCACAGTGATAGACTTTTCTTCACAATTAATAGGATTCTGTTTATCAGCCATATCCACCTTGTTATGCCCCTTTCCCTCATTCAAATTAACATCTTTACACTTTCAGGAAACTCTATATCTGATACCCAGTCATCGCGGATTGTATATAATGCAACTAATCCAATTGGGTCCGTTGCATATAAAGTTAAATCAGAACGCTCTGCCTTCCAGTCCCATTCATACAACACATTATCAACAGGTTCCATAGAAAGCGCAAAATTATTCTTTATCAGATAATCGATACTAAGATCTGTCAAAGTACATACTGTTTGTTTTGCCATTCCTATCACCCCACTTGTTAAGATTCACTTTTAATTTATCATATAACAAAATCAACACAATATAAAGCTTGGTTCATTCACAATACACGCTTTTATTATTGTCATAATACAGGCTGCTTCGCACAGAAGTGCTAAATTTCACGTAAAAAACGTCAAAGACAAGCATTTTTCATCTTGAAGATGAATTACAACAATCGATGTACATGATGAATATTAAGTAATTTACTCCCCCCACTAAATAAATTACAACAATTGATATGCACGATGCAAGTGTAAAAAATAACTTATTATTTCCCATTACAAAAATCAATCATATAAATCAAAAAAACCTTTTTCTATAATAGTACCTGCTATTTTCATATATTCATCAAAGCTTTTGCTCTTATCGTTAAATCGTCGAATCCAAACTTGCTGAATATAATTTGCAAGTTTGGATTCGACGATATCTTTGGTTTTATATATCACTTCATTAACATCACAAAGTGCATTATAGAATTGTTTATCCGCCCGTGACTCATGAGGATTTTTATTATTACATAACCATTCATTAAAGCAGGTTGTCAATACTTCAAAGTCTCGTTCCAATCAGCAGAACTTACAAAACCCTCTTTCCAACCATTATCCTCATTCACAATATATTTATCAACCACAAAACATTCTTTCGGATACTTCTTAAAACCTGCCAGCGAATAATACCGTTCTATTGCTTTCAATGCCTCTTGTTCAGAACTATAGATACCCAAAATTTTAACTTCTTCATGTTCATCATTTGGACCATATTCTTAATCCTCCTGCCCCTTTGAATTTGTGTAATTAGATAAGAGAAAGACTCTTTTCCTACTTGCGCGCCAGATGCGAGCTGCTTTCGCTGTATTGTTCCTTACCGTGTGCAATCGAGTAGGAAGATTTATCTACTCATCGCGTGACCCATGCACCGCCTTAGCGGCTTATTTCTTCCCCGTGTGCAATCGAGTAGGAAGATTTATCTACTCATCGCGCCCCGATCACTGTCAGCGAACCGATAAATCGGTTTGATGACAAATTTCACTTGGGTGCCCGTGTGCATAAAAAGAGCAGAATAGTTTTATTAAACCATTCCACTCTCTATACTCATAATCTATCTTGGATTATATTTTCCTGCAAGGAATTTTATTACAGCAATAATTACCAAAAATCCAGAAAGATATCCAATTACTTGTTGTTCCTGCTCAGAAGTTCCATCCAGTCTAGCATAGATTTTTACATAACAGTTGCCTAGAAAAATAATCGTCACGACTGTAGATGCAAACGTGCCGATAAAAGGAATAAACGGACAGATAAACAACAATACCCACCAAAATTTATAAAGCATTGCCGGAACAGAAAATGTCCCAAAAAGAGTTACTGTCTCTTGGTTGTCTGCCGCTGCATCTGCAAGTGCATACTGCTGTGCAAAAGGTATCCATGCCATCCAAGCCTTATCATAGCCCAAAGCTCTAAGTGCCTTCATATGTGCCAAAGATGACAATATGTAGCATAGTGCTACAATCCCTAGAATGACTAGCAAATATGCTCCTAAAAATGTTAAAAGTACAGTTAAATCGCTCATTTTAAACCTCCCTCGTAATAACAATACAATTGTATAGAAAATCATCCTATACAATTAAACAAGAAAATTTCCTTACGCACCAAGTACATCTTATAAGAATTGTACACCAATAAACAAATGTTATAATATAACATTTTTCGCGTTTTGTCAACATATGTTTATATTTTTTCAAACCAAATTGTAACAGTTCAGCCATTGCCCATTCATAAGTTGTCGAGTTGTATATTCTGACAGTTAATTTTGGCTATTTCCAACAACTTATTTCATGTTGGGCGTCCGCCCTATAAAATTGAATATACAAAATGCCTTATATGAGCAAGCTCCCAGCGGCATTTTGTATATTCAATTTTGCATGGCTGAACTGTTACACCAAATTTTCAATATAAACGCGAAAAATATCCAACTGTGTGGTTTCATGTAATTTTCTATTTACAGAATTGATATATCTTGATCTTTCAACACCCAAAATATAATAGGATCTCTCCATCTTCGAGGAAAAAGACTTTCTAGTAAGAAATCAAAACAAAAATTTTGTTTGATCGAGATAAAAGAATGCTTGACAACCAAACATTTTTTTATTACAATATAAAACTGAAATAAATCTAAAATTTTAAAGATCTATTAAATTCTAGCAATGTTTTTATGTACAGGAATGTGGCAAGAACATATACCACACAAATAGGTACAAAAAAGATTCCGAAAAACTATTTAAAAAGGGTGGTGGGAAGATGATGATTTAACAAAACAGAAAACACAAGTTGAGATTTTTATTTTAAGAGAACTGTATTTTTTATGTACAGAGTTCGTTCTTGTGTGTTTTTGTTTTGTTATGCGCAGTAGTTTCACTTACTGTGCGCAGTCATCATCTTCCTGCATTTGCGCAGGCTGAAAAATTATTTTTCAGCTTTTTCTATTCGTAGTTTTTTCTACATCAGTGCGCAAAAGAGAAAATAAATCTTCTTTTCTCAATTTTATCTGGAAGTTAAAACGATTCAAAAATAAATCTCCTTCGTGTTTTCATAAACAGATTTCCGACAAAGCATATAACTGCCGCGAAAGCATATATCGGCAAAATTTCAAAAAAGCTATATTTCAAATAGATTCTCAAAATCTTTTTGCATTTGTTTTTGCGACAAATTCCAAGAATCTATTCAAAAAACGGAGGGATAGTGTGAAAAATCGTTCTAAGGCAGCAAAAAACACTGCCTAAGAACGATTAAGTTTCACATAGGAAAAACGCAAAGGACAGCGTTTTTCATTTTTATTTGAGCCGCCAAAAGGCGGCATGGGGGATTTTATGTTACAAACAAAACATTTAACAATACGACACAAAAAAGATTATCGTATTTTACTAGAAGATTTTAATTTTCACATTAATTCAGGCGATAAATGTGCCTTGATTGGTGAGGAAGGCAATGGAAAAAGTACACTGTTGAAACTATTGTTTAATCCTGCCTTGGCAGAAGATTATATCGAATATGAAGGCGAAATTCTATGTATAGGAGAGCATTTGGGTTATTTACCCCAAGAACTTCCCGAGGCAGCGCGCACCCTTTCCATTTATGAATATCTCACTGCCACTGACAGTTTTTACGATCACACACCTAATGAACTTGCTTCATTGTGTATTCATCTGGGATTTCCTACAGAACGTATATATGCATCAGATCTGGTAGGAATCCTTTCTGGCGGAGAAAAAATCAAGGTACAACTAATTCGTCTGCTCCTTGATAATCCAACAATTCTTCTGCTCGATGAACCCTCTAATGATTTGGATATAGAAACATTAGTCTGGTTGGAACACTTTATACAAGACAGCAAAATTCCAATCCTCTATATCTCTCATGACGAGACACTCCTCGAGCGCACAGCAAATAAGATTATTCATATGGAACAATTGCGCCGTAAAACTGCACCACGCTATACTGTCGCTCAGTCAAACTATCAAAATTATATTACTCAAAGAAATTTGCAGTTCCAAAAGCAAGAACAGGAAGCAAAAAATGAACGGCGGGAATACGATAAACAGCAAAAAAAATTTCGCCAAATGCAGCAAAAAGTAGAATATCAACAGAACACTATCAGTAGGCAAAACCCACATGGCGCAGCACTCCTTAAGAAAACAATGCACCGCGTAAAGGCATATGAAGCGCGATTTGAAAAAGAATTTGAAAATATGACAGAACTGCCAGAATACGAGGAGGCAATGTTTACAAAATTTGGAAATCGTATTTCTATTCCAAATGGAAAAATAGTGTTGGATTTTACCCTCGAAGCACTTCGTGTTCCTGTAAGCTCAGACTCACAAGAATTTACTACGCTTGCGCGCAACATTCACCTTTTTATACAAGGGCCTGAACATATTTGTATCACCGGAAAAAACGGCTGCGGAAAAACAACACTTATGCGTATTTTGGCAAAGGAACTGTTACAGCGCTCAGACATCAAAGCTGCTTACATGCCACAAAATTATGAGGAACTTTTGGATATGGAGCAGACGCCTATTGCATTTTTATCAGATGGTAGCAAAGAAAGCATCTCAATGATGCGTACCTATCTAGGTAGTATGAAATTTACAACAGACGAGATGGAACATCCTATGCGAGAGTTGTCGGGTGGTCAAAAAGCAAAAGTCATGCTACTTTACCTCGACACTCTCGGCTGTGATGTGCTTTTGCTCGACGAGCCAAGCCGCAACTTTTCACCGTTATCCAACCCTGTTATCCGACAAATGCTTGCCAATTTTCAGGGCGCAATTATTAGCATTTCACATGACCGCAAATATATTGCAGAAGTCTGCGACAAAGTATATCAGCTTACAGAAGAAGGACTTATCCTTTAATAACTATACCATTGCGTTTTGAATCGCTTTTATCAACGCATCATAAGTTTCATATGCTGCAAGGTCTGGATTATCCTCCTTGATTTTATCTGTACTCTTAAACAAAAATCCAGCCTTGCTTGCTCTAATCATATCAAGATCATTATAACTATCACCGCTGGCAATTGTCTTATATCCCATGGATTGTAGCGCTTTAACAGTTGTGAGTTTTGACTGCTCGCAGCGCATCTGAAATCCTGTAATCTCACCGTTTTCTGCAACTTCAAGTGAATTGCAAAAGATAGTAGGCCAGCCAAGCTTTTTCATTAATGGAGTTGCAAACTGCGCGAATGTATCACTGATAATAACGACCTGTGTAATAGCGCGAAGTTCATCCAGAAATTCCTTTGCACCTGGAATGGGATCGATCTTTGCAATCGTTTCTTGTATTTCTTTCAGACCAAGACCATGCTCTCTCAAAATTCCCAATCTCCAATGCATTAATTTATTGTAATCTGGCTCATCACGTGTTGTCCTTTTCAGTTCTGGAATACCACTTGCCTCTGCAAATGCAATCCAAATCTCTGGAACCAATACACCTTCCAAATCCAAACATGTTATGTACATCTCAATACCTATATCCTTTCTGTCATACAAATTTTCTGCATATCATATTAACAACGGTATTGATTATAACACACTTTTTTCTTCAAATAAAGCAAAATTTTCTTTTGCCAATCTATTACAAATATTTTTCACAACTAATGCCAATAAATTAAAGAATTAGACAAATAAAATAATCTTCTCCAATTAAATCAAAATAAGTTCTCAAGATAGCTATCAAAAGCCTTAATAACACTTGTATTCTCAAATTCTATCAACTGTTCTCGAATCGCACGAAAATACCATTCCTGTTTTGCTTTGTCTGGTTGATTAAATTTTTTCCAGATATTCCCACTGATGTGTCGCTGCTCTTTTACAATGGATTCCAAATTGGCAGTCTTGTCTGCAAGAACGATTACCTTCGTGTCCAGAGAAGCTTTCTTCAAATGTTCAATCGTCTCCCGCTTGCGAATCTCCCATGTCTGCGAGGCAGGCATATTGCGGCGCTTATTTTCTGTTTCTGTCTCCACAAGACAAGCGACCCTATCCCCAAACTCTTTTTTTAAGTCATCAAGAGTCACACAAGTATCCTCCACTGTGTCATGCAAAATCGCTGCCTGCAACACCTCTATATCCTTTGTAAGTTCTATCGCATAATTCATTGTGGTAATAATATGTGCGATATATGGAATCTCTGTTTTCTTTCTAAGTTGCCCCACATGTGCCTTGGCAGCATATGTATATGCCTTGTAAAGCTGTGCATCCATCCCTGCAACAGACGGAAAAAGGACTGGTTTTTCTGCCAATCCCTTTTCCTGATAGCAGCACGCAAAACGCCCTTGGACGCTCAGTGTTCTGTCTGTAAAACAAGGACACCCGCGCCCGCAGACCTGCTGCTCCTTTTTATAGTTTAATCTGCAGTTCACTACCCTGCAATAAAAATATCCATCACTGTCTGCAATCACAACATGTTCATCTCTGTTCATTGCTACTAATCCTTTTTGGTAAACTCTATAATCCAGCCTTTTCCTTCTTTTCCGTCCTTTTCCTTGTAAGTGCCATACTGCATATGATATGTAAACGAAACCCCTTGCTCTGCCTTTATTTCATTTATCACATTTTCCAGTGTCTTTTTTGCCTTACTCTCATCACTGCCAATCCCCGTACTTTTAAAGACCGTTTCAAACTTATTAATGTGATAGCGAATTGCCCGATTCAGCGCAAGTTTCAGTTCTTTTTCATTCCGAAACGGTCCAGAAATACTATTGCTAAGATACCTATTTCTATAATTGATAAGATATGCTTGCATAGTTATCGCCGCCACATTCTTGTCCAATTTCGCTTCACTTTCATATGCATCCTTCAAATATCTACCTTTATCCTGCAAAATACAAAAGTCTTGCAGCGCATAACCCATCAAGAAAGAATCTAAATATTTAATATAGGTATTTGCATCCATATCTGCAATATCATCTGGGTCAAAGTCTCCCAGTTCTGAATTATCAAAAAAAGAAAATGTCCCTCTGGTTAACGCCATAATATCTGATCCAACCACAACGCCAAAACCGCCTGTATTTTGAGAAATTAAGCCATCTCCAGGCACATAGTATGTGCCATTGAGCGAAATCTGAAACCATCCATTAGACGTGATTCCTGTTACATCAACTGGGAGATCCTTGGCAATCACTGTCACAACACCTGAATTAATATCAGGCTTCTTATATACTTTTGTGTTATCATTGCTGTAGAGCACTGCCTTGCTCTGAGTGACTGTAAATTCTGCCGCATATGTCTTTTGCAATGAAAAAATTCCTCCTACTGGCGACACTGCGGTTGCCGTAATCACAGCAACCAACAGCGCTCCAGTTATCTTAATTCGTAATTCCTTCGTTTTTCTCATACCCTTTTCCCCATCATTTTCGTTCCATTACTTCCAAATACCAACCCGATCCTTTGGCGCCACATACATGCCATCGGTTTCTTTGATATCATAAATCTTATAAAAGGCATCACAGGAACTTAAAACTGCATTGACTCGTACTTTATTAGGTGAATGTGTGTCTGTATTTAAGAGATACATCATAAAACTTGCTGTATCTTCACTTGCCCAGTTGTATGTCATCTGTCCAAATGCCTCGTCAAGCGCTTTTGCATCATTTCCTATAATCGAGGAAATGCAGGTCATTGCTCCTAAGTCTGCAATGTTTTCCATCAGAGTCAAATCTCCATTGACCTTAACACCCATCATCTCATAATTATTGTAATAGTCAATAATTGACTGCGACATTCTTTTGTACTCTGCCATTTCATCCTCTGTCCACCAGACATTGTAATTACCATACTCGTCATACAATGCACCACTAGAATCAAATGCATGACTGACTTCATGGGCAATAACAAACCCAATCCCTCCCAAATTAGCTCCATAACTATTGTCACTGTCATAAAATGGCGCTTGCAAAATTGCTGCTGGAAAGATAATTTCATTGTTTAATGGATCATACATAGCATTGATCGTTTGTGGTGTCACATCCCATTCTGACCGGTCAACTTTTGTTCCAAGCTTATTTAGACTGTCATCAATCGCAACCTGCATACTCACCAGCATATTAGACAGCAAGCTTCCTCCCTCAGAAATCGGTGTCACTTGCATCATATCACGGGCAGCCGGCCATCGATCTGGATAGCCAATTTTAACTTGCATTGTCTCAAGCTTGCGAATTGCCTTTTTTTTCGTTGCTTCGCTCATCCACTCCTGGCGATTAATAATTGTCTCATACTCCTTCAAAATCTGAGCAATCATCCCCTCCACAGCTTCCTTATCCTTAGCCGAAAAATGTTCTTTGACATAGATCATACCAAAATCCCACGGGAGCATCTCCTGCGTCAATCTTTTCCATGTCTTCTCATCTCCCCAGCTCTCAGTAATGCCATACAGCGCATTTTTCATATCATCACTAAGCTTTGCATAGGTTGCATTGGCATATTTTGCTGTGTCATTCAACATGACAAATGTCGAGTAATCTTTTAGTGATTGTAGATTTTCCTCCACCAATAATGAATTGATTTTTTTTGCTTGTTCCACATCCATCACAATATATTTATCTTGACCATCTACATGGAGCGTCTCAAGCATTTTAGGCACATCAACATTGGAAAAAAGTCGCTGCAATTCATCCTGCGTATACACATTATAAGTGAGTGCAGGATCATACTTCTGTTCTGTTGTCAAGGAAGATGCACAAATATCTCGCAATAATTCCTCAATAGAATCTGTACTCTGTGCTGCTTCCTTTGCAGTCATGCCAAATTCCATCAGCATATCATTGACGTAATCCAGATACATATCTACGTATTCTTGTGTGTTTTCCCCTTCAATATATTCCTTGCCAATCAGGGTGTCAGCATACATCATATACACTGCATACTCACTGGAATCCACTTTATCCTGCATAATACTATAGCCGCCAACAATACTACTAAAGCCAAATTCACCACTCAACTGTGCCAACGCATCCACATATTCTTCTATCGTCAAAGCGTTCCGAATACTATCCATATGTGGTTTCAATGGTCCAAGTCCAGTCTCATTGCGGTTTTCCATATTCGTCACACACTCGTACATGTCCTTAATTTTCTGTTCCGAACTCCCCCGCTCATAAGTTTTGTTGTCATTTGCCAGCTCCTCAATAATATCTTCCATCTCACTACTCACAACGGCATTTAACTCACTAAACCAATCCCAATGTGCATCTGTGGCCGAAAGTTCAATCTTTGAGAGCAAATTTTGATTCACATATTCATAGTAATCATCTTGATAGCGAACATCTTCTTCCTTGTCAGTTTTCTCCTCATCTAAAGTCTTATCTGCAAGTTCCTCATCTTGTAACTCCTTCTCGTCAATCACTGTCTTTTCTAAATCTTCTTTATCTTTTCTTGCACTGTTGAACAGCTCCTTAATACTGCTCTGTGTTCTGTTGGAAGCCGTAATGTTACCATCCGCTTTCCTTGCATTACACCCTGTCAGTTGCAGGGCAAGAATCACCGCCATAAAAAGCGCTAATGCTTGTTTTTTCATGTCTGCTAACCTTTCTTTCTCATGCACTTTAATCCAATACAGCTTTTCCTGAATTGATTCCTGCTGTCCTAAAGAACTGTTTAAAATAACCTCTACATCTTGACTTATCTATTTTTAAACAATTCCTATAATCAGAAAATATTCTATATTAACTATATGAATATCTAAAACTATTCATGCAGAAATCTATTTCACAGCTATACTTATCTTATACCAAAACTGTGGAAAACACAACAATTCTCTAAAAATTTAATAGAGCTTACCGATATATTTCGTTTACACAGATCTATGTAAGCGAGTAGGAAATCTTTCCCTTCCCCTACTCGCCGCGCGACCCGTGCGCTGCCTTAGTGGCTTATTTCCTCTGCACAGGTCTGTACAATCGAGTAGAGAAGATTCATCTTCCTCTACTCACGCGCCGGGCACCCGTCAGCGAACCGATAAATCGGTTTGATGACAAATTTCACTTGGGTGCCCGTGTGCATAAAAAAACAAAACTCTCTGCTATACAGCAAGGAGTTTTGCCTTTTACGACTTTATTCTATTGCGCCAATTGGTTCTTCTTGAATAATTAAGTTCTCCTTTTCAGATGTTTCATCCTCAAAATCCATTTCCAAATCCAAATTTGCATCTGTGTCTGAAAGACTTGTATCAAACTCAAAATCGTCCACAAAATCCAATGTCGAATCCACATCTGTATTGAGTTTTACATTTCTATAACGCCTCAAACCAGTTCCTGCAGGAATTAGTTTTCCGATAATAACATTCTCCTTCAAACCAATCAATGGGTCAATTTTGCCCTTTATGGCCGCTTCTGTAAGAACTTTCGTGGTCTCTTGGAAAGATGCAGCAGAGAGGAATGAACTTGTGGCAAGTGCTGCCTTTGTGATACCTAAAATCACATCTTTATATTCTGCTGGCTGTTTTCCTTCCGCAAAGAGCTGCTCATTGATATCCTCCAACTCAATACCATCCACCAGTGTTCCCGGAAGAAAATCTGTGTCACCGCTTGTTTCAATCCGCTTTTTCTTAAGCATCTGACGCACAATTACCTCGATATGCTTGTCAGCAATATCCACACCTTGTAAACGGTAAACACGCTGTACTTCTCTGAGAAGGTAATTTTGAACAGCATCTATCTTCTTGATTTCCAACAAGTCATGTGGATTAATACTACCTTCTGTAAGCTCATCACCTGCTTCTAATTCAGCGCCATCTGCAATCTTAATGCGAGAACCATATGGAATCAGATATGTTTTCTCATTGATTCCATCAGAAACAATAATCTCACGCTTCTTTTTCGTGTCTTTAATGGTTGCTGTACCGCCAAATTCAGCGATAATTGCAAGTCCTTTGGGTTTTCTCGCCTCAAAAAGCTCCTCGACACGCGGAAGACCTTGTGTGATGTCATCACCGGCAACACCACCACTGTGGAATGTTCTCATGGTAAGCTGTGTACCTGGTTCACCGATTGACTGTGCCGCGATAATTCCAACCGCCTCTCCAATCTGAACCGCCTCTCCAGTTGCCATATTCGCACCATAACATTTTGCACAAATACCAATATGAGATTTACAACAGAGAATATTACGAATCTTTACTTTCTCAATCGGCTCGCCTTTCGCATCTACGCCTCTGCTCAAAATCTTTGACGCCCTGCTAGGAGTAATCATATGATTTCTCTCCACAAGAATGTTTCCATCTCTATCTTTGATATCCTCACAGGAATATCTGCCTGTAATACGGTCTTTCAAACTCTCAATTGTCTCTTTGCCATCCATAAACGCCGCAACTTCCATTCCTGGAATATAATCTTTTCCTTCACAGCAGTCAACTTCACGAATAATTAATTCTTGGCAAACATCAACCATTCGGCGTGTCAAATAACCAGAGTCCGCTGTACGAAGTGCTGTGTCGGACATACCTTTTCGCGCACCATGTGCAGACATAAAATACTCCAATACGTCAAGCCCTTCACGGAAATTAGACTTGATCGGCAACTCAATGGTTCGTCCAGTTGTATCCGCCATCAATCCACGCATACCTGCAAGCTGTTTAATCTGCTGATTGGAGCCACGTGCACCAGAATCCGCCATCATAAAGATATTATTGTATTTGTCCAAACCGCCAATCAGTTTTTCTGTAAGTGCATCATCTGTTTCTTTCCAAGTCTCAACAACAGCCTTGTAGCGTTCCTCGTCAGTCATTAAACCACGTCTAAAATTCATTGTAATGCGGTCAACTGTCTTTTGTGCCTCCTCAAGCATCTGCGTTTTCTCGGCCGGCACTGTCATATCTGAAATGGAAACTGTCATTGCAGCGCGTGTAGAATATTTATATCCCATTGCCTTAATACTGTCAAGCACCTCGGCAGTCTTTGTCGCGCCATGGATATTGATAACTTTTTCTAGTATCTGCTTTAATCCTTTTTTACCTACATGGAAATCTACTTCGGGAAGTAGTTTGTTTTCATCCTTACTTCTGTCTACAAACTCCAAATCCTGTGGTAAAATCTCATTAAAAATAAATCGTCCCAGTGTAGACTCAACGGTTCCAGTAAGCACCTCTCCATCTGGTGTGGTTTTGGTCACACGCACTTTAATTCTGGAATGCAAAGTACATGCTTTATTTTCATAGGCCAAAATCGCTTCATTCACACTCTTAAAGGACTTTCCTTCGCCAAGTGCCCCTGGTCTTTCCTGTGTCAAATAGTAAATGCCAAGTACCATATCTTGTGAAGGAACAGCAACTGGACCACCATCAGAAGGCTTTAATAAATTGTTAGGTGAAAGTAACAAAAATCTACACTCCGCCTGTGCTTCGACTGATAATGGAAGATGTACTGCCATCTGATCGCCGTCAAAGTCGGCATTGAACGCTGTACATACCAAAGGATGAAGCTTGATCGCTTTTCCTTCTACTAAAATTGGCTCAAACGCCTGAATACCAAGTCGATGCAAAGTCGGAGCACGGTTTAACATCACTGGATGTTCCTTGATAACCTCCTCCAAAACGTCCCACACAGACTGGTCAAGCTTTTCCACAAGCTTTTTTGCATGTTTAATATTCTGTGAAATCTGCCTTGATACAAGCTCTTTCATCACAAAAGGCTTAAACAACTCAATTGCCATTTCTTTTGGCAAACCACATTGGTAAATCTTTAACTCTGGTCCTACTACAATAACAGAACGCCCAGAATAATCTACACGTTTTCCAAGCAGATTCTGACGGAAACGACCACCTTTTCCCTTTAACATATCTGACAAGGATTTTAAAGCTCTGTTCCCTGGTCCTGTGACAGGCCGTCCGCGTCTTCCATTATCAATCAGCGCGTCAACCGCTTCTTGAAGCATACGCTTCTCGTTGCGGACAATAATATCTGGCGCACCAAGCTCTAGCAATCTTTTTAGACGATTGTTTCTGTTGATAATTCTGCGATACAAATCATTCAAATCTGAGGTCGCAAATCTGCCACCGTCAAGTTGAACCATCGGGCGCAAATCAGGCGGAAGTACAGGAATCGCATCCATAATCATCCACTCTGGCCGATTGCCTGATGCCCGAAATGACTCCACAACCTCAAGTCTTTTGACAATCTTAGCACGCTTTTGTCCCTTTGTATTCTCATTTCTAAGTTCTGCGGAGAGTTCCTCGCAGTCCTTTTCGAGATCAATTGCCTCCAAAAGTTCTTTGATTGCCTCTGCACCCATACCGACACGGAATGCATTCTTGCCCCACTTCTCCACATTGTCTTGATATTCCTTCTCTGACAACACCTGTTTATATTCAAGAGAAGTTTCTTTAGGATCCAATACAATATAGGACGCGAAATACAACACCTTCTCTAGCACACGCGGCGTCAAATCAAGAATCAATCCCATACGACTTGGTATCCCTTTGAAGTACCAGATATGTGATACTGGAGCAGCAAGTTCTATATGGCCCATACGCTCTCTACGCACACTTGACTTTGTAACCTCAACACCACAGCGGTCGCAAATTACACCCTTGTAACGGATTTTCTTATATTTTCCACAATGGCATTCCCAGTCTTTGCTGGGTCCAAAAATCTTCTCGCAGTACAGACCATCACGCTCTGGCTTTAAAGTCCTATAGTTTATGGTTTCCGGTTTTGTTACCTCGCCTTTTGACCATTCTCTGATTTTCTCAGGAGAAGCCAGACCAATTTTGATCGCATCAAAAGAGATAGACTGGCTCTGTTCAATTTTATTCTCAGACATTTTGGCACTCCTTCCAGATATTTTTACTCATAATCCTCATCAAAGCTATCCTCATCCGCATCGAAATCATCATCAGAATAATCATCTTCCTCAAAATCATCTTCAGCGTCAATCAGATCGCCGCTTGCAACATCAAATTCCTTCTGCTGATAGCCTTCCAAATTTTCCGTGTTATCGTATTTATGGTCACCCTCCATTTCAACGCGGAAATCCGTCTCTGTATAATCGACAGATTCTTTTAGCTCCACCTCATTTTGATTTTCGTCATACACCTTCACATCAAGTCCAAGAGATTGAAGTTCTTTTAACAACACCTTGAAAGACTCTGGTATACCAGGCTCCGGTATATTTTCACCCTTGATAATTGCCTCATAAGTTTTTACACGTCCTACAACATCATCAGATTTCACTGTCAAAATTTCTTGCAATGTATGAGATGCACCGTATGCTTCTAGTGCCCAAACCTCCATCTCTCCAAAACGCTGTCCACCAAACTGTGCTTTTCCACCAAGTGGCTGCTGTGTAACCATTCCATACGGTCCTGTGGAACGCGCATGAATCTTATCATCCACCAAATGATGCAGTTTCAAATAGTGCATGTGTCCAATTGTAACTGGACTGTCAAAATACTCGCCCGTTCTTCCATCCCGCAATCTGACTTTACCATCTCTCGAAATCGGTACACCTTTCCAAAGCTTTCTGTGTTCTCTGTTTTCTGATAGATACTCTAACACTTCTGGAAGAAGTTCTTCCTTATGCTTTGCCTCAAATTCTTCCCATTCAAGATTTACATAGTCGTTCGCAAGATCAAGCGTATCCATAATATCCAACTCATTCGCACCGTCAAACACAGGCGTTGACACATTAAATCCAAGCGCTTTTGCAGCCAGCGACAGATGAATCTCAAGCACCTGACCGATATTCATACGAGAAGGCACACCCAACGGATTCAACACAATATCCAAAGGACGTCCATTTGGCAAATATGGCATATCTTCCACTGGAAGTACACGGGAAACAACACCTTTGTTTCCATGACGACCAGCCATCTTATCTCCAACAGAAATCTTTCTTTTCTGCGCAATGTAAATGCGCACTGTCTGATTTACACCCGGGGCAAGTTCTGTGTCTCCATTTGCCCTTGAAAAAACTTTTGCGTCAACAACAACACCATACTCACCGTGTGGCACTTTTAATGAAGTGTCACGCACTTCGCGTGCTTTTTCACCGAAAATCGCCCGCAGTAGACGTTCCTCTGCTGTCAACTCAGTCTCTCCTTTTGGTGTAACTTTGCCGACAAGAATATCACCCGCGCGAACCTCCGCGCCAATTCTAATAATTCCTCTGTCATCGAGATCTTTGAGCGCGTCATCACCGACACCTGGCACATCTCTTGTAATTTCTTCTGGTCCAAGCTTTGTATCGCGCGCATCTGTCTCGTATTCTTCTATATGAATGGAAGTGTATACATCTTCCATAACAAGGCGCTCGCTCAAAAGAACGGCATCCTCATAGTTATATCCTTCCCAGGTCATAAATCCAATCAGTGGATTTTTACCCAAGCCAAGTTCTCCACCGCTAGTGGATGCACCATCTGCAATCACTTGCCCTGCCTCCACATGGTCTCCTTTGAAGACAATCGGCTTTTGATTATAGCAGTTTGATTGATTGCTGCGCTCAAACTTATGCAGTCTAAACTCAGCTTTTTCTCCGTCATCATAAGCTATCCGAATCAATTTTGACGACACATAAGTGATTGTTCCGGGTTTCTTTGCAACCACACACACACCAGAGTCTACAGCCGCTTTGACTTCGATACCAGTACCTACTACAGGTGCTTCTGTAAAAAGAAGTGGCACCGCTTGACGCTGCATGTTTGATCCCATAAGCGCACGGTTCGCGTCATCATTCTGGAGAAATGGGATCAATGCTGTCGCAACAGAAAATACCATTTTAGGAGACACATCCATATAGTCAAACATTGCTTTGGGATACTCTTGTGTCTCGTCAAGATAGCGGCCTGACACAGAATTACGCACAAAGTAACCATTCTCGTCAAGCTGTTCATTCGCTTGTGCAACATGATAATTATCTTCTTCATCCGCCGTCATATAAACCACTTCGTTTGTGACACGCGGATTTTTAGGATCTGTCTTGTCAATCTTGCGGTATGGCGCCTCGATAAATCCATACTCATTGATTCTAGCATAAGATGCCAATGAGTTAATCAGACCAATGTTTGGACCTTCTGGTGTCTCAATCGGACACATTCTGCCATAGTGAGAATAGTGGACATCACGCACCTCAAATCCAGCGCGATCTCTGGAAAGTCCACCTGGTCCCAACGCAGAAAGACGTCTCTTGTGTGTCAACTCTCCCAGTGGATTATTCTGGTCCATAAACTGGGATAACTGGGAAGAACCAAAAAATTCTTTGATGGCAGCCTGTACAGGTTTAATATTAATCAATGCCTGCGGTGACACATCATCAGAATCATGCGTTGTCATACGCTCACGCACAACACGCTCCATTCTAGAAAGGCCAATGCGATACTGGTTCTGCAAAAGCTCTCCAACCGCCCGAATACGCCTATTGCCAAGATGGTCAATATCATCACTGTTGCCTAGACCATACTCAAGATGCATGTTATAGTTGATAGACGCCAATATATCTTCCTTTGTAATATGCTTTGGAATCAACTCATGCACATTTCTGGTAATTGCATCTGCCAAATCTTCTGGATTCTCAGCGTACTCCTCAAGAATCTGACGAAGTACCGGGAAGTAAACTTGTTCTGTAATACCAAGACTTCTTGGCTCACAATCCACAAAATTTGTAATGTCCACCATCATATTGGAGAGCACTTTTACAAGTCGTTCCTCTGTCTGTATCCACACAAAAGGAACCGCTGCATTTTGAATCTCCTCGGCCATTTCTATTGTTACTTTATCGCCCTTTTGACCAAGAATCTCACCGCTAAACGGATCTACCACATCCTCCGCAAGAATCTGATTTCTAATCCTATTTTTCAGCGCAAGTTTCTTGTTAAATTTATATCTACCGACCTTTGCCAAATCATATCTTCTAGGGTCAAAAAACATCGCCGTCACAAGGTTCTCTGCACTGTCTAAGCTGAACGGCTCGCCAGGACGAATCTTGCTGTATAACTCCTTTAAACCCTCCTGATAATTATCAGCAGTATCCTTTGTGAAGCTTGCGAGGATTTTGGGTTCCTCGCCAAACAAGTCGAGAATTTCTTCGTTGGTTCCAACCCCCAATGCACGAATCAGCACAGTAATTGGCACCTTTCTTGTTCTATCGACACGAACGTAGAAAACATCATTGGAATCTGTCTCATACTCAAGCCATGCGCCTCGGTTCGGAATCACAGTGCAAGAGAACAATCTCTTACCAATCTTGTCATGCGCAATGCCGTAGTAAATGCCAGGGGAACGCACCAACTGACTGACAATAACACGCTCAGCACCATTGATTACAAATGTACCTGTCTCTGTCATCAGCGGGAAATTGCCCATAAAAATCTCATGTTCTGTGATTTCTTCTTTTTCTTTATTGTGAAGACGAACCTTGATCTTCACAGGAGCCTCATATGTTAAGTCCCTTTCCTTGCACTCCTCAATCGTATGCTTAATCTCGTCTTCTGCCAAAACATAATCTACAAACTCCAGACTTAACCGCCCACTATAATCCGTAATTGGAGAGATATCCGCCAATGCTTCTCGGAAACCTTCTTCAAGGAACCACTTATAGGAATCTTTCTGGACTTCGATCAAGTTCGGCATACTCAGAACCTCTTCCTGCCGCTGATAACTCATACGCATTGTCTTACCAGAGACCACTGGACGTATTCTGTTCTTTTCCATGACATTTCACCCCGTTCTTCATGATATACATCTATTATATAATAATTGTAACAGTTGAACCATTTTATAGGCGCAATTTTTCATAATAGTGCACCCTACATACTACCACAAGTTTTTTTTGAAGTCAATGAAAAATTTCAAAAATCAAATGAAATTAACTGCAAAACCAAAAGGCCGGGATTTTATCCCGACCTGTCGTAACCAGTTAGCTAAAATTACTTTAATGTAACCTTTGCGCCTTCTGCTTCAAGCTTTGTCTTAAGCTCCTCAGCCTCAGCCTTTGTCGCTGCTTCCTTCAATACCTTCGGAGCGCTGTCAACAAGGTCCTTCGCTTCCTTCAAGCCAAGTCCTGTTGCCTCACGAACAACCTTGATTACCTTAACCTTGTTCGGACCAACCTCTGTAAGCTCTACATCGAAATCGTCCTTCTCCTCCTGCTGCTGTGCGCCATCACCTGTTGTTGCAACGACAACGCCTGCTGCTGCGGATACACCGAACTCTTCCTCACATGCCTTTACCAAATCATTTAATTCCAATACTGTAAGCTCTTTGATCGCTTCAATAAATTCTGCTGTTGTTAACTTTGCCATTATTGTTTCCCTCCATAAAATTTTTCTTTATCTTAAATACTACTCAGTTGCAGGTGCCTCTGCCACTTCAACTGCTGGTTCCTCCGCGGATGCCTCCTCGCTCTTTGGCGCGGGCTCACAAGCATCTGGACCACCTTTTTCCGCAATCTGATTCAGCACACGTGCAAAGTTTGTAATTGGAGACTGAATACTTCCAAGGAACTTGGAAATCAGCTCGTCTCTTGAAGGAATATTTGCGATTTCCGCCATTCCATTCGCATCGTAAAGAACACCCTCTACAACACCAGCCTTCAATTCAATCGCGGGACAATCTTTAGAAAACTTTTTCAAGATCCTTGCTGGTGCTGTCGCATCATCCTTGCTGGTTGCAATCGCATTGGTTCCAACAAGACTGTCTGTCAGCCCCTCAAACGCAGTGCCTTTAAACGCACGTGTCATCAGAGTGTTCTTGTACACCTTGTACGTAACACCAGCTTCACGAAGCTGCTTGCGCAACTGTGTATCTTGTGCGACAGTGATACCACTATACTTGACAATCACAACGGTAGCTGCATCTTTGACTGTAGCTGCGATTTCATCAACGATTGGTTGTTTTAATTCAATCTTTGCCATTTTCTTACCTCCTTTTAGATTTTAGAGACAAAATTTCATCTCTTCCTGCCGACAGGAGTTTTTTATTCGCATAGGGAAGCTTTCTACCCTACTTGCAACGAGTGTCCATTCATTTTTGGTCACTCGTGTGTATTAAAAAATCTCTCAAAATATGCCACAACACACTCTGAGAGATTAAAGTCATATCACAAAAACTCTTCTCCTCGGTAGGCGATAGTCTTACGCAAAACCCCAGATATCTGGTTTCGCACCTACTGTCTTCGGCATGGTTTTACAACCTTTATTACCATAACACAGGCTGTATTTATCTGTCAAGCTTTTTTTCTATAATTATATTGACAGTCAAAAAACGTTACGTTTCACACCCATATCATGCACTTGCCGCATAATGTCAGATCCCGTATCAAATGTTCATCAATTGTAAATCGAGTAGAAAAAGTTTGTCTTCCCTGTTCTCATACCGGCAACTTTCACCACATATTAATCCTTATACCACCTTAAATAGTAATCGTGTGAAAAGCAAAACTGATAAGTCAAAAGAACAATACACATGGCAAATTTCATTAGTTGTTTATATTAAGGAAAGCTAACATACCCTTCAGAATCAATCTGAACATTTGGCGATAATTTGCGCATATAATTAAGTACTTCTTCCTTCTTGGCACCTTCAAGTTGACTTGTGCGACAATTTTCCTGTAAGCATGGGATAAATTGAAGGGATTTAAGTCCTTCCTTGGTAAGTTGAACTTCAACAAGGCAGGTGTTCTGTGTCTTGGAGTTGAACCAGTAATTTCCTAGACTGAACACAACTGGAACACCCGAAATGCAATCTATCTTTTGTAGACAATGTGGATGATCACCAATAATCAAATCTACACCTGCCTCAGCATAAATCGGTGCCTGTTTATCTTGAAGCCAATCTGTTGTCTCCTGACTTTCTGTACCCCAATGAATATAAAGAATAACAAAATCGCTGTTTGCCTTTGCTTGCGCAATCACTTCCAGAAGCGCTGTTGGGTCCATACATCGCAGCACACCAGCATTCGTCATAGTAGCCTCCTTGGTATCTGGCACCGCATTGCGTTCAATCTGTGTTGCACTTACAACTGCGATCTTCATTCCATTCGCAATCAAATAAACTGGTTTTTTTGCCTCCTCAATGTTTCTGCCTGCACCCACATAAGGTATTCCAGCCCCCTCAAGCGTAGAAAACGTATCCAGAAGTGCCTGTTCACCATAATCATAAGCATGATTGTTCGCAAGAGAAACAAGATCCACACCAATTTGCGCGTACATCTCTATATTGGAAGGATTGGCTCGAAATGTGAATGTTTTTCCTTCTGTTGGTGTTCCTCGTGTAGAAAAAGGAAATTCATTATTGAGCATAAACACATCCGCGTTTCGCATTCGTTCGAGTAACGTTGCCGAAAAGGTATCATTGATATCACTTCCTCTGCTTCTATAGCGAAACATCATAGCATATTCATCATCTAGCAGAATATCGCCCGCAAACGCCAACTTAATCTGTTCTTGATCTGCACAATTCACCAGAAAAACCTTTTCTCCTTTAGAAATGGCTTCGTTGTAAAGACGTTCATTCTCTGCACGCAATACATCTACTTCCTCCGTCGAAGTTTGTTCTAACGACTCTATCTCAATTTCCACATTCTCTAACACTGTGTTGTCTGGTATGTCTGTGTTGTCCAATGTCTGTTCTAGCTTACCAAAATCCACAACTGTCAACGGTTTTTCTTCCTCGCTCACCACAGTAGAATTAGAATATGCAATCATTCCAAGACCTCCCACTGTTAGAACAAGCATTAACGATATGATAAATACACGAAGATTACTTCTTCTGCGCTTTCTTTTTCCAGTTTTCTTAACAGCCAACTACTCACCTCATAATCAAGTAGAGAAGTCTACTTCCATCTACTTGCGCACTGGACCTCGTCAGCTTTGCTGCCAATCGCTATGAAAATAAAATATTTCATAACAAATTGGCTATGCGTCCTGCAATAATACAGGTTTTTCGCATAATATTAATTTGTTATGAGTGTCCATGTGCATAAAAGACCCCGCTTTTGTCCAAAACGAGGTCTCAAATCATCTATATCTTTGATTAGAACTTAGCAACACTTACCTTTACACCTGGTCCCATTGTTGACGCCAAAGTGATACTTCTCAGGTATTGTCCCTTGAGAGTGGATGGTTTTGCTTTTACAATTGCATCCAGCAATGTATTCAGATTCTGTGTCAACTGCTCCTCTGTAAAAGAAACTTTTCCGATTGGGCAGTGAATAATATTGGTTTTATCAAGTCTATACTCAATCTTACCAGCCTTGATATCATTGATTGCCTTTGTGACATCCATCGTCACAGTGCCTGCCTTTGGATTTGGCATCAGACCCTTAGGTCCCAAAACCTTACCAAGACGACCTACAACACCCATCATATCCGGTGTGGCAACCACAACGTCAAACTCAAGCCATCCATCATTCTGAATCTTTGGAATCAACTCATCACCGCCAACATAATCCGCTCCAGCAGCCTCTGCTTCTGCCACTTTATCGCCCTTTGCAAAAACCAAAACTCTCACTGTCTTACCAGTTCCGTTTGGAAGTACAACAGCGCCACGAATTTGCTGGTCTGCATGACGTCCATCACAGCCTGTTCTAATATGAACCTCCACTGTCTCATCAAATTTTGCGTTGGCAGTTTTCTTTGCCAGTGCCACCGCGTCCTCAATTTCATAAAATACTGTGCGATCAACTAACTTCGCGGATTCATTATATTTCTTACCATGCTTCATCTCACTTTACCTCCGCTTAATCTTCTACTTTAATGCCCATGGACCTAGCTGTACCAGCAATCATGCTCATTGCTGCCTCAATGCTTGCCGCATTTAAGTCAGGCATCTTTAACTCTGCAATCTCCTGAATCTTAGCCTTGGAGATTGTGGCAACTTTTGTCTTGTTTGGTGTCGCCGAAGCAGTCTTAATATTGCACGCTTTCTTTAAAAGAACTGCTGCAGGCGGGGTTTTGGTGATGAAGCTGAAGCTTCTGTCTGCATATACTGTGATGACAACAGGAATAATCATGCCTTCCTGATCTGCTGTTCTGGCGTTAAACTGTTTTGTGAACTCTCCAATATTTACGCCATGCTGTCCAAGAGCAGGACCAACTGGTGGAGCTGGTGTTGCTTTTGCGGCAGGAATTTGTAATTTAATATATCCTTCTACTTTCTTTGCCATTTCAGGCACCTCCTAATTTATTCTCAGTCTCTTTCACTTCCCAAATATAATCTTGAAAATGAAATGCTGTTTTGTGGTCGTCTGGGCGGATAACCCTCCCACACGGACAAACGTCCAACATTTATACTATCACGTTCCTCATACGATTGTCAATAAGATTAATCCCACATTTTTTTCACATCTGAGAAACTAATCTCAACTGGTGTTTCACGTCCGAACATTTCGACACTGATTGTAACTGTCCGCCTTGAAACATCAATCTTCTGAACAGTGCCAACTGTATCCTTCCATACACCTGCGGTGACGTTGATCACATCTCCCTCTGAAAACTCTACTGTAGTGTCAACACCGAAGTTCAGTGCCTCCAGCTCCGCCTCTGTGAGTGGCACAGGTTTGCTTCCTGGCCCCACAAATCCAGTTACGCCCCTAGTGTTTCTAACCACATACCATGCATCATTGTTATCTGCATCCATATGCAGTAAAACATACCCTGGGAACATTTTTTTCTGCGATGCTTTCTCCACACCATTTTTGAGTTCCATAACTTCCTGCAGAGGAACTCTTACCTCAAGAATTTCATTCTCAAGGTGTCTGTTTTCAATTGCCTTTTCGATATTCGCCTTCACTTTATTCTCATATCCAGAATAAGTATGCACCACATACCAGCCCATACCAAGACCACTCTTGTTGTCGCTAAGTGCCACTCTGCTGTGGGGTTCTTCCTCAACTGGCTCCTCAGAAACAGGCTCCTCTACAACTGATTTTTCAAAATCAAGTTCCTTCTCAAGGGATTCATCAGAGTCAAATTCCTGGTCAATCGGCTCCTCAAAATCAAGTTCTTCCTCGACAAATTCCTCAGCAGTCAACTCCTCATTTTCTTGCACCTTCTCTGGCATCTTTGGCGATACTGGAAGCCACTCCTGCATATTGGGGGTAATGATCTTCTTGGCTACTGCCTTAACTGTCGGTTTTCCCGACACCGCGCGTTCTTTCTTCTCTTCCATAATGGTTATCCTCTTTTATACACCGATACTTGTTAAGAAGTTAATGCCGAACTGGATAAGTGTATCCAAAAAGGTAATGATAAGTCCTACAACAACCGAAACACAAAGAACTGCTACAGACTGTTTCACAGTTTCTTTCTGGTCAGGCCAGGCGATCTTCTTAAATTCTGTTTTCACACTTTTCCAGAAGCTGTCCTTCTTCGCTTCTGTCTTCGCTGAATCTGCCATTGTGTCCCTCCTAACGAATCCGATTGTCTATTTTGTTTCCTTGTGCAGTGTATGAGTCCTGCAGAATCTACAATACTTCTTGATCTCCATTCTATCTGGATGTGTCTTCTTTTCCTTTGTTGTATTGTAGTTGCGCTGTTTACACTCTGTACATGCCAATGTTATCTTTGTACGCATAATTCCACCTCCGCTAGCGTTCCAATGTAATGATCTGTTCTAATCCTACTAGATGCCTGTCCAGTCAGCAATCAAAAGTTACTTGCTTTATTGCATAAAAAAAAGACCGAATCAACATCTTGCCTTTCAACTATACCACACAGAAGGCAGAGCGTCAATATTTATTTTTATTCATAACACTTAAACTCTCGTTGTTACATATTATATAGTAGAAATTTTTTCACAAGCGATTCCTCTATTTTTTTATTTGTCACTCCAGATATTACAGGTTAAAATTGTATTTATTTTAGATACAATTCACTCTTTTTTCTGCAATTTAATCCCATATTATGAAATTTTTTCATCTTTTCTAGGGGAACCCCCTTGCTTTTTTATACAATTCATGGTAAGTTAAAAATAACAAAGAGATATACATAATATTTTTCTGAATTTTCACACTATTAAGGGCTTGTATGTCTCTAAAATGGGGAGTTTTGTGAATTTAATATTTAATTTTGTGTTCAAAAAGCAGTTCACATAAGACTCAGAATCTATAATCCAAGGAAGGAGGATATCTGTATGTCAATTTCTTCAACTACAATGCAGATCTACGACCAATATTTGACCACATACCGCAGTCAGAACAACAATCGTTCCAACCGCAAAAGCAAACGCAGCCTGCGTCATGCCACACATGACACAAGTGAGCTACAAAATGTATATCGCACGATTCAGTGGAAAAACCGTTTTGCTCCACTCTATCTGACAGAGCCTTCACCGCGTTCTATCGCATATGCAATCCATTTAAAAGAAAGCGCGAACGACTTAAAACAGACTATCGACGCACTCAGCGGTGATGATGATGACCTGTTTTCAATGAAATCCGCCTACAGTGACAATGAATCGCTTGCGACAGTAGAATACGAACCAGAAGACGCAGAAGATTTCGTACCCACAGACTTTGTTTTGGAGGTTGAAAACTTCGCCTCACCACAAGTCAACACCAGCAAATATATGAAGGCAGACCAGCCTGTGCGACTAAAACCCGACAGTTACTCTTTTGACCTTCTAACCAATAAACTTCACTATGAACTTCAGTTCAACGTGCACGAAGGAGACACAAACAGCGATTTGCAGCACAAGCTTGCTCGCCTGATAAACAACTCTGATATTGGAGTGTCAGCGCGTGTTGTCGAAGCGCGTGGACTCTCAGCACTCGAAGTTACTTCTGATGCTTATGGGCTTCCAGTTCAAGGGGAACGCCACTTTACAATCACGGATGAAAACACCAGCTATCAGAATGGTATTGTAGATTATTTGGAACTAAATAAAAATATTAAAGAGGCAACAAACGCTATATATAGTATTAACGGCAATGAGGAATCTTCCTACTCCAATACTTTTAGTGTCCACGGTGCCTATCATGTAACACTACATCCAGAATACACTGGCACTGGTATGACTATGTCCGACCAAATTACAGCGCGCGCCGCTGCAGCGACCACTGGAAAAACTGCCACTGCCACAATTGGGCTTTATCCCGATGCCGAGTCTCTTGCAAACAATATTGAAACATTTGTAGATGGATACAACCATTTTATGAACGGTGTAATCAATGATTCTGTAGATGCACCGCTCACAAAACTGCTCTCAAAAGATTTGCAAAAGTTTTTGGATTTGCACAGTTATAACCTTGAAAAATATGGGATAAGTATTAATGAAGATGCCACCCTTGAGTACCAGAAAAGTGATGATATCACAGACGCTGCGGCCATCAAAGGTTTCGGTTCACAGATTCTGCGAAAACTCAATGCAATCTCACTCGACCCAATGGAGTATATTGACCGACGCATCTGTGCATATCCCAATCCCAATACAAGCTATCCAAATCCATATATGACCAGTATTTACACAGGAATGCTTTATAATAATTATATGTAAAGATACCAAGGTCAAAAGGATTTTTGAACTTGGGACCCGCAAAAACACCGAAAAGTAGCCATTTTTCACAGAAAAATGAGCGAATTTGAGGTGTTTTAGGATTGCGGGAGCATGAAATGCGGAGCAATCCGTGGTATCATAGGGGGCAAAATACCTTTTGACCCCAACATCATGTAAAATAAAAATTGGATAGGGAAGGATTATCTTCCCTATCCAATTTTTATTTAAATCTCTGTCGCTGCCATTTTTAAGGCTGCTGCAATAACCTTGTCCATATCATAATATTGATATTGCCCTAATCTTCCGCCAAAAAGTACATTTTTTTCCTTTGCTGCAAGCGCTACATATTTTTGGTATATCGCTGCATTTTTCTCATCATTAACAGGATAATATGGCTCGTCACCACGTCTCCACTCCTTGGGATACTCTCTTGTAATGACTGTGTCTGGCTGGGTTCCAAATTCAAAGTGCTTATGTTCTATTATGCGTGTATAAGACACTTCTCTTGCTGTATAATTCACGACAGCGTTTCCTTGATAATTGTTCTCCCCCTCAAGCAGTTCTGTTTGAAAATCGAGAGAGCGATATTCCAACGCACCCTCACAATAACCAAAAAACGCATCGATCATTCCAGTGTAAAGCACTTTGCGGAATACATGTTGACCGTTAAAAGTAACATATCTGTCATTTTCATCCTTTTGTACAAAATCTTCAAACGCTGTATCTGTTTTTACTTCGATGCCTTCCAAAAGCTTTGATACCATCGCTGTATAACCGCCCTTGGGAATCCCCTGATAAGAATCATTAAAGTAATTATTATCAAAGGTAAATCGCACTGGAAGACGTTTTATAATAAATGCAGGCAATGCACTACAGTCGCGCCCCCACTGCTTCTCAGTATATCCTTTCACAAGCTTTTCATAAATATCTTTTCCAACCAAAGACAATGCTTGCTCTTCCAAATTAGAAGGATTGGTAATATTCAAATCTGCAATCTGTGCCTGAATATGCTCTGCTGCCTCCTTAGGTGTTTTAATATTCCACATTTTTGCAAAGGTGTTCATATTAAATGGAAGATTATACAACTCTTCGTGATAAACTGCCAAAGGTGCATTAATGTAGTTGTTAAATTCTGAAAGTTCATTCACATAATCCCAAATTTTTTTGTCCGATGTATGAAAAATATGTGCGCCATACTTATGGACATTGATTCCAGCAACCTCCTCTGTATAAATGTTTCCTGCGATGTGTGCTCTTTTGTCAATCACAAGACACGACTTCCCACATTTTGTCAATTCATTGGCAAACACAGCGCCAAACAGTCCTGCACCTACCACTAAATAATCATATTGCATTATTATACCCTCCTTTTTACTTTGTCAAAAACGGCTCAATTGGTTTCCAATCTCTTGCAAGCTGCTCATATTCTGTTGCCTTTCTGGTTAATCTGTCATACTCCTGTTCATATTCCTTTTGTGGAAGTGCTTTAATCCTAGGTGACTTTGCAATTTTGCGATAGCATAATGCTGATGCCATAAATGCTGAAGTCCCACTGCTTGCCACATCGATCTCACTCTCACAGTCATAACCAGCTCTGTGAAACCACTCTACTGCCTCCTCATAATCCTCCTTTTTCATAAAGAAATATCCCAATTCCATACAAATTTCTGCCGATGGAATTGTAGCTTCCTCACTTAGGGATACCTTTAATATATTGACAGGATTATTGGTTATTCTATATATTTTTAAAAGAACTGCTATAATTTGTCGACACAACACATCTTTTCCTTCTGTACGTTTTTCTGCCAGCGCACGCTCAAAAAAATCTTCTGCTTTCTTTAACTCATCCTCTGTTCCAGCCTTGTACAACTCTCTTAAATACATTCCCATCAAACGATCAGAAAGAGTCCCTTTCTCTGTAATAATATGCTCAAAAACACTAAAATCTCTGCTGCTATGATTTCCCTGTGGGTGATGTTGTACTTCAATATCACTGTCAAAAATAACTGGATTGACATTGATTGTCTCATGAATCGGCTCAATCCATGTAAACTTACGCAACCGTTTAAAGAGTTTTGGACGTAAGTCACGCGCAAAATTTTCTGTCGGATGATTAATCTGTTCTGTCACATAAATCATCTGCACAATCTCTACCTCTGGCAAAATAGCACGCTTTAGTGCCTTTAGCTTGTCCTGATTTTCACGGTCAAGCACTTCGTCTGCATCCGCAGAATAAATATAGTCTCCTGTGGCTTTGGAAAACGCAAAATTTCTAGCGGCAGCAAAGTCGTCATTCCATACATAATCATATACATACGGCGTATATTCTGCTGCAATTTGCTTCGTATCATCTGTGGACCCAGTATCCACAATAATAATCTCATCCATAATATCCTTCAGGGAATCAAGGCAATTTCTCAGTACCGCGGACTCATTTTTTACAATCATGCACAAACTAAATTTCATGATAAACCTCCGTTGTGTCTTCGGGTACCATTCAGATACAACGCCTAAATAGCCCCTCAAGTAGTTGTTAATTATACATAAATAACATTGTAACTGACTTTACATAATTTCTCAACTATTTCTTTATCGAAATTTCTCGCAAATTATAATCTCCAATACAATGTATCTTTTCTGTACATTTAATATATTTTATACAATTAATAAAAATTAGTTAAGTTTTCAGAATATTCTGACGATATATCTTATGTAATATTATTATGTAAATAATATTGAGGAACGGTTCGGTGCCAAAACTAAAAATCTAGGAAAGGAAAAGCGAAATAGATGGAAATCCACACCACCATATCAATAAGTGACTGTGGATAGATACCGATAGTTTCGTCGGAAATTTATGACTGTGGAGTGTTGTGAGTAGTTCAACTTTAATTAAAGCATACACGTCGAAGCAGTAACTACAAATCGTGAGATTGTAGCAAATCATCTAGCATATACACTCTCGTATATGTTTTAGCAGCAGGATTGTTATGGAATATCGTCAGAAATATGAAACTTTATTACAAACATTATGTAATGCCTACAATAAAATTTTTCGATTGTTAGAAGGTGTAGAACACTGTGATCAAGAACTTGAGCGTCTGTCCAAAATAAATCGTCCGAATGTAGATGAGGTCTGTAACGTCACTGCATGTAAAGGACGTCTGATTGTCACTATGGATCAGATTTCTGCCGCTATAGAGCCAATACATGTACAACTTGATGCTCTTCGGACACTTTGCCAAGAAATCGATCAACATCCGCTCTATCTCCACTTAAATGATCTGCAACTGTTCGTTTATTACTATATTCGTCAAGTTATTAATAAGGAAGATATCAACAACCCAGAGATTGTCAATCGTCTAAATGATTATAAAGAATCCCTGGAACTGGATAAAGCTGTCAGTGAAGTGCCAGAATCGGAAAGATTTATCTATATGTTTGTACCTGAGCCAAAAAAATAAAGCAGTTTTTCTGCTTTATTTTTTATTGATATATTATCTATTGACAACCTTCTCGTTGTCTTGTCGGCACTCTTCATAGCGTGCTCGAAACAACTCTGCCATTTCTGCATTGCCCATCTCAGTATAAATTTTAATAATGCTCTCATAACAATGCATTAGATTGACTCCCAACGCATCTGAATCCGGCATTACAGTCGCCTTAATATACCACAAAAGAGCTTTTACCTTATCACCACTATCAAAAAATACATTGCCCCGCGTAAACATATAGCGTGCTGTCTGACATTGATTCTCATATTTCTGCATTAATGCGATTGCCTTATCGCTCTGCTTTGTCTTTATGTAGTCTACCGCTAATGATATCACAATCAGTTGCTCATACTCACAGGAAATCGTATCCATAATACTCAAAGCCTTCTCATACAACGCAATTGCCTTATCATAATTTTTCCGCACCGACTCTGATTGTCCTGCTTGAAATAGAAAATATGTATTCTGTGGATCTGTCTCCAATGCTTTATACAACATTGTTAAATTTCGATCTTGCTTTTGCAGCATCTCCTCTGGCGTCAGATTATATCCATGATGAACAACCTCCATTGGCAACCTAACACAGTTCATCGTTTCCCCACGTTTACTCTCATCTTTTGGACAAAGCTGTTCATGAATTGTACCTTCAAACGAATAGTAATTTTTATTGTACAATCTGCTCACATCATCTGTGACATAAACTGCATTTCCACGATTCTGCGTAATACTTTTCAGTCGAATCTCCCCAACAAAGCGAGGAAATTTCTGCATAATAATACGCAGTGTCGGCACATCAATCTCATGCACATACTCATCACAATCTAAGACCAAAATCCAGTTGTTCGAGGCGTGTGCCGTACAAAAATTCCTAGCAGCACTAAAATCATTAATCCACTCAAACGAATAAACTTTATCTGTATATTTGCGTGCAATTTCCACTGTCCTATCAGTCGAACCAGTATCCGTAACAACAATCTCAAAGCCATATGGACTAAGCCTTCGCAAGCACTCATCAATATGTTTCTCTTCATTCTTGGCAATTATACAAACCGAAATTGGTACTTTTGACATGCTATATCCCCCTGCATTAAATTATGAAACAAGAAAGAACCTCCTGAAAATCCCAGGAGATCCTTTTCTATAAACATCAGACTTCTTATTATTGCAGAAGGGAAAGAACACCCTGATTTGCCTGATTTGCCTGTGCAAGGATAGACTGACCTGCCTGCAAAAGTACCTGATTGTTGGAGAACTTCACCATTTCGTCAGCCATATCTGTATCACGAATTGCTGATTCTGCAGCAGTTGTATTCTCAACAACGTTATCCAAGTTTGAGATAGTGTGCTCTAAACGATTCTGAATCGCACCAAGAATAGAACGCTGTGTAGAAACTCTTCTTAATCCTTCTCCAACAACATCAATTGCTTCTCTTGCATTGTCACCAGTTGGATCAACAATACCGATTGACTTGCTGCTTAACTTATTGACGCCAAGACCTGCCGCTGACATTGTGTCAATTGTAGCAGAAATTCTATTCTCAAGATCAGAATCTGCACCCGCATGTACATTGAAAGTCAATGGTGCTACAATCTTCTCACTCCACTTCATAATATATCTGCTGTAGCTAACAGTATTCGTATCTGTTCCAGCATCAATTACAACCTTTTTTGTTGCATCTTTGTCAGCAAATAATCCACCTGTATAATCACCATTGTCATTAAAATATTTATGTAATGCCATACCTGCCACAACCTCGCCATCAGCATCGTAGAGCTGATTCTCGGCAACTGCCCCCTTAAAGTCTTTATCTCCTAATGTATCTAGAGTGGTTGGAGCGCCTAATGTACCTGTTATATTCGCATTACCATTTACATTATAAAGGAGTCTATATTGATCCTTCATAGTATATTTACCATTTTCACCCTTAATCTTATCAATATACTTAGAAAGATCCTCTCCTGCTTTTACGTGAATAATATTTTGTGTATCCGTATCAAAGATATATGCATCTTTATTTGCACTGCTATATACCGTTCCATTAACTGTACTGGTGGTAATCTGATTTGCAGGCTCATTCTCCAATTTTGTATTTTTAAAGATAGCATAATCTGGTTTCAGTTTTGTACCTGAGATTGTTGAACTTGCACCAACCGTACCTGCACCAAGATACTTTGTAGCGTCAGAACCCTTAGAAATCACATCTGCGGTCATAGGACTTGATACACCAGAAGCCTGAATACTAGCAGCATTTACAGCATAAATATTATCTGTCCCATTATAGTTTACCATAACTTGCTGACCTTTACCATTTAAAACAGAAGATGTTCCTGTTGCATCAAGCTTATCACCTTCAATATAATTAAAGGTATGCACAAGACTCTCTGGTTTGGAGTCATCACCTTTTAAGAGATAAAGTTCATTAAACTTTGTTGTCTCTGAAATTCTGTCCATCTCAGTTACGAGCTGGTCGATTTCATCTTGTATATACTGACGGTCTGTAATAGAGTTTGTACCATTAGCTGCCTGAACGCAAAGCTCATTCATTCTCTGAAGCATATCTTGCACTTCAGCAAGCGCTCCTTCTGCTGTCTGTACCGCCGAGATACCATCCTCAGCATTTCTCGATGCCTGTGTTAGACCGCGAATCTGCTTTCTCATTTTCTCTGATATCGCAAGACCTGCTGCGTCGTCTGCTGCCCTATTTACGCGATAGCCGCTTGAAAGTTTTTCTGTAGAATGTGCAGATGCTTTCGTATTAATATTCAACATTCTGTTTGCATTCATCGCTTTAAGATTGTGCTGTACTACCATATTTTTCTCCTCCTTTAGCAGCCCAGGACATCCCTTTCACCAAGCAACTTCCCACAATATTATTTCTTTATTAATTACTTAATCATTCCCCTTGAATCAATCAAGTCTCATTATCGTTAATACCTTCTGTAACTCCATTTACAGTATATATATCGGATTTATTTTCTGAAAATTTAGGGCAAATAAATGAATTTTTCTAATTTTTCCAGAATATTTGTACAAAAGCGTGTTTTTTCGCTTTATTGTAGTAATGCTAAAACTCCTGCCGCTCTATTGACACGATAACCTGACGCTAATTTTTCTGATGTTCCCGCCAGTTTTCCATTGATTCTTTTCTGCATATGTCCACTATTTTGCGCTGCTATATTATGTCGTATCATCATATGCTCCTCCTTCGCTTGACAAAATATGTGTAGTTTACCATATTCTAGTTATCGGTTCGCTATTATGTAAATATAATATATTTTTGCAAAAAAAATACACAATTTGTACAATTTATGTGCACATTTCTTTTCATACTTGTGTGCAATCGATTAAGGAAGGTTTATCTTCTCCTGGCGCGCCGGGCACCCGTCAGCTTCTACTGACAAATTTCACTTGGATACCCATATGCATAAAAAAACCGATCCAAAGACCGGTTTCTTATTTATCCATTAATCCAACAGTTTTGTAACTGCTTCTGTTGACTGGTTAGCCTGTGCAAGCACTGAATCATTAGACTGTTCTAAAATGCGACGATTCGCCTCACGAATCATTGCTTCTGCTTTCGCAACATCTTCTACAGAACTAGCAGCAGCATTAATATTCTCAATCGCTGACTCGGACACTTCACTTGTCTTTGACTTAATTTGAAGAGAAGCTGCATCAGAGGATATCTCTGACATTTTCTTTCCTGTCGCAAGCTTATTTGTCTTCGCTGTGTAGGACTCGTTTACTGCCTTGTTTCCATGCATAAAATTACTTCTGATTTCCATACTATACCTCCTTGTGAAAAACAATAATCCTTTATATATTAATTTTAATGACAAGATGTTATGTCATCTCCCTTAATAATTGTATTATAGCCGAATTGTCAGACTATGTCAACTAATTATTTGAAATTTTATGTAAATTTATTTATATTCAGACAATTTAAATCGAGTAGGGAAAATTATTTCCCTACTCGGTTCCATACAATTATCTATTTTTGTAAGACTTTATTTATGACGCAATCAGTGAAAGTACACCCTGATTGCTCTGATTTGTTTGCGCTAACATTGATTGTCCTGCTTGTTGCAAAATATTTGCATTGGAATACTTTACCATTTCTTTTGCCATATCGGTATCACGAATCTGGCTTTCTGCGGCTGTCGTATTCTCCACAATATTACCTAAATTATTCACAGTATGTTCAAGGCGATTCTGATATGCGCCCAATTCTGAACGTTGCGCAGATACCTGTGCAATCGCAAGTGCTACTCGCTCAATAGAAATACTTGCAAAATCCACAGTGCGAACATCCACTTTATCCACTCCAAGGCTCTCTGCATCCATTGCATCAATATAGACATGTACCTTATTCGTCATGTCTGCATCTGCTCCTACATGAAGTGCAGAACCAAATCCTGTCGCACGTTTATTCGCTGCAATTTCAAGTGGTCCATCACTATATCCCTTACCGTTTGTTGCTGTACCACCATTATAAATAGGCATTTGATCTGCTGGATATTTGTTGAATATCCATTGGTCTGTCCCACTTAACTGAAACAATTGTAGTGCAGCTCCTGTTACATTGTTGTCCGATAGAATGTTGTCTGGATTTGCATTGTTAAGCGTATTAACATTATAACTTCCTGTCGCTACACCGCCTGTACCATCTTGAACCTCATTCATCAAGTCTTTAACAAAAGAAGCGCCCATTGTTGCAAACTCTTTCTGGAAACTTTTCAGCGGTTTTCCTGTATACTTTTTTACTACATCATCAAGGCTTTCACCCTTTTTAATATCATTTAGTATTGTATCTAGCCCGCGTTTCATATCTGCTTCCTTTACAGAATTTCCACCTGCTGCCATATATCCCAAATACATACTTGCCAAGTATCCAGTGCCGTAATCAGATGCTCCACCACTGCCAGATTGTGTAAGCGGTGCTCGATTGATAGCGTTTATAATATCCGCTTCTGTAGAACTAGATGAAATACCAAGTCCTGCAACCCAGTCATTTCCATGATAGCACCCACCTGCTGCGGTCTGTGCCATTCCTTCTATAAACCATTGCGGAAATGTATCTTTTTGAAATTCTCCATTCACATTCCCTGTCATACCATTTGTAAGTGCTTCATACATCAATGTGTGCATCATCTCATGAACAATTGTTACTTCCAAGTCATCTCTGCTGGCTTTAGTCATAGGGTCACTTAGCGTAGCCATATTAACGCTGAGATTAAATCCTAATGTATCACTACCACCAAAACTAAGGCCTGCTGATGCTAGAACACTGGAATTTGGATCTTCATACATCGTAAGTCCAATTCCAATTGAAGATCCATTCAAATATCCAAAAGTATCAGGATATGCAGCAAGCAATGACTGTACTGCTTGCGGTACTATTGAGTTCTGCAATACTGGTATTAAGGCATCTGCCTTTGTCTTCAATGCCTGATTCAAACCGTCTGTGGGCGAAACCTGATTTCCTGTCGGTATTGTGCTAAAATCATAATTAATTGTATACAGCAATTTTGTGCCATCTAATTCTGCCAACTCATCGAGAGACAGTTGTTTTCCTGCATACGCACCATTTAACCCGGTCAGCAAAAAATTTTTCTTATCTTTATCATATTTATCCTTGATTGCCTCAAGTTTTCTGTTGTTAATTGCTGTCGTATATGCATTTCTGCCTGGCTTTGCGATGCTGCCATCAAGTAAGTTGATCTCGTTAAACTTTGTTGTCTCCGCTACTCTGTCAATCTCTGTGATCAACTGCGACACCTCATCCTGAATATTCAATCTGTCTGATATGGAATTCGTACCATTAGCCGCTTGCACACAAAGCTCATTCATACGTTGAAGCATATCATGTACTTCATTGAGCGCACCATCTGCAGTTTGTACCATTGATATTCCATCCTCTGCATTTTCTGTCGCCTTTGTCAGCCCTCTGATTTGCTTTCTCATCTTTTCAGATATTGACAATCCAGCTGCATCATCCGCTGCTCGATTAATCTTATATCCGCTGGACAATTTTTCAGATGTTTTTGATACAGTACCGCTTACGATAGATAATTGTCTCTGGCTATTCATAGCCCTAAGATTGTGTGTTATTATCATATAATTTTCCCCCTGATTTCCATATCATTAGGTGCCGTTTTGTTTCTTCCTTGATACGACATATATCCGTTCTCTGCCAGGCCTCACCTCCAAAAAATAATATTATTTAACTGTTTACAACACGTTCTTTTTCCATTTCGCATTGTTGCAGTTTCTTTACAAACAGTTCCGCCATCTCCTCATTTCCCATTGCCTTATAAATCTGTATAATGTTTGCATAACAAGACAATAGATTCTCTCCTAGTGTATCGATATCTTTCTTCATTGTTGTCTTTACAAAAATCATAAGTGCCTTTACTACTTGCTCATCCTCTTTTAAAAGACTCGCATACAAATAATTAAATTTAGCGGTATCATAGACTTCAATGTACTTTTCTACCAATACTAATGCCTCTGACAATCTGCCCTTAGCACGATACGCTTTTGCAAGCGACATAATCATTTCTGGTACATACAAGCTCTCTGTAGTGTCAATCAATGTCATACCTTTCTCGTATGCTGCAATCGCCGCATCTACATCGTTGAGTACAAACAGTGACTGCCCCATCTGAAAGTAATTGTATCCGTTGTTAGGTTCTTCTTCCATCGCTCTGCGCAGAAGCTCCAAGTTTCTTTGTTGCTTTTTCTCCATGTCTTCACCAGTCAGCGCATAACCATGATGAATAACCTCCATTGGAATCAGAAACGCATCCATCGCATCATCTTTTTTTGTAGGATCGATAAAACGTATCTGCTCATGTACTGGTGCTTCAAAATGATAATAATTTTTATTGTACATACGCGGTACATCATCGGACACATATCCCGTCTCACCACCCGCCTTGGGAATCAGATTTTTTAATCGAATCACACCCGTATAGCGCGGAAACTTCTGCATTAACATCCGCAGTCCTTGAACATTAATACTTGTCACATACTCATCACAGTCAATTGCTAATATCCAGTTGTTGGAGGCAAAGGAAGCACAATAATTTCTCGCTGCGGCAAAATCATTAATCCATTCAAAATCAACAACCTTGTCCGCATATTTTTCTGCAATCTCTTTTGTACAATCAGTAGACCCCGTATCTGTCACAATAATTTCCATACCATACTTCTTTAAATGCTTTAAACATTCTTCAATATGCTTTTCTTCATTCTTGGCAATAATGCAAACTGTCACTGGTATTTTTGACATATTGATTCTCCTTTTATATTTCTAGTTCTTACCCTCTATTTATCACACTATCCTTTGCTGCATTATATGCCAGAAATCTTTGGTGAAAATTTTCTGCCATCTCCTTCTCACCAAATGCCTCGTAAATTTGTATAATTCGGCCATAGCAAGTTGCGATTTCTCCGCCAAGAGTATCCAAATCTTTCATCATTGTCACCTTAATATAATTTCCAAGTGCTTTTAAAATTTGTTCTGCCTCCCACAATACATTTGCATGTGCAAAGACATACTTAGCAGTATTAAAATGTGATGCATAGCGCTCCATCAATTCAAGCGCATTTGATTTTTTATCCACTTTAAGGTAAGCGGTTGCAAGTGAAATAATTAATTCTGGTACATAATAACCATTGATATCAATCATTAATTGCAATCCTTTCTCATACGCTTCCATTGCTTTTTGTGCTCCTTCTAGCGTCATTAAGGACTGGCCAATCTGAAAATATACATATCCTTTATCTGGAGTAGTCTCCAATTCTTGATACAACAACTCTAAATTTCGCTGTTGCTTTTTTTTCATTGTCTCTTCGTCAAGTGCATATCCATGATGCACTACATCCATTGGAAGCAGAAATGCATCTATCGGTTCATTTCTTTTAGAAATATCTTTTGGACAAATCTGCTCATGAATTGCAAATTCAAATGTATAATAATTTTTATTGTAAAGTCTGGCAAGATCTGTATTGACATATCCAGCCTGATTATTCGTATCCCGTGTAATATTCTTCAGACGCAAAACACCTGTTCTTTTTGGGTATTTCTGCATTAAGATTCTGAGCATTCGCATATCGATAAAATCGACAAACTCGTCACAGTCAAGCGCAAGTATCCAATTATTAGAGGCAAACGAAGCACAATAATTCCTCGCTGCACTAAAGTCTTTAATCCACTCAAAATCAACTACTTTATCTGCGTATTTCTCAGCAATTTCCTTTGTCCTGTCTGTGGACCCCGTATCCGCAACAATAATTTCCATACCATAAGGCTGTAAGTGTCTCAGACAATCCTCTATAAACTTTTCCTCATTTTTTGCTATAATACATACCGTCACCGGTACTTTTGACATAATCTACTCCCCCACTGTATTTCCTAAACAAATGCCTATATACAGAAAACGGCACGCAGGCAATGCGAAAAACATCACCTGCGTGCCATCCATGACACTGAACTGTTGATTCCTTTTACAGTTATATATTATTTTTTGCGATCCATAAGTTGTGGATCGATTTTGTTTAACTTATTGACAGCATTATAATACTGTGTTGCTGCTTTTGCAGATACTCTGCGCTCCTTCATTTCATTTCTTTTTGAACTGATTGCAGTTTCCATCGATGCCTTATTGCGCTTTTCTTGTGCTTCAATGGAAACTCCCTTATCAACTGCTCTCCGCACAAGCTCCTGCATATACAACACCTTATCTCGATACTGATCAGGTTCTTTTTGAACCGCTTCCCGAACCAGCTCATAAGTAGAGGTAAATCCTTCATCGAGACGCTCAATCTCATCAATCAATTTGCCTTTCTCCTCCATAATCATATCATATGCCTCGGCGTTAAAAGGTCTGGCACTTGACGCCTCAAACTGACGCTTATTGACCTCAAAAATCTGATCCAGTATATCAATTTTTTTCTCCAGACTTTCTGTCATAATCTGCAAATAATTTTCTGTCATGTCTGTATCCCTTCTATTGCAGCAACTATTAATCACAATATCTATCAATATTTTATAAGGTTGCTGTTCTCTTGTAGGACGCTGCATTTCCCTGACCGCCCGCAACTCTCGCCTGCGCATTGGGATTTGTCTTGTCCCCAGAAACCTTTTTCATAACTTCTTTCCAGTTGTCTCTCATGGAACGCAAATGTTTTAACACTTCTTCCATAATCTCAGGATCTTTTCCTATATTTGCTTCATGGCATCGTCTCAAAAGATATACATACACATTGTCAAAATCCTGTGATACTGCGTACTTTCTATCAAGTGTATCCCTAAAATTCTGGACTATTTTCTCCACCTTGACAATATTCTCATGTGCCTTTGCCGGGTCCTTGTTTTCCATAGCCACAATTGCAACATTTCCAAACTTAATAGCCCCATCATAAAGCATTAATGTGAGTTCTGCCGGCGATGCAGTCATAATCTTAGCATTTTGATATTGTGCGTATCCATTTTGTTTGAGCATGCGATTCCTTCTTTCTTCATTACGAGTATTCATAGAAACCAAAGTTCCTAATTATTTATTGTCCCAACATACTTGCAAGAGAGTTCTGACTGGACTGCAATTTCGACAGTGCTACTTCCATCGCAGAGAACTTCTTGTACCATTTATCCTCATAGGCATTTAGTTTTTTCTCCGCCTCTTTGATCTTCTTGGTATAATCATCGTATTCTATCTTCATGCGTTTATCGTCATATACTTTGTAAACGCTTCTATAATCTGTGCCATCCATTGTCTTTCTAAGAGAAGTGTACATTTCCTTACTCATCTCTGTAAACAATGAAATCACCTGTTCTGGATCCTCTGCAAGCGCTGCTTTAAGATCATTGTCCTTTTCTGAAAACTTATCGTCATCACTGTCACCAAAAATATGAAGTGCATTTCGTTCTGCCTTCTCCGATTCAAAGTATCCTGCAGTACCTATACCAAAATTGACCAAATACAAAGTTTTACCACCGATATCATAGCCTTTATTAATCGCACCTATCATACATTGCATAACATTATTGAGGTCTTTATCTCTCCTGAGAAGAGAATCCTTGATTGTTCCTTCCCACTTTTCTACCTCATCCTCACTCATAGCCTCCTTCTCTTCGTCACTAAGCATAGTAAACTTTCTGGAAGAGTCAGCACCATAAAGCTTTGTCATCTCATTCATGATATCATTGTACTCTGCTACAAAGTCCTTAATCATATCATAAATACCATCATAATCTGTTTCTGTTGTGATAGAAATCGCTTCTTCTGTCAATGCATTGGCTGTGATACTAAGTCCATTTACTGTAAATGTATTGGTATCGGAAGTAAAAGTTGCGCCATTTAAGATAATCTCTCCGTCTTGCGCTTTAATCCTTGTCGCTTTAGAACCATTCGGATACACCAATTCTTCCTGCTGATCATCCCCCATGTCCAATCCTAAGTTCAACAGTGCATCATGTGCTCCTTTATCTCCCTCCAGCTTAAACTCGTTCGCCTTTCCCGTTCCGCTAGAGCTAATAAAAAACCGCTGATTCTTCTCGTCGAAAGACGCATTGACGCCTCCCTCCTGAAGTTTTCTAGTAAAGTCGCTGATTGTCATATCAGAAGTAATATCAATTGTAGTGATTTTGGCGTCTTTGCCCTCTCCCACTGTGAGGAACAGTCTTCTGCCAACCAAATCTTTTGTAATCTCGCTTAATTTGGAATCTGCCTTAAAATTGCCTTCCTCATAAATCAAACCTTTTCTTGTGATTGCCTCACCAGTTACCTTACCAGAAGCATTATCCCCCTTCGCACAAACATTGCTCAAACCAAGTCCCTGTAGTATTGTCTTAGTAAAGCCTGATTCAATAGGACTACTGCTCATCTCAAATCCAAAGCTTCCGTCACCCGCACCGCTTGTAGGTCCATCTACTGTGATCTTACCTTCACTGTAAGACATCGTTATCTGTGCACCTGCACTCTGTGCTTCATTATTAAATTTTGTAACAAAATCACTAATTCTTTCCGTGCCGTCAACCGTAACATTAAACTGTGTTCCACCCGCATCCACTGTCAAGGTACCCTTGCCCACTCCAAGAGAAGCAAGCAATTCATTGGAACCATCAGAAGGCGCTGATGCAGTATCCTTATTGTAGATTGGAATATATCCGTCTACCTGTTTGGAAACTGTCGCACCCGTCAGATATCCTGACTTAGCAAGTTTCTTTACTTCCAACGACTGTGAACCGTTCACTGCACCCTCACTTGCTGTAATCGTCGCCTTCGTTGGATCGGAAACTTTTGTCTTTTTCTTGGCATAACTTCCTTCCAATCGCATATTTGACAACGTTCCAGTATACAATTTATAAATTCGCTTGTTTAAATCCTGCCATAAAGTCTGTTTCCACTCCAGTTTTTTCTGATCATTTTTTAGATTGGTAACCTTTTGTGCCTTTGCCTTGAGCATCTGTTGTATGATAGATTCTGTATCCATACCTGAATACATACCTGTCATTCTCAATAAATCCGACATAGCAATCCCTCCTATTTTGTTTATAGCCTTTCATCAACCAGAACTCCAGCAATCTCCATCTGTTTTGCCAGCAGATCAAGCGTCCTCTCAGGTGGTATTTCCTTCACAACCTCCTGTGTATCCCTGTCCACTAATTTAATGGTAATGCGATTGGTTTTCTCATGAATACCAAATTTTGCA
The DNA here is from genome assembly GCA_910583965.1 of uncultured Lachnospiraceae bacterium. Lineage (GTDB taxonomy): Bacteria > Bacillota > Clostridia > Lachnospirales > Lachnospiraceae > COE1. The sequence goes on from CAJUAE010000007.1 coordinate 63,882, forward strand.
TCCGAATAATGGGGCATTGATGAAACTACCTGCTCCATAACTTTTTTCAATTTCTCAAGATTAACATTTTTCTGGTCATCAACGAGCTGATCGTCTGCCATAATCGACAAAGTCAAAGATTCGTCTGATTCTTTTGCTATCTGTACCTGTTCCCTAAACTCTCCATCCGTGGATTCTTTTTTATTGGTTTCTGCGGCTTTCGGTGCCGATGTCTGATTCCGTTTTGACACCTTAGTCGTCTGTTGAACTGTTTTCTGGGCCTTTATTCCCGTCATAGGCTCCACATACATGCTAATCACCTCCATGTCACGCATGCTCCATAATCATAATGATTTCATTTATTATATCGTCACAACAAATTGAAATGTTAATGGTTTGCTTCTATTTTATATGAAAATCCTGTAAAAAACAACAGACAGTTTCACTTTTTTGAGAAATGTAAAACTGTCTGCTACTATTCACTCGTCCATCAAAATAGTATGGTTTTTGTGCCAAATTGATATTCTTTATCAATTTGTATGCAAAAATTATTACTGTCAATGCGAATTATATTACAACTTCTATCAAGCTGCTAACAGCGACAAGATTCCCTGTCTTGACTGATTCGCCTGCGTCAACATGGATTGTCCAGCCTGCAAAAGAATATTATTGTTGGAATACTTGACCATTTCCTCTGCCATATCTGTATCCCGAATCAGACTCTCTGCCGCTGTCGTATTTTCTACAACATTATCAAGATTGCCCACTGTATGTTCTAGTCTATTCTGATATGCACCGAGACGACTTCTATCTGCACTCACCAGATCTTTTGCTGTACTAAAAGCCCTGATTGCTCGTTCTGCACCAGTTGTCCTGCGTACTTGTATTGTATACTCTTGACCATACTCATCTCGTTCTATCTTGTTTTCATAGGTGACTCCTCGAACGTCAATCTTATCAACACCAAGTGCCCAACTTGATATCGTTGCCAACCGCAAATGCATAAAATTTGCGGTCTCAGAGCCCACTTGAAGTGCGAGCTGATGTGGATTTTCTATTCGTTCATCCTGTATATATACATTTCTCATGCGCATGACACCTGTTCCAAAAGCCCCATAACTTGAGCCGGGAGTTGGTTTCGTGCCCCATGAACCTGCTCCACTTCCGTTCCAATCCAGCCACGTTCCAGTTGTTCCTGCAATATTTGGTGGCATTTGTTCTTTGCCACGATTATCATATACCCATAGCTTTCCAGGATTGGCGGCATCTTTTTCAAGTTTTGTATAATGATTTACAGGATTACCTCTGTCCGTACTTTGAATAATCAAATCAATTAAGTCCGATGCATTGTTGACATTATCGATTCCAATCTTATAGATATATGCCCCCATAGAAGTATCCCGCACCACAGAGGTACCTTTTGTAAATTCCACACTATAATAATTAGAACAAGTACAGCAAGTCATATTGAAACCCATGCCAATCAAATCCTTCTTGTTTGCTGCTGTTAAACTTGAAAAATCTAAACTTGCAGCAGCATGGTTCACAGGAACAGATATAATAGATGTGGTCGTCACTGAACCTGATGGAGTTGATGTGGTAATTTTTTGTTCGTATTGGTATGTCGTTGTATAGGTTTCAGACATAATATTTTTTCCATTAACCGAATTGGCAGGATCTGTGGAGGGAGAAGTTACCCATATTGGTAGACTTCCTTGATTCACAATCTCCGTTCCAACTTTCTTCTGGGAATAGGCTACATCCCCCTTAAGTACATAAACCTCATTGAACTTTGTTCGTTCCTTGATTGCATCAATCTCTTTTACAATCTGGTCAATTTCATTTTGAATATCATTTCTATCCGAATAACTAAGTGTTCCATTTGCTGCCTTGACACTTAATTCAACACAGCGATCCAACATATCATGTACTTCCGCAAGTGCACCATCTGCAATCTGTACCATAGAAATTCCATCCTCTGAATTTACAGAAGCCTGTGTTAATCCTCGGACTTGCTTTCTCATCTTCTCTGAAATACTAAGTCCTGCCGCATCGTCTGCTGCAATATTGATCTTATAACCACTTGACAGATTTCTGGATGATTTTGCAAGCTTTCCTCCTGTTATATTTAATTGACGGTTTGCATTGATTGCTTGTAAATTGTGCTGTATAATCATGACATTCATCCTCCTTGATCACTGTCAAATAATAATTCAAGTGTTCCTTTCTTATATTTTGCTAAAAGATCAACTCCATTTTCCAATTTTAGCAAGTTAATTTCGCTTTACATTTTTTAAAAAGGACCCCCGAAAACTCGGGAGTCCCTTTCTCATGGTAGATCGAAACGTTCGTTTCTTGCGGAATCGATGATTACTGTAACAAGCTAAGTACACCCTGGTTTGCCTGGTTGGACTGAGCCAGCATAGACTGGCCTGCCTGCGCAAGGATGTTATTATTTGAATATTTCACCATCTCTGTAGCCATATCTGTATCACGGATCTGGCTCTCTGCGGCTGTCGTATTTTCTACAACGTTATCCAAGTTATTAATGGTATGCTCTAATCTATTCTGAACAGCACCGAGAAGCGATCTCTGTGCAGATACATGTGCAACTGCCTCTGCAATCGAATCAATTGCATAAGTTGCAGATGCTCCTGAGTCGTCCTTTACATTTAGACCATAGATGCCTAATCCCTTGGTATCGAGCGCATCAATCTTCACGCCGATCTTGTTCGTCATATCGGCATCAGCACCCACATGAAGGCTGAAATTCAACGTTTCCTGAACAGAAGAAAGACCTTTCTCTGAAATCTTGAAAACTGCCTTACCTTCCATTGAATCTAAGTCCACTTCCAGAACCGTAGATTTCTTTTCATTTGCGCCAATATTATTGGCAAGTCGTAATTCTTGCTGGATCTTTTCATATGCCACCTTAGTTGTGATAACAGATGCATTGGTATCATCGATACCATCTTCTCCAGTTTCGCCTTTCATATTGACATCATCTTTCATAACATGATATGTCTTGCCATTGTACAATACTGTACTCTGCTCGCTAATCTTTCCCTGAATATCCTTAAGCTCCAAAATATTCTTGTCAGGATTTGCAATCGTTGCAACTGTATACTGCACGCCATCAACCGTAATCAACTCTCCTGCACTTGCCTTGCTAATTGCTATGGAAGCTGCTGTAACACCATCCGCACCACTCACTCCGATACTGTACTCCTTGCCTCCAATACTGATACTGTCGCCAAAATTCAAAGCATTCATAATAAAGGTTGCCATTTTCGCGCCGTCCTGAAGCTGACCATCTATTCCAGCATCCTTCGCTGCCAGATATCTTTCAACTCTACCCGCATCACCTTTTAACAAATATATCTCATTGAATTTTGTTGTCTCTGCTACACGATCAATTTCAGTCAAGAGCTGTGTAACCTCGTCCTGAATGGTCTGACGATCAGAAAGAGAATTGGTGCCGTTTGCTGCCTTTACTGCAAGTTCATTCATTCTCTGCAACATATCATGCACTTCTGTCAAAGCGCCTTCTGCTGTCTGTACTGCACTGATACCATCTTCAGCATTCGTAGAAGCCTGAGTAAGACCTCTAATCTGCTTTCTCATTTTCTCTGATATGGAAAGCCCCGCTGCATCATCTGCTGCTCGATTGATTCTATATCCTGAAGAAAGCTTCTCTGAAGATTTCGATAAACCGCTATTTGTAATTCCTAACATTCTATTTGCGTTCATTGCTCTAAGATTGTGCTGTACTACCATAATATTACCTCCTTGTAATTGCCGCATGCGACTCCTCACTTGCGGTTGTCAAAGGCGACTCCCTTCGCCTGTTTTTGTTCCATTTTTAACCCTATTTAGTTTTATTTTATATTCCCCGGAAATTGCTTTAAATTCCACTTCGGCATCAACCTAAAGTTTTTACCGGTTTTATATTGTGAATAAGTTATCATTCTATTTCTTATTCACATATTATATATCGGAAAATTTTCTCAAGACTTAATAGTTGTCAGGCAACTTTTTGTATTTCTTTAATTTTTTATTTAATAGATACAATTATTTCTTTCTAATTAGAGTATAATGATATTAATAAGCTTTCTTTATAGACGCATCTGTTCGTGAATATTAAATTGATTTCGCAGCACATGGCATAGACGAAAAAGAGCAGGGGAAAAATTTCCCCTGCTCGATTTCTTACTGATTCAATTTTTTATTGCGCGCTTCAATACACTCCTCATATTTCTCACGAAATGCCCAAACCATCTCTGCATTTCCCATCTCATTATATATATTAATAATATATCGATAGCACTGAAGTAAATCGTCCCCCAATGTATCCACATCGGGCAAAATTGAAGTTTGAATAAAAAGAACAAGTGCTTTTAACGGATTTCCATTATTATATAATACCTGTGCATGTGTATACGTAAACTTAGCTGTTCGACATTGTTTTGCATACCGCTCCATAAGTGCCAGTGCCTCATCGCCGCGCTGTGCCAGTGTATAAAGCCCCGCCAACATCTGAATTGAAATCTCCACATATGGATACTCGACATTGTTGTTTAACGCCAAAGACTTCTCATATAAAGTAATTGCTTTCTCAACATTTCCAAGCACACGCTCTGACTGTGCCGCCTGAAAATTCATATAAGGGTCATCAGGATTCTCGGCAATCACATCATATAAAAGTTCCAGATTCCGCTGATTCTTCCTAATCTTTTCTTCGTCTGACACTGCATATCCATAATGCTCCACGTCGATAGGAAGCATAAAGTTGGTCACAGACTCTCCAAACTTATCCTCCTCCATATAGGTAATCTGTTCATGAATTGGCAATACAAAGCGATAATATCTCCTGTCATAAAACCGAATCACATCATCCGTTGTAAACTCTTTTTTTCCATTTGCATAAGATAAATTTCTAAGCCGAATACTTCCGACATAACGCGGATATTGCTTCATAAGCTTTTGTATTTCCTTGACATCTGCTTTACATACATACTCATCACAGTCTAAAATCAATATCCAGTTATTAGAAGCGTTTGCCACACAGAAATTTCTCGCCGCACTAAAATCATTAATCCATGCAAAATCAAGGACTTTATCTGCATATTTTTCTGCAATCTCTCTGGTGTGGTCTGTGGAACCTGTATCTGTCACAACAATCTCAAAGCCATATGACTGCAAGCGTTTGAGACATTCCTCAATATATTTTTCTTCATTCTTTGCGATGATACAAACAGAAATGGGTATTTTTGACATAGTTTCCTCCTATTGAATCAAGCAGGGAAGATCCATCTTCCTCTACTCGCGCGCCGGACGCGGACAGCTTTCGCTGCATAGTTCCTAAATATCAAAAGGGAAACCAATGGACTGGCTTCCCTTTTGTATATATGAATGGATAGTATCAAAGTAATATCTGATACGGATGATTCGGTCATTATCCTAAGAGTGACAATACACCCTGGTTCGCCTGATTTGATTGTGCAAGCATTGACTGACCTGCCTGAGCAAGGATATTATTATTTGAATACTTAACCATCTCTGTAGCCATATCTGTATCACGAATCTGGCTCTCTGCGGCTGTTGTATTCTCAACAACATTATCCAAATTGTTGATTGTGTGCTCCAATCTGTTCTGAACAGCACCGAGCAGTGATCTCTGTGCAGATACCCTTGCCACTGCATCTGCGATTGCATCAATTGCATAGGTAGCGGATGCTCCGGAATTATCCTTTACATTGATTCCCTTGATGCCAAGTCCTGCTGTATCCATTGTATCAATTCTTACATTAATCTTGTTGGTCATATCAGCGTCTGCGCCTACATGGAGACTAAAATTCAATGCTTCTTTCTGCTGATAAGTTCCTTTTGTAATTGCAAATCCTACTGTAGTTGCACCTGTAGCCTGTTTCAATTGAGAAACTGATACCTTTGTCATATTCAGATAGCTTGTAGTAGCATCTGTTCCAATAGTATTGGCAAGCCTCAGCTCCTGAAGAATCTTCGTGTATGCTGCTGTTGTGGTAATTATACTATCATCCACATCATCAATACCATCTGATGTTGTATTTGTCTTCTTCGTTGTATCATATTTATCTGTCATTACCTTATAGTTCTTGCCATTGTATACAACAGAACTTCCCTCGGCAACCTTGCCTTGTATGGATGCGATTGTCAGAATATTCTTATCAACATTAACAGCCGTCGCACCTGCTGCAACAGTATACTGAACCCCGTCTACTGTAATCAATTCACCAGCGCTGGCACTCTTAATAGAACTTGTTATATCGGATACCTTAGAGCTGCCAATTGTATACTCTTTGCCGCCGATTTTAATGGTATCGCCAAGCTTTAACTCATTCATTACAAAAGTTGCCATTGTTGCGCCGTCAGAAAGCTTTCCTGTCAAACCTGCATCTTTACCTGTTGCATACTTTGTAACAAAATCTGTGTCACCCTTTAACAGATACGCCTCATTAAACTTTGTCGTCTCTGCTACACGGTCGATTTCTGTCAAAAGCTGATCCACTTCATCTTGAATCGTCTGACGGTCTGAAAGAGAGTTTGTGCCATTTGCTGCTTTTACTGCCAATTCATTCATTCTCTGCAGCATATCATGCACTTCTGTCAAAGCGCCTTCTGCTGTCTGCACGGAACTAATACCATCTTCTGCATTTAAAGATGCCTGTGAAAGACCTCTTATTTGTTTTCTCATTTTCTCGGAAATTGAAAGACCTGCTGCATCATCCGCCGCTCTGTTTACCTTGTAGCCTGAAGAAAGCTTTTCTGCTGACTTGGAAAGCGTTCCCTGTGTGATGCCTAACATTCTGTTTGAATTCATTGCTCTAAGATTGTGCTGTACTACCATAATTTTACCTCCTTGTATTCACCATGATATATTTAGATTTGGATATCATAGTGTATGCGGGCACTTCCATTTACCCGTGGCAATTCCTTTTGCCTACCTTTAAGTTACTTCGATTGCTGTAACTATACTATCCATGTAAGTTACATTTTGTAATACTATCCTATTATATTCTATATTCAATTGTCTTGTAAGCGGTATTCTTGTTGCTTACATTATATATATCGGAACGTATTCAAAATACTTTAGTCTTTTTTACAATATTTTTTTATTTTTTTGAACTTTTTCAATTATTCAAATAATACCAAAAAGTAAATCAATTATGTTAACTTAAATACCAAAATCCAGTTCTGAAAAATATATCTGTATGTAAAAAAGACCACCGCACTCTGCGGTGGTCTTTAAATCTATGATATCATCTATCGCTATGATAATGATTAGCCAAGTATGCTCAATACACCCTGGTTAGACTGGTTAGCCTGTGCAAGCATTGACTGACCTGCCTGAGAAAGGATATTGTTGTTAGAATACTTAACCATCTCTGTAGCCATATCTGTATCGCGGATCTGGCTCTCTGCGGCTGTTGTATTCTCAACTACGTTATCCAAGTTGTTGATTGTGTGCTCTAATCTGTTCTGAACAGCACCGAGCAGAGATCTCTGTGCAGATACCTTTGCAACTGCGTCTGCGATTGCATCGATTGCATATGTAGCAGATGCACCAGAATTGTCTTTTACATTCAAGCCCTTGATGCCAAGTCCTGCTGTATCCATTGTGTCAATTCTTACATTAATCTTATTGGTCATATCAGCATCTGCACCTACATGAAGGCTGAAGTTCAATGCTTCTTTCTGCTGATAGGTTCCCTTTGTAATTGCAAAGCCTACTGTAGTTGCACCTGTAGCCGATTTCAATTGAGAAACTGATACCTTTGTCATATTCAGATAACTTGTTGTAGCATCTGTTCCAATAGTATTGGCAAGCCTCAATTCCTGAAGAATCTTCTTATATGCTGCTGCTGTGGTGATTATGGTATCATCTACATCATCAATACCATCTGCCTTTGTACCATCCTTCTTTGTAGCATCAACCTTATCTGTCATAACTTTATAATCTTTGCCGTTATATACAACGGAACTTCCATCGCTTACCTTTGCCTTGATAGAAGCGATTGTAAGAACATTCTTATCAACATTAACAGCCGTTGCACCTGCTGCAACCGTATACTGTACGCCATCTACTGTAATCAGCTCGCCAGCTTTAGCAGTTCCAATAGAGCCAGTTACCTTTGTCTTATCTGTTGTACCAATTGTATACTCCTTACCGCCAATCTTAACAGTATCGCCAAGCTTCAGTTCGTTCATTACAAATGTAGCTTTTGTAGCGCCGTCAGAAAGTTTTCCTACCAAGCCTGCATCCTTACCTGTCGCATACTTTGTAACGAAATCTGTGTCACCCTTTAACAGATATGTCTCATTAAACTTTGTTGTCTCAGCAACACGGTCAATTTCTGTGAGGAGCTGATCAACCTCGTCCTGGATTGTCTGACGGTCAGAGAGAGAGTTTGTGCCGTTAGAAGCCTTAACTGCCAGCTCATTCATACGCTGTAACATATCATGTACTTCTGTCAAAGCGCCTTCTGCTGTCTGCACAGAACTAATACCATCTTCTGCGTTCAAAGATGCCTGTGTAAGACCTCTGATCTGTTTTCTCATTTTCTCGGAAATTGAAAGACCTGCTGCATCATCCGCTGCTCTGTTTACTTTGTAACCAGAAGAAAGCTTCTCTGCTGATTTAGAAAGAGTTCCCTGTGTGATGCCTAACATTCTGTTAGAATTCATAGCTCTAAGATTGTGCTGTACTACCATAAATTTACCTCCTTGTGATTGCCTCCTCAAATATCCTTATCTGAGGTGTGTCTATGGACAAATCCTTTTATCCACTTCTATGACACGCGCGTTTTTTATATATTTAGTTGTCTTTGCAGTGATACTTTATGAAATCTTATCACTGCGATCTATTACACTCAATATCAAACTCTGATATTAAGTTGTAACCTTTATATAATATCCGAATCCAGCCGCTTGGTTGGCGCGCCTGCTATATGCAGCCTTCCTCGGTTATTAACTGTAATAACTAAATGTAGCTTTTGCACGAAAGATTTGATTATTTCAACCTTTGCTATATATATCGGCTGGTGTCTAAAATACTTTATAGCTATTTTTAATATTTTGCATAAACTTTTTATTTTGTTGCAAATACTGTATTTTTATGCGATTTAACTTGCCGATTCTTATCTTCTTTCTGTCTGCTTTCTCATTCTATAACAAAAACCCACAGGATGCAACCCCATTTTAAATATTCAGAATATTCAATTTTTTCCAAATATTCAAACAATTTTACTGTAATATAGTACATAAAACTATTTTCATGTGACTTATTCAGCAGTGTCCGCCTTTGCCAAAATTTGTTCTGTCATCATGGCATATTTTTGCCATGCATTATAATACCGTGCCTGTCCTGGCCGCAAATCTTCCATGGGTCGCAATCCTTCTTTTGTCTGAAACCGTTCCAATAAGACAGGGTATTGCACAGACCAGGGCTTGCTGACATTATCTCCTGCAAAATGAATTATAACTGGTCTATAATTTGGCTCCCCTGCCTCGAAATTGTAAAACCATAGGCAAAAATTATATGGCATATACCCCAACGCTCGTATTTCAGGATATCTATAATAACGCACATCACCGACAAACGCTGCTGACAGCAAACCCTGATCGCCAAAGTAGACAGGCGGTTCTACATCCTTGCGAACCTTTACCAGCTCTCCTGCCAGATATAGAAAGTCCTGCAGGCTTAGATTATCCCTGCGCATCTTGTCCAGATTTAACACATAAGAACCAGAATTAAAAATTCCTCTCAAAATATAAGACAAATGTATAAAATTCTGTGCGCCTAGATCCTCTGGTTCATACAATACAGCTTCGCCATTGGAAACTTTATACCGCCCACCAGTCACAATCAGCGAATTTCCCTGAAAATCATAGTTATAATACGATTCGATATCGCCTAACACAAGGGTGTCTCCTGCATCCAGATACAGAGCTCTATCTGCGGTCTCTGGCAGAAGCTGGTGCGCACAGAGCGCATAATATGCCTCTCCCGACCAGCCGCCGCCATATTTTGCTAATTCCTCATACGCCTCTGGATTTGGCACCACAATTTCATGAAAAGTAATGTTGTTATACTCGTCACACAATCTCTGCAGCATTTCAATATTGTGGGGATCAATCCGACTATGCAGCAAATAATAATCAATGTTGGCATCTTTTAGGTTCGATGCGATTGCTGTGATGCCGACTGCAACATACGCTGCCAGATTATTGTCACAGGATGTTATAATATTATAATGTTTTTTCTTCATTTTGTACTCCTTATACTAATATAAAAACAAGTGTTCAACCAACTAAAGAAGACTTTCTCCACTCGCCACTCTGAACGTCTGTTTGTATAAATAGAAGAAAGAGTAACACTATCGCTACTCTCCCTTTTATACCATTTTTATTTTTTACTTCCAAACAAGCTTGCGAGCTGTTTCATGCCTTCCATATTTGCAGACGCTTCTTTGTTTGCTTCCTGTATCTGAATATATACTTCCTTTCGGTACACAGGTACCTCCTTCGGTGCGCTGATACCTATTTTTACTTGCTCACCTTTAATGTCAAGCACCGTAATTTCGATGTCATTATTGATCATTAAAGCCTCGCCCTTTTTTCTTGATAGTGCCAGCATGTCATTCACCTGCCTTCTTTCTTAGTCTTATGCCTGTACTGCTTTCTGTGCCATCAGTTCTTCATAGATGGCGTGTTTCACACTGTATGCATCGTCGTCACTGATGAGCTGCACTGCCTTACGGTTGTCTATGCTGACAATTATCGGCGCTTTTAGATTTACGGTCGTTTTTGTAATGTCCTTCGGCACGGTTACTGTGACAAACATCAAGATATTCTCACTGTCAAGATTCTCTCCGAGCGGGTGCAAAAGATCTGCTGAAAATTTCGGGCTGTATCCCGGAATCACCAAATCAGGATTCATAACTGGCATTGCAAATGCTGGTTCCTGCAGGGACTGAAGCCATTTAATACTTGACTCTGCCCCTTTATCCTCATTAAAAATCAAGGTAAAATCCTTTA
>CAJUAE010000008.1 GCA_910583965.1 uncultured Lachnospiraceae bacterium
AGAGCGTTTGGCTACGGACCAAAAGGTCGGGGGTTCGAATCCTCTAACGCACGTTCGCTTTTGAGATAGCGAGAATGCTTATAAAATAGAAATAGGCATTCTCGTTATTTTTGTGCACACGGACGCGGAAGGGAACTATGCAGCAAAGGTTGCTCGCATCCGGCGCGAGTAAAAAAGATAAATCTCTCTTACTAATTGCACAGGCACACAGAGGAAATAAGTTGCGAAAGCGGCGCAAGGGTCGTGGGGCGAGGAAAAAATACTCGCACTCACACCATGCACTTGCTGCACGATACGGAGATGGCACCAAATACCTGTTTTGTGTCATTTTATGTGTATTAATTATTGTAACAGCAGTTTACAAGTTTTCGTAAAAGTTATATTTTCATAGTTTACATTGAATAAATATTCAATTTTTTCATGTTTTGTAGGTGTTAAAATAATAATTATTACATTTTAAAAAGCAAATCGCAAAATTTTTAGAAAGTTGTAAACTAGTGTTATTGTAATTCACACAAAATTATTTTAAAGGAATAGGAACGCTGGCGTGGGTATAAATTGTAACCAATAATTTTATAAAAGATAAGAAAGTTTATCGATAGATTTGACATTTCGCGGATTTGTGATAAAATTTTAGAAAGTCACTATTCACTATAAGACGCAGAATGGAGATTCTTATGAAACAACAAAAACATAAGTGCAAAGAATCCTTTTCGCTCCTTCTTATCTCCAATACGGGAAAAGATATTAGGCAGTTTTATATCTCACTTTTTTCAATACGTCTGATTATTGTATTGATGGTATTGATTTGTGCCACACTGATATGGAATATTTATCGCTCAGGTGCACATCGCAGAAGTGAGTCCGAGTATCGGAAAAAACTGACTGCTCAGGAGCAGCTTATTAATCAGCTACAGAATGAAATGGAAGATTTGCTCGCAAAAACTGAAATGCTCGCAGTCGAAAACGAAACGTTGAAACAACTAGGGCCAGTGGAAACAAAAGAGGAGAATGAGACATTAAAGGATACTTCAATTCCAAGTCAGTATCCTTATACAGGAGTTGGCGCATTAAAAGAGCAGTATTCTGAAGAACATCCATGTTTTTCTATCAGTACACAACTTGAGGACCATATTGTCGCTGCAGGTGATGGAACAATTGCATCAATTGGCTCAAATGATACTTATCCTTTGATTGTGGTGGTAGAACATGGAAACGGTTATATGACACAGTATCTGTGTACAAAGGAAGCACAAGTACAGGTGGCAACCGGCGCTCAGGTACATATGAAGGAGACATTAATTATTGTTGACAAAGAAAATACACAGTTGGATTATCAAGTAATTTATCAAAATCAGGCAATTGATCCGCTGCAAGTTTTAGAAGCAAAGGGATAGTAGAAGGAGGAGAAAATAATGTTAGGAAAAGGTAGAAATTCGATAGGGGATAACAGAGAGAAGGTCAGTACTGTAATTGGAAAGGATACGACATTTGATGGTGATTTGACTTCGGCAGAGACAATACGAATAGATGGGGTGATCAATGGGAATTGTACTTGCGAGAAAACATTGATTCTTAGTGCAGACGGGCAGATTAAAGGAAATATTTCGGCATATAGCGTGGTCATCTCAGGGAGAGTAGATGGTGATATCACTGTACAAGGGAAAATGGAGCTGTTGTCTACTGGAAAGATTGCAGGAAACATTATAGCGGGTTCCCTTGTCATTGATGAGGGTGCATGTTTTGATGGCAGGTGTACTATGGCGGCTGCCATTTCAAGTGGTATGAGCAGCTTTGATAGTATGGATTCATAAAGAGCTGATAAGTATTTTCAGATAATTTAATAAATTTACATAATATTTTGAAAATAACTAAAGTATTGCGAAAAATAGGCCGATATAGTTACTGTAAACCACTTTAATGGTATTTTTTAAGGTCCCAAAAGTTTTTATTGTAAAAAAAGTATGAAAACCCTTTGAAAAATGGTTAATTTAGGTTATAATGGCTTAGTTATAGTATATCTTCATAGATATATCTGGAATGGGAATACTAAATTATCAGTGGATTATGCTGAAGGAGCTAATGATAAATAACTTAAATTTTCGTTGAAACAAATTTGAAATTAAAAGAAAGGGGCATACAGCCATGCAATACACAGATATTGGAATTGACCTTGGAACCGCAAGTATATTAGTATATATCAGAGGGAAGGGCGTTGTATTAAAGGAGCCTTCCGTTGTTGCTTTTGACAGGGATACGCAGAAAATTAAAGCTATTGGAGAAGATGCACGGCTGATGCTTGGCAGAACGCCAGGAAATATTGTGGCAGTCAGACCTCTTAGGCAGGGAGTAATCTCTGATTATAAAGTGACAGAGCAGATGATGAAACATTTTATTCAGAAAGCTTTGGGAAGAAAGACATTTCGCAAGCCAATTATCGCAGTCTGTGTGCCAAGTGGTGTCACAGAGGTAGAGAAGAAAGCAGTGCAAGACGCAACGTTCCAAGCGGGAGCGAGAGATGTTAAGATAATCGAGGAACCAATTGCAGCGGCAATTGGTGCTGGTATTGATATCTCGAAGCCATGCGGAAATATGATTGTGGATATTGGAGGAGGAACCTCAGATATTGCGGTTATTTCGCTAGGCGGCACAGTAGTTAGTGCATCTATTAAGGTGGCGGGTGATGATTTTGACGAGGCTCTCGTCAGATATATGAGAAAAAAACACAATCTTTTAATTGGTGAGAGAACAGCAGAAGATATTAAAATTAAAATTGGTTCAGCATTTAAAAGAGCAGAAGTAGATTATATGGATGTGCGGGGACGTAATCTTGTCACTGGTCTGCCCAAGACAATTCGGGTTTCTTCGGAGGAGACTGAGGAGGCGTTACGTGAGACGACAGCACAGATTATTGATACAATTCACAGTGTGTTGGAGAAAACACCACCAGAGTTGGCGGCAGATATCGCTGACCGAGGGATTGTTCTTACCGGTGGGGGGAGTCTTCTTTGCGGATTGGAAGATTTGATCGAATCCAGAACAGGCATCAACACGATGACTGCGGAAGATCCTATGACTGCAGTTGCGATTGGAACTGGAAAGTATGTGGAATTTCTCGCGGGGAATCGAGATGAGTAATTGACTATAAAATGCCTCTTGAAAATGTGAAGTAATAAAGTTGAATTAGGAGGAGCTTATGCTTAGAGGTCTATATACAGCATACACTGGCATGCGAAACGAGCAGTACAGAATGGATATTATGTCAAACAATCTGGCAAATGCAGATACGACTGGATTTAAAAAGGAAGGTTCTACTAGTCAGGCGTATGCAGAAGTGATGGCAGTGAAGATTAAGGATGTATCGGAGAATCCCAATACGCCTAAGCGTCTTGGAAATATGAGTCTTGGTGTAAAGATTGGGGAGACTTACACAGATTTCTCACAAGGTTCTTTGAGAGACACTGGCAATACGTATGATATCGCAATCGGTGGCAGTGGATTTTTCAATATTGAATTTACGAATAAAGCCGGTGAGACCTCTACAAAATACACAAGAGATGGAGGATTTACAATTACCAAGGATGGCTATCTTGTGACAAAAGATGGCGATTATGTTCTTGGAGAAAATGGTAGAATCCAACTCTCGACAACAGCGGGCACCACAGTGTTTGACCGTTCTGGCAATATTTTCCAGGATAACAGACTTGTGGCAAGCCTAAAGATAACAGATTTTGAAGATACCAATTATCTGACCCACTATGGGGAGACAATGTGGGATGCCAAGGAAGGTGCAGTACAGCAGGATGCGGAAGATGCTCAGATTTATCAGGGGTATTTAGAAATGTCAAATGCATCTGTTGTCAAGGAAATGGTAAATATGATAACAATTTCTAGGCAGTACGAGTCAAACCAGAAGATGTTAACAACCTTTGACGAGTCATTAGAAAAATCAATGGCATTGAGTAAAGTATAAAGGGAATGATATAAAGTAACAGGAGGGGAAGAATTATGGTACGGTCATTATGGACAGGCGCAACAGGTATGATTGCGCAACAGTTAAATGTAGATAATATTTCTAATAATTTGGCAAATGTAAACACAACAGGGTATAAATCAGAGGTGATGGAGTTTAAATCACTTTTGTATCAGACAATACAGACAAAGACTACCACGGCAAATGGCGCGCATAAGCCAATTGGCGCTGAGGTAGGATTGGGTGTTAGAAATTCTGCTATCACATCGATTTTTACAGATGGAAGTTTGCTTGAAACACCTGGTCCGGCAAATTTTGCATTGAATGGACGTGGTTTCTTTGGCATTAGAGGTGCAGATGGAAATACATACTATACAAGAAATGGAAATTTTGTGTTTGCAGTCGGCAGTGAAGGAATAACACTCGAGACTACAGATGGTCTTCCTGTATTGAACTCAGAGGGTGATCCAATTATACTAGAAGATGATGATATTGTGACAAGTAAGATTACTGTCAGTCAGAAAGATGGTATGTTGTATTATCCAGATGAAGATGGAATACCACAGAGTTTGGATATTCAGATTGGTTTGTGGCAGTTTAACAATCCAGCAGGATTAAGCAAAGAAGGAGATAGTTTGTTCTCTGCTACTGAGGCGAGTGGTGAGGCAATGAATGAGGCAGAAAATGATAATCTGCCCAAAACAAAAATGATTCAGGGATATCTGGAAGGTTCTAATGTACAGATAGCAGATGAGATGGTAAATTTGATTGTGGCGCAGAGAGCTTATGAGATGAATTCTAAAGTAATTACAACTTCAGACGAGATGCTGCAACAAGCGAATCAGTTAAAGAGATAATAACAGGAGGGATTTCGTGATATGGATATCGGTGGAGTGGGTTCTGTTTATGCAGACTATATGACGAGTCAAGCTTCTAGCAAAAAGACTGAGACGTTGCAGAATAAGTTAGAAAATAGTAGTGCAGCGGCAGATGAAGCGGAACTCAAAGAAGCGTGCAAAGAGTTTGAGTCTTATTTTGTAGAACAAGTATTCGACGCAATGTTAAAGACAACAAAAGCATTTTCTGATGAAGATGAGAATGGATATGCATCGAAAATGGTAGATTATTTTAAGGATTTTGCAGTTCAGGAGTTATGTGATAAAGTGACAGAGGGACAGGGACTTGGATTGGCAAATACCCTTTACGAGCAGATGAAGCGCAACTACGGCATTGGTGTGGTGCAGCCGGAGGAGCTTTCGGAGGAAATTGAGTAGGGAAGAATCATCTCCCTTACTCACGCACTGGATACCCGTCAGCTTTACTGATAGTTTTCCTATGGGTGTCTGTGAGCATGAAGGACAGCCGACCTTGTTTGTACAAACGGGTCGGCTGTTTCCTGTTGAGGATAAGGAGGCATAGCTTGGAGAAACTGAAAGGCTTTGTGGAGCATATTATCTATAAGAATCCTGACAATGGTTACGCAGTAATTAGTCTTATGGTTGAGGAGTTAGAGATTACTTGCACTGGTTTTTTTGCAAATCTTGACGAGGGAGAGTGCATTGAGGCGGAGGGTACCTATGTAGAACATGCTGTGTATGGAACACAGTTTAAGGTAGAGCATTATCAAATGACTGCACCAGAGGACAAAATTGCTGTGGAACGTTACCTTGGATCGGGAGCAATCAAAGGGGTTGGCGCTGCGCTTGCAGCTCGCATTGTAAAACGTTTTGGGGACGATACATTTCGCATTATAGAGGAGGAACCTCATCGACTTGCAGAGATTAAGGGAATTAGTGAACGAAAGGCGCGGGAGATTGCCGAGCAGATTGAGGAGAAGAAAGATGCGCGAGAGGCGATGCTATTTCTGCAAAAGTATGGCATTTCAAATACACTGGCGTTAAAAATCTACAAGCAATATGGAATGGGAATTTATAAGGTTATGCAGGAGAATCCTTATAAGCTTGCGGAAGATGTATCTGGAATTGGATTTCGCATTGCTGACGAGATTGCTGGACGGATTGGAATCCATACAGATTCAGATTTTCGTATTCGGAGCGGAATACTGTATACTTTGTTGCAGGCAGGGGCAGAGGGACATGTATTTTTGCCAGAGGAGGAACTTTTAGAGAAAGCTGCTGGAATGCTTGGCTTGCAGTCCGAACAAATTGCGCCACAAATTATGAATCTTGCAATTGACAAGAAACTTGTAATTAAGGAGAAAAAACTTTCAGCGGACCAAAAGTTGACTTGTATTTATAGTTTGAGTTTTTACTATGCAGAATTGAATTGTGCCAGAATGCTGTTTGAGCTTCAGCAAGCTTTTGATGGTGCAGAGCGTTTTACAGCAGAGGAGATGGAGCATCTTAGGAGACAGATTGAGCAGATGGAACAGAACTGCCATTTGGAACTGGATGAGCTTCAGAGAAAAGCTGTTATGGAGGCAATTCAAAATGGTATCTTTATTTTGTCAGGAGGACCAGGAACTGGAAAGACAACGACAATCAATATGATTATTCGTTATTTTGAGCAGGAAGGTATGGACATTTTCTTGGCGGCACCGACTGGAAGGGCAGCGAAGCGTATGACAGAGGCAACTGGCTTTGAGGCAAAGACAATCCATCGACTTTTGGAACTAAATGGAGATGTGTCAGATGACAAGAGAGCTTCGGCAGCGCATTTTGAGAAAAATGAATTGAATCCACTTGAGGCGGATGTCATTATTATTGACGAGATGTCAATGGTAGATATTCATTTGTTTCAATCGCTGTTAAAAGCAATTGCACCGGGAACGCGATTGGTAATGGTTGGGGATAGAAATCAGCTTCCATCGGTTGGTCCAGGACAGGTTCTTAAAGATTTGATGGAGAGCAGATGTATCGCAACAGTAGTGCTGTCAAAAATTTTCCGCCAGGCAGGTGAGAGTGATATTGTGGTAAACGCACACAATATTAATGAGGGAAAACAGATTAAGCTGGACAATAAAAGTAAGGATTTTTTCTTTTTGGAACGGGATAATGTCAATGTGATTTATAAGCATTTGATAGTACTTATTACACAAAAGCTTCCCCGATATGTGAAAGCAGGTATCTACGATATACAGGTATTGACTCCTATGCGTAAGGGCGCGCTTGGCGTGGAGACTTTAAATGGAATTTTACAGCAATATTTGAATCCGCCATCTCCTGAAAAATTAGAGATGACACATGGCGAAGGCATTTTTCGACTGGGTGATAAGGTAATGCAAATTAAAAATAATTATCAGTTAACCTGGGAGATTGTGAGCAAATATGGAATTGCGATTGATAGTGGTCAGGGTGTATTTAACGGTGATGTGGGCATCATAAAAGAAATCAATGTGACAACAAAAACAGTGGTAGTGGAGTATGATGATTTACGCAGAGTTACGTATCCTACGTCTGGATTAGACGAGATTGAACTTGCCTATGCGGTTACAATACACAAGTCGCAAGGCAGTGAGTATCCAGCAGTGATTATTCCAATTTTGACTGGACCCAAAATGCTGTTAAATAGGAATCTGTTATATACAGGTGTGACAAGGGCAAAAAGTTGTGTCACGATATTGGGCAGTAGAACAGCAATAGAACAGATGATTGCAAATGAAAATGAATTGAAACGATACACAGGATTGAAAGAGAGAATATGCGAGATAATGAATCAAGATTTACAGTGAAAGAAGCTCTGATAAATCTGGTATTTCCTAGAAGGTGTCCAGTATGTGATGATATTGTTCCAGTCGGAGAGGGACTTATTTGTAGACAATGCCTAACAAGACCACAATATATTATGGAACCACGGTGCAGACGATGTGGTAAACAGTTGACCGAGAACACTGGTATGTATTGTAAAGATTGTACACAGCGCAGACATGTATTTGACTATGGGTATGCATTATATGATTATCAGAGTATGCGAAAGAGCATTTATCGATTCAAGTATAACAAAAGATGTGAATATGCGACATTTTATGCAGAGGATATTCGCAGAAGATTTTGGGATGAGATTTGCATGATGCATGCAGATGGAATTGTGCCTGTGCCTGTACACAAATCGAGATTGCAAAGCAGGGGGTACAATCAGGCAGAGCTTGTCGCAACAGAGCTGTCAAGACTAACAGGGATTCCAGTATATAAAGATTTGGTGCGAAGGGTTAAAAAGACAATACCACAGAAAGCGCTTAATATTCAAGAAAGACAAAATAATTTGAAAAAAGCTTTCAATATTAACGCAGATGTTGTAAAATTAAATAAAACTATCCTGATAGACGATATATATACAACAGGTAGTACATTAGACGCCGTTGCGCTTGAACTGAAAAAACATGGTGTGGAGTCTGTTTATTTTATCACACTTTGCATAGGGGAAGGACTGTAGGACGGCAGAAGGATACGATACATATTGGATACAAAACAAATAACAGAAATGATGTAAGTGGAGGGGATTCAATGAATGTAAGAAATTGCAGAAAATGTGGAAAACTTTTTAATCACATAATGGGGATGCCAGTTTGTCCTGCATGTAGGGAAAAACTTGAACAAAAGTTTCAGGAAGTTAAGAAGTACATTCGGGAAAATCGGATGTCAGGCATTAAGGAAGTTTCTGCGGCATGTGATGTCGAGCCAGGACAGATTCAGCAGTGGATTCGGGAAGAACGCCTTGAATTTACTCCAGATTCTCCTGTGAAAATTCCTTGCGAAAATTGTGGTGAGATGATTCGTTCAGGAAAGTATTGTGAGAAGTGTAAACGGGAGATAACAAATAATCTGTCAAGTGCGATTGAAAAGCCCAAGGCTGTTCTGACAGAACCAAAAAAAATACAGTCAAATGGGAACAAAATGCGGTTTCTTGACAGACAACAATAGGTTGTTACAAATACCATCGGATACGACTGTACAAGGAAAAGAGTTATTATGTTAAACGAAGAAAGAATTAAGTTAATGACGAAAATGGCATGCTATGAGTCTAATGAAGGAAAAAAAAGTGTTGCGATTGGAAGCTATTTCCGAGGAGATTACATCGGATTGCAGGTTATTAAGTCTATTATTAGTGCAACAATAGCATATGTTATTATTTTTGCAATGTATATTTTTTATGATTTTGAGATTTTTATGGCCGATATTTACAAGATGGATCTGTTGCAATTTGCGAAGTCGGCGATTATTAATTATCTGATCTTTATGGCGGTGTATGCAGCTTTTTCCTATGGAGTTTTTACCTATCGGTATACAAAGGCAAAAAAGAGCCTTAAGACATATTACAACAATCTAAAGAAACTTGCTTACCTGTATGACAGGGAAACAAAGAAATAGGGATGAAAGGTAAGGTTAGCGAGGAAATAATTATGACGACTCTTTTGGTTTTTAGAGAACAGTTGAAAAATTTTTACAGTAAATATGAACTGTATCTGACACCATTTTTTAAATTTTTGCTTGCGCTGATGACTCTTGTGATGATCAATAGTAGTATTGGCTATATGAGTGAACTCAAGAAGACAGCAGTCGTGTTGGTGTTTGCATTAATATGCGCAGTTATGCCTATGAATTTTATTGTGTTTGTGGCGGCGGCAGTGACTCTCGGACATCTGTATAAATTTTCCATGGAGTGTGCTCTAATTGTGTTGGTAGTTTTTCTAATACTGTTTATTCTCTATTTTCGGTTTTCGTCACATGATACGATTGCCGTATTGTTGACGCCACTTTGTTTTATTTTAAAGATACCTTATGTGATGCCAATTGTGATGGGACTTGTCGGAACACCATTTTCAGCAGTGTCTGTCGCGAGCGGAGTGATTGTATATTATACAGTGCGTTACATGATTGGTAGCGCATCGATGCTAAATATTTTTGAAGAAGATGGTACACTAGAAAAATTTCGCTATATTATTGATGGATTAATTGGCAATAAGGAAATGTTTATAATGATCGTGGCATTTGCGGCGACATTGATTGCAGTTTATTTTATTAGAAGACTGAGTGTTGATTATGCATGGACGATTGCGATGGTCACAGGCGCACTTCTTGACGTTATGATTTTATTGTTTGGAGATTTGATGTATAATACAAATCTTTCCATCATAGGTTTGATTATTGGTAGTGTTGTTGCTGTTATACTGGCAAAGATTTTTGCATTTTTTGTTTTCAATGTGGATTATTCCCGCACAGAGCATGTACAGTTTGAAGATGATGAATACTATTATTATGTGAAAGCTGTACCAAAAAATGCGGTGTCAGCGCCACAAAAAAGAGTGAAGACAATAAGAGTACCTGAAAAAGCAGTTGGACAGCAGAAGAGGGATGGATCAAAATGAGTATGATTCTTGAACACTTTAATTCATATATTGATACTTTGTCATTGCGCAGTTTAAACATCAGGTGGGAGGATATAGTGGAGGTCATCATTATATCCTTTTTGCTGTATGAGATTATGGCGTGGGTAAAACACACCAAAGTATGGCTCCTAATGAAGGGAATTATTATTATCATTGTGTTTATTCTGTTAGCGCTTATTTTCAAGATGCATACCATTATATGGATTGTAGAAAATGTGTTGAGTATTGCAGTCACAGCAGTGATTGTTATTTTGCAACCAGAATTGCGACATGCGCTTGAGGAGCTTGGTCGGAAAAGTTTTATCACAAATATTATTTCTTTTGAGAAGCCGACAGATGAGCGTTTTTCTGATAAGACTGTCAATGACTTAGTAAAGGCAAGTTTTGAGATGGGTAAGGTAAAAACGGGCGCATTGATGGTTATCGAACAAAATGTGTTGCTCACAGAATATGAGAGAACAGGTATTGAGGTGGATGGTCTGATTTCTAATCAGTTGCTTATTAATATTTTTGAGCATAATACGCCACTTCACGATGGTGCGGTTATTATACGCGGAAACCGTGTTGTATCGGCAACTTGTTATCTGCCGTTGTCTGACAATATGGGAATTAGTAAAGAGTTAGGAACAAGGCATCGTGCCGCTGTGGGAATCTCAGAAGTGACAGATGCACTTACAATTATTGTATCAGAGGAAACAGGCCATGTCAGTGTCACTTACGAAGGGAAATTATATCGTAATCTTGACGCAGATGGTTTGCGGGAAAAACTCAATATGATACAGAATAAAGAAGTGGAGGAGACTAAGAAACAGAAGCGCAGGCTCTGGAAAGGTAGGGCTAAGGATGAAAAATAGTCTGTTTAAAAAAGCTATAAGAATGCTCACCAACAATATTGGATTGAAACTTCTGGCAGTGATTGTATCCTGTGGCTTGTGGTTTGTGGTGAACAATATTACAGACCCAATAAAACCAAAGAATTTTAACAATATTCCTGTTGAGTTTATCAATGTAGATGCAGTGACAAATGAGGGAAAAGTCTATGAAGTGCTTGACGGGACGAATTTGGTTAATGTGACAGTGACTGGAAAAAGTTCGGTTATTTCTAATATATCGAGAGAAGATATTAGAGCAGTTGCAGATATGTCCGAGCTGACATTTATGAATACCGTAAGGATTACTGTGTCGAGTGTAAGAAATAATTCTGAATTAGATTTTAAAACCAGTATTGAAAATGTAAAGCTTTCTATTGAGACAAAGACAAGTATCCAGAAGCCAATCCTTGCTTCTACAATAGGTTCACCGGCAGAGGGCTATGTGGTCGGAAAAGTTGAGACCAGTGAGAATGTTGTCAGATTCTCAGGGCCAGAGTCTATTATTCAATTGATTGACCATGTAGATGCAGTGACTAATGTTGAGGGAAGTTCTTCCGATATCAATACAAGTGTGGACCTTAAATTGTATGATGTGGAAGGCAAAGAGATAAAAAATAATTCCATTAAGATGAATATTTCCAAAGTAAATGTGTCAGTTACGATTTTAGCGACAAAGGATGTTCCGCTAAGCTTTGTCGTTGCAGGGGAACCTGCAAGAGGATATGTGGTGAGTGAGGGAATTGTCAGTGTGCCAGAAACTGTAAAGATAGCAGGTAGAACCAGTGCGCTAGACAGCATATCAAAAATTTCTATTGCAGATGCCGCACTTACTGTAGAGGGCGCGCAGGAACCTGTGACAGTTGTGCTCAATATTAAAAAGTATTTGCCAAGCAATGTGCAGTTTGCAAATAGCAATTTTAGTGGCAATGTAAGTGTTACAGTTGGGATTGAGCAGCTTGTGACAAGGGAGTTGCAGATACCAGCTAGGAATTTTGCTGCTGGCAGCAAACCAGAGCAGCTTAATCTGACACTGAAGGAAGTGGAAACTCAAGATTACTATACAATCCGTATATCAGGAACACGCGTGGCTGTTGATGCTGTAAATGTAGAGAGTACGATTGGCGTTGTGGATATGGAGGCGTTGTTAGAAAAACTGGGATTTGCGGAATGGGTTGCAGGAGTGTATCAGGGAGAAATTACATTTAATCTTCCTGACAACGTAACGCTACAACAGCCATATCTAATGACAATCGTGCTGGAGGAGATTGTGGAAGATACAGGAGACGAAGGCGCGGAAGGCGGCGAAGAAAATAATAACGCTGAGAATGAGTAATTGGAGGATGGAAAAGATGGCGAGGTTATTTGGAACAGACGGAGTAAGAGGTGTAGCAAACGATGAGCTGACGCCGCTGCTTGCGATGCAGCTAGGGCAAGCAGGAGCTTATGTCTTATCAAAGGAGAAGGCGCACAAACCAACAATTATGGTTGGATGTGATACACGCATTTCAGGTGATATGCTGGCAAATGCGTTGATGGCAGGCGCGTGTTCTGTGGGAGCGAATGTAGTATATGTGGGTGTAGTGCCCACACCAGCAATTGCATATCTGACAAAGAAGTACAGAGTCGATGCAGGAGTTGTGATTTCGGCTTCACATAATCCAGTGGAGTTTAATGGAATTAAGTTTTTTGACGGAAATGGATTTAAGTTGCCGGATTCCTTAGAGGATGAGATTGAAGCGCTAATTCGCAGTGGTATGAAAGATGTACAGTTTCCAACAGGACCAAGTGTGGGAAAGATTAAGTATCGCACAGATGCACGAGAGGAGTATATCAATCATTCGGTGCAGTCTGTTCCAGTGGAACTTGCTGGTATGAAAATTGTTGTGGATTGTGCAGAAGGTGCATCTTATTATACTTCGGTGGAGACATTAAAGGAGCTTGGGGCGGATGTGGTGGCAATCCATAATAACCCTGATGGGACAAATATTAATGCCAATTGCGGTTCTACGCATATGGAAGAACTTCAGGCAAGGGTTGTTTATGAGAAGGCGAATCTTGGGCTTGCATTTGATGGGGATGCGGATAGATTACTTGCTGTGGATGAAACTGGAAAGCAGGTTGACGGCGATGTGATTATGGCAATTATTGGTAATCACATGAAAGCAAAAGGGACTTTAAAAGACAATACAATTGTAGCTACTGTAATGAGCAATCTTGGTTTTTTTCTTATGGGAAAAGAGAAAGGAATCAATATTGAACAGACAAAGGTAGGAGATCGATATGTGCTGGAACGAATGCAGGAGATTGGTGCAAATCTTGGTGGGGAACAATCAGGACACATTATTTTTCTTGATGAAAATACCACGGGAGATGGCTTGCTCAGCGCACTTCATTTATTACAGGTAATGGTTGAGACTGGAAAGCAGCTTTCAGAGCTCGCTATGATTATGACAGTGCTGCCGCAGGCACTTGTGGGGGCGAAGGTTCCGAATCATAAAAAGAACAGTTATATGGAATACACAGAGATTGCAGAAGCAATCGAACATGTAAGTGCTAAATTTGCTGACGAAGGTAGAGTATTGATTCGACCTTCGGGTACAGAGCCACTTGTGCGAGTAATGATTGAGGGCAGGGACCAAGCACTGATTGAGAGGGAGGCAAGGGAACTGGCAGAGTTGATACAAAATGTAATGTTGTAATGTACGATGGAAAGATTTAGAAATTTGGAGGGATGAGATATGGTTTGTCAGAAGGTAGTCATTAAAAACCCAACAGGGCTGCATTTGCGTCCGGCAGGTATCTTATGTAAGGAAGCAATGCAGTTCAATGCGCTGATAACCTTTACATTCCGTGGAAATACGGCAAATGCCAAGAGCGTGCTAAGCGTGCTAGGTGCATGCGTGAAAAGCGGCGATGAGATTGAGATTATCTGTGATGGTTCCGATGAGAATGAGGCCTTGTCAACTATGGTAAAAATCATAGAGGATGGATTGGGTGAGTAGGGAATGAGATTAGTCCGAAGCTGCTTCGGACTAATTTTATGCACACGGGCACCCAAGTGAGATTTGTCATCAAACCGATTTATCGGTTCGCTGACGGGTACCCAGCGCGCGAGTAGGGGAGGATAAACATTCCCTACTTGATTGTAACATTCTTTGTTTTCCCAACAATGAATAGTCTTAAGGATTCGGAGAAAAGATAAAGAATACAAGAAAGGAAATTGGTTTTATGAAGGAAACGATTATGAGAAAAACAACAAAGAAAATAATTGTGACTGGTTGTAATGGGCAGCTTGGACGTGCAATCAATAAAAAATATCAAAATAGCACAGAATATGAGTGTGTGAACACAGATGTTGGCGAACTTGATATTACGAATATAGAGGCGGTGGACAAGTTTGTATCGGAGGTACAACCGTTTGCAATCATCAATTGTGCGGCACACACCAATGTAAATGCCTGTGAGACTGACGTGGACAACGCATATAAAATCAATGCTATTGGGCCAAGAAACTTAAGTATTGCAGCGTCGAAATACCATGCGCGACTAATGCACATTTCTACGGATTATGTGTTTGATGGAACTGCAAGCACTCCATATACAGAGTTTGATATGCCAAATCCAAAAGCAGTGTATGGAAAGACAAAGCTTGCAGGGGAGCAATTTGTTAAGGAATTTGCAACGGAGTATTTTATTGTTCGTACTGCATGGTTGTATGGTGATGGAAAAAACTTTGTCAAGACAATGCTTGGATTATCAGAGAAAAATGACAAAGTGGCAGTGGTCGGTGATCAGTTTGGTTCTCCTACAAGTGCAGACGAGCTTGCAGGAGCAATTGTTCATTTATTGCCAACTGATAATTTTGGACTTTTTCATGGCACTTGTGAGGGCGTCACAAACTGGGCTGATTTTACAAGAGAAATCTATAGACTTACCAAAAAAAATACAGTTGTCGAAACAGTTACAACAGAGCAGTATGACAAAAATACAAAGGGAATTGTCGCGCCAAGACCAGCGTACTCTGTGCTTGAGAATTATATGCTTCATCTGACGACAGACTATAAGTTTGCAGATTGGGAAAAGGCTATTGCAGAATATATAAAGTGCTTGTCATATTGAGAAAGTATCTGTATACTAAAAGAGAAAATGGAAGGTATTGGAAATTGTGATAGGATTAGGAAAGGAAAAATATTAAATGAATAATATAGCGTTGATTACAGGAATTACGGGACAGGATGGTTCTTATCTGGCAGAGTTTCTTCTGGCAAAGGGATATGAGGTTCATGGGTTGATTCGCAGGCATAGTATATCCAACACAATGCGCATTGATCATCTGATTCAGTCCGAGTACTATAAAATCAAATTTTTTCTCCATTTTGCGGATACGACAGATTCTTCTAATCTTATGCGAATTATCAGTGAAATTAGACCAACTGAGGTTTATAATCTTGCAGCGCAATCGCATGTTGGGGTGTCATTTGAGGTTCCAGAGTACACTGCGGATGCGACGGGAGTCAGTACTTTAAAGTTGCTTGAGGCAATTCGCGTAAATGGAGGAAATTGCAGATATTATCAGGCGTCTACATCAGAACTTTTTGGTGGCCTTCCTGAGACAGCACCGCAGAGTGAGACAACTCCATTTTATCCAAAAAGTCCGTATGGTGCAGCAAAGTTGTATTCTTATTGGATAACAGTCAACTATAGAGAATCCTATAATATGTTCACCTGTAATGGTATTTTATTTAATCATGAATCTCCCAGACGCGGTGAAAATTTTGTTACAAGGAAGATTACGCTTGCTATAGCAAATATAGTCGCAGGAAAACAAAATAAAATTTCTCTTGGCAATATGAATGCGAAAAGAGATTGGGGATTTGCAGGAGATTATGTCGAAGGTATGTGGCTGATGCTTCAGCAAAAAGCACCGGGAGACTATGTACTGGCGACGAATGAGACACATACAGTACGTCAGTTTGTTGAGGCTGCATTTGCAGAGTTGGGAATTACAATCCGCTGGGAAGGGGAAGGTGTTCATGAGAGGGGATATGATGCGGAAAGTGGAAAGCTTCTCGTCGATGTCAACCCTGAGTTTTATCGGCCAGCAGAGGTTGAATTTCTGTGGGGAAATGCAGCAAAGGCAGAAAAGGAACTTGGGTGGAAACGCAAAGTTGATTTTAAGGGGCTTGTGTCCATGATGATGGAGGCAGATCTTAAAGAAGTTGCAGGAATTTCATGTGCAGCATACAGAGCGCAGAGAAGGGAAGGAAGAAATGAATCAGTCTGATAAAATCTATGTGGCAGGACATAGGGGACTTGTTGGCTCCGCAATTATGCGGAGTCTTGATAAAAATGGATACAAAAATGTGATTGGCAGAACGCACAGGGAACTGGATCTTACCAATCAACAGGCAGTAAGAGACTTCTTTGAAATGGAGAGACCAGATATAGTTGTACTTGCGGCGGCAAAAGTTGGTGGAATTAATGCAAACAACACGACACCAGCTGATTTTGCCTATGAGAATATGCAGATTCAGTGCAATGTCATTAAGTGTTGTCATGACTATCAAGTAAAAAAGTTATTGTTTCTGGGAAGTACTTGTATTTATCCTCGTATGGCGCCACAACCGATTCCTGAGGATGCGCTGTTGACAGGTCCACTGGAGGAGACCAATGAGGCTTATGCGATTGCAAAGATTGCAGGCTTGGAAATGTGTAAATTTTTTAAAAGACAGTATGGAGATGATTTTATCAGTTGTATGCCGACAAACCTGTATGGACCATACGACAATTATGACCTTTCGGGATCGCATGTTATGCCAGCGATGATTAGAAAATTTTATGATGCGAAAAAGGACAATGCGCCGACTGTAGAATTGTGGGGAACAGGAACACCACTGCGGGAATTTCTGTATGTGGATGATATGGCAGATGCCTGTGTATTTTTACTGGAGCATTACAGTGGAGAACAACATGTAAATATTGGTACTGGAGAAGAAATTTCTATCAGTGAGCTTGCAAAAACGGTTCAGCGTGTGGTTGGTTATGAAGGGGAAATTGTCTGGAATCAGGAAATGCCAGATGGCACGCCGAGAAAACTTACTGATGTGACAAAACTTCACGAGTTGGGATGGAGTCATAAGGTTTCACTTGAGGAGGGTGTCCGTCTTGCTTATGAATGGTTTTGTGAAAATGCAGGAAACGCCAGATTATAGGAATTTGGCAAATTAGGATGAGATGAAAGTAAATATGGATGATGAGTGTTCGAGAACAGATATCCTCAGACAAACTACATACCATATGATTAGATTCGGATTTCAGGCGAGACAAAGAGGATACCGCTATTTGCGGGAGGCAGTCCTGATAGCTTGTCAAGAGCCTGAAACTTTAACCGCTGTCACAAAACGTTTGTATCCAGAGGTGGCAAAGCGTTATAATACTACAGATAAACATGTTGAGCGTGCAATACGAAATACGATAGAGACAGCATGGAATGAAAAAGAATCTGAAACCTTTAAAACATTATTTGAAAAAAGCTATGGTAATAGAACTACAAGACCTACCAATACGGAGGTTATAGCGAAAATAGCCGGATTAATTATGAAATACAATGGAGTCCGATAAGTGAATTGGAGGATAGGCAGTTGAAGGCATATGCAAAGATGTTGAGTATTATTGTGCCCTGCTATAATGAGGAGGAGAGTGTGCCGCTTTTTTATGCAGAAGCAGTGAAGCAGGAATCGTTTTTCCATGAAAAGGATGTGGAGTTTGAGTTTATATTTGTAGATGATGGTTCAAAAGATGGAACTGTGAAGGCAGTAAAGGCACTGCGAGAAAAGGATGCGCGGGTACACCTTGTTTCGTTTTCTAGAAATTTTGGAAAAGAGGCTGCCATAATAGCAGGGCTTGAGAAGGCGGTGGGAGATTTTACAGTGTTGATGGATGCGGATTTACAGGACCCACCGGCAATTTTGCCAGAGATGTATGGTTATATAGAACAGGGCTATGATTCTGTGGCAACAAGGCGTGTGGACAGGAAAGGAGAGCCCCCAATTCGCTCCTTTTTTGCCAGAAGATTTTATGGGCTAATGCGCAAGATTTCAAAGACCGAGATTGTTGATGGTGCCCGGGATTATAGGCTTATGACGCGGAAGGTCACAGACGCAATTCTATCAATGCGGGAGTACAACCGCTTTTCCAAAGGTATTTTTGGTTGGGTCGGATTTCAGACAAAATGGATTGAGTATGAGAATGTACAGCGTGTAGCAGGAGAGACGAAATGGTCCTTCTGGAAATTGTTTTTGTATTCTTTAGATGGGATTATGGCATTTTCGACAGCGCCCTTGTCGATTGCTTCGGTGTTTGGTATTTTATTTTGCTTTATCGCTTTTGTGTTTATGATTTTTATCTTTGTCAGGGCATTGATTTATGGAGATCCAGTCGCTGGTTGGCCGTCCATGATGTGTATTATCTCATTGATTGGGGGCGTTCAGTTACTCTGTATTGGCATTATGGGACAGTATATGAGTAAGATGTATATGGAAGTGAAAGACCGGCCCAAATATCTTGTAAAGGAAGAATTTTAGGCATGGGTGAGAAAAGACCAGGCATTGTGAGTATTATTGTGCCTGTGTACAATGCAGAACAGTTTATTCGGCAGACAATTGACTGTGTGCAGGCGCAGACCTATACAGACTGGGAACTTTTGTTGGTGGATGATTGTTCCTGTGATAAAAGTCGAGAATATATTCAGGAAAAAAGTAGCACAGATAAGCGTGTAAAACTTGTATCACTTGAGAAAAATGGTGGCGCGGCAGAGGCGAGGAACAGAGGTGTCAAGCAAGCTTGTGGGCAGTATATCTGTTATTTGGATGCAGATGATATCTGGTTGCCAGATAAGCTTACAGTAGAGTTGCAATATTTAAGAAACATACAACGGACAGAAGATACAAGTGCTGGATTTGTATTTATGGGATACGAATTTGCGGATGCGTCAGGAAAAGGGCTAGGAAAAGTGGTACATGTACCTAGGCGTATCACATATCAGCAAGCGCTAAAAAACACAACGATTTTTACTTCTACAGTGATGATTGACCGAGATAAAATACCAGATGAAGATATTTATATGCCGCATATCGCAAGTGAAGATACAGCAACATGGTGGCAGATTTTAAAAAGACATGGTGTGGGATATGGTATTGATCAGAATTTGGTAAAATACAGAAGAAGTGTAGATACCTTGTCGTCAAATAAACTGACAGCAGTCAAAAGGATTTGGAATCTATATCGCAAACAGGAAATGTTGTCTTTTGTGAAAAGTGTGTACTATATGTTTTTCTGGGCATTTCGGGCTGTTTTAAGGCGGATTTAGGCTGCATGGTGGGCAATTCCTGCACGATTTTGGTTTGGAGGCTGAACAGTGAGACGGATAGAGGCAATAAAAAGAACAATTATATTACAGTTGTCATTGATAGGTCTTTTTGTTCAGACAATCTTGTATATTTATGTCTGGCAGAAAGTATATAATGATATTATGCAGAGCGGCATGTGGAGAAGTTTTCACAGAAAAGGTTTCTGGCTTTTGGCAGCCGTTTATTTCATATTGTTGTTATTTTTTTCAGCGACTTATGGTGGGCTTAAAGTAGGATATCTTAAACCGATGGATGTGTTTTTTTCACAGGTGATATCGTTATTGTGCGCAAATATTGTCTCTTATTTTCAGATTTCACTGTTGTCATTAGGACTTGTCACACCATATCCACTTTTGCTCATGATGTTGGGACAGATTGTTGTATCTGCGGTTTGGACTTTTGTCAGTCATAAACTGTATCAGCGTTTTTTCCCGCCAAAGAATTTGTTGTTTATCAGTGGAGAGCGACCAACAGAAGATATTTTAATGAAATTTGAGTCGCGCAAGGACAAGTACAATATTGTGAAGTGTGCTTTTGAGAGTGATGGCTTGCAGGTATTAGAACAAGAAATCTTAACGGACTATGACGGTGTAATACTATGGGATATAGATACTGCATTGCGCAACAAGTTGTTAAAATTTTGCTACAGCAGAGGAATCCGAGTCTATATGATGCCTAAAATTCCAGATATTATGATTAAAGGATCAGACCAGCTTCATTTGTTTGATACGCCAATATTGCTTACGCGGGAATATGCGATGACAATTGAACAGCGTGTAGTAAAAAGATTAATTGACATTGTTTGTTCGTTGCTGTTAATGATTGTCGCATCGCCGTTTATGCTTGTGACGGCTGTCGCTATAAAGTTGTATGATGGTGGTCCTGTATTTTACAAACAGATGCGATGTACACGTGATATGCGTACATTTCAGATATTAAAGTTTCGGAGTATGCGCACAGATGCCGAGAAAGATGGTGTCGCAAGACTTGCGGCAAAGAATGACAGTCGCATTACACCAATTGGCAAATTTATTAGAAAGGTTCGGATTGATGAGCTTCCGCAGCTTTTTAATATATTGAGTGGAGAGATGTCTTTTATTGGTCCAAGACCAGAACGACCAGAGATTATTCAGCAGTATCAAGAGGATATGCCAGAGTTTACTTTTCGGACGAAGGTCAAGGCAGGGCTTGCTGGATATGCACAGGTGTATGGAAAATACAATACAACACCGTATGATAAGTTAAAGCTGGATTTATTTTATATTGAAAATTACAGCGTGTGGCTTGACTTGAAACTAATGCTTTTAACATTAAAAATACTGTTTCAGTCGGAAAGTACCGAAGGTGTAAATGCGGGACAGACAACCGCGGCAAAAAGTGTATCGAAAGAGATAAATGAGGGAGAAAAGAGCAGATAAGGTGGAAAAGACAGGGATTGATAGTAGGGCGCTATTTGCCACATATATGATAACACTTCCAAGACTATTGATTTTGACAATGGCCGGTGCCGTTTTGGGCAGCGGTCTTTCTCTAATTGTTGCGTTATTGCAGATGCAAGAGAGATGTTATGTGTCTGAGACAGAGTATTATATTAAGTTTGCTGCGGGAGCATTGGAGGCAAAACATCATTACAATGATTTTACTTGGAATGATGTGCTTGTTTCCGATTCAATCCTTGGGAGAGCGATGGAACAACTTGGCGATCAGTATGACAGAAGTCAGGTTCAAAATATGATAACAGCAGATATTTTATCGGATGTGCGTTATTTGACAATTACTGTGCGCGGATTAGAGTTTGCTCAAGTTGAGGAAATTAAAAATGCGATTGGCACTGCGCTGGAGTCCTTTGGAGAAACAAAGGATGAGTTTGACCAAATCTATAAAATTGACGATTTGGAGATTGTGCAGGAAGATGTTCCATTTTTTACATGGAGGGCAGCATTTTTAGGGGGGCTTTTGGCGGGATTGCTCGGTATCTTTTTGACAGCATTTCGGTTTTGTATGGGTTCTGTAATTTATACCAAAAGAGACATTACCAGATACACAGGGGTGCCAGCATATGGCATGACTTTTGTGGCACGCTACAAAAAAAATAAGTTTCAGACAATTCAGAACAGACAACGAAAAATGCTTTGTGAAAATCTACAAATGCTAGTCGAAGCACATTCTAAGATTATGCTAATAGACGCTTCGGACGGAGAGGAAGCAATGGCGTTTTTAGAGGAGATACAAAATCTAGGAATTGCTGACAGTGCACATTTTCAGGTGTATAATACCAAAAAAAGTAGAGTGATGCAACAAAATGCGGTTTTTCTGGCAGTGATTCCGTTTGGAAAGACCTATCGAGAAAGAATTATTGACGAGATAGAAAATGTACAGTTGCAAGGCGGTAAAACTGTGGGAGGAATCCTTACCAAAGCAGATGCTTTATGGACTGGAATTTATTATGGATTAAAATAATTTTTGGGAAATAGCTTTTCTGAAATAGCTTTCGGATTGGAAGGGGGTGGAACACAGATGAAATTACAGGTGTTGGTGTCGGCTGTAAACCAAGATATTTCCACAATTGCAGAGCGCATGGGTCTGGAAAGTGATGCGATTATTATTAAT
Organism: uncultured Lachnospiraceae bacterium; assembly: GCA_910583965.1. Lineage (GTDB taxonomy): Bacteria > Bacillota > Clostridia > Lachnospirales > Lachnospiraceae > COE1. The sequence goes on from CAJUAE010000008.1 coordinate 22,210, forward strand.
CAGACCGATCACTTTGGCTATAAAGAATACATGCACAATGGCAGGCAAATACAGTGCTATGAATTTCGGGAAAAAGGTGTTGGTCTTAGCAGAAATAATGCATTGATGCGTGCAGAGGCAGAGATTGTGCTTTTTTCTGACGAGGATATTCGTTATGATAAGGGATATGAAAAGCAGGTGCTAGATGCGTTTGTAGCACATCCAGAGGCAGATTTTTTATTGTTTAATGTGCGTGTGGGTGCATCACGCGCAACCTATCATACAAAACAGTATCACAGGGTTCATGTGTGGAATGCAGGGCGTTATCCAACCTATTCGTTTGCAGTGCGGCGAGAGAAATTACATGCGGCACACATTACGTTTTCGCTGTTGTTTGGCGGTGGAGCCAAATATAGCAATGGAGAGGATAGTCTGTTTTTGAAGGACTGTCTAAAATATGGTCTTGTGGTCTATGCCATTCCTGTTGAGATTGGTTCGGAGATTGAACGCGAATCAACATGGTTTGCGGGATATACAGACAAGTTTTTTATTGACAGAGGTGTGTTGTATCACTTTTTGTATGGCGGATTGGCTTACCCAATGGCAGTGCGATTTATTCTGGCTCACGGAAAAGTAATGTGTCAGGAGATTCCAAAGAAAAATGCGCTGGCATTGATGCGAAAAGGGATTCAGTCTGTAGCGGGATTGTGAGAAGGAGGCTTTTGTGACAGCGGACAGAATATGTTCTATTTTGTTTTATTTGTTCATAACTGCAGTGACATGTAAGATGGCTTGTCAGATTCAACCATATCAGATAGGAGAATCTCTTTGGATTTGCGGACAGCGAACAAGAAAAAGTTTTCGGAATCGATTGTATCTCGCAGGAATCTTTTTGGTGCTTTTTTTGATATCTGCGTTTCGTTTTGGCATTGGAAATGATTATTGGCAATACACACAGACTGCCCATGAAGTGTATGTCGGTGGCTATGTTGTGACAGAAGTGGGGTTTAACTGGCTGGTAAAACTGGTCTATCTACTTTCGGGTGGAGAATACTACGAATTTGTATTTGCGATCTTTGCTTTTGCTACTTTGTTTTTTTTCTTAAAGTCATTTACAGAACAGAGTGTCAGTTTTTCACAAAGTTTTTTTCTATTTATGGCACTGGGATTGTATTTTCAGACATTCAATACAGTCCGTTATTATCTAGCGTTGTCGATTGCACTTTTTTCCATGAGATATGCCTTGGAGAAGGATTGGTTAAAATTTGTGTTTTGGGTAGGAATAGCAGCACTGTTTCACAAGTCCGTTTTGTTGGTGATTCCTGTTTATTGGATTGCTTCACTTGATTGGAAAAAGTGGCAGATTGTGGCAGGGCTTGTAGCAAGTGCAGTCTGTTATATGGGGAGAGGAGTTCTCTTAAAGCTTGCGCTGGTATTGTATCCTTCTTATAAAAATACGATTTATCTTGCGGGAGGAGGAAGTTGGTTTGGCAATCTTCGCATATTAATTGTAATTGCTTTTTATGTTTGGTTTTTGCATACACGTGCTTTTGCGCAGAGAGAACACCGTAATTTTCCATTAAATACTTTACTTGAAACGCAAAGCTGGTATCGGGAACTTCGATTTTATGGGCATTTGAATTTACTGGCGTTTGTGACAGGCACATTTTTTTCCTTTTTGCCAGTGGTGACGCGGCTTTCTTATTATTTTGGAGTATCACAATTATTTTTGCTTCCGCTGATTTTGAGACAGATACAAGATGTGAAAATTCAAAAAAAAGCAAAAGCTGTTTTATTTGTGGTATATTTGGCTTCTTTTTTAATCTTTTTGTTGCAGGCGCATCGAGAGGGGGTAGGTTTGCTTCCTTATCGAAGCTGGCTTTTTGAAACACAGCGCTATATACACAAGTAAAGAAATTGTTTTCTTTGATAGATTTTCAAGTACGCCATTGGGCGTTTATGCTGCCGCGCATTATACGCAACAGGATAGCATTCTTTTGCGTGCTTGTGCAGTCTGCTGGAGGTATATTAGATGGGGCATTGAATGTCGCTACGGATACGAATTAGTTGCTCGCTGCCTACAGAGATGGGAGTCCTCACACATTTGAGATATGGTTGAATGCCTGCGACAGAAAGAAAAAAGCCAAATTGTTACATAATAGTTTCGCTTTTGATTTTGCAGAAGGATTTAGTGTGAAGTCAAAAATTTCCCACATCCTGATTAGTAGGCCCGCTAAAGCGGGCAGATGGGAGTTCGTGTGAAATTAAAATTTCCCACATCCTGATTAGTAGGCCCGCTAAAGCGGGCAGATGGGAGTTAGAGCGGCAATTTTAAGAAAAGGGAGATTCGTATGGAGCAGGAAATTTGTTACAGCATTATTGTAGTTTGTCTAAATTCTGGACAGCGGCTCTATGATACCATAGATAGTATTTTAGAACAGACATATCCAAATTATGAAGTAATTATAAAAGATGGTGGCTCCAAGGACGGTTCTGTAAAAGCGCTTGCAGAACGATACACAGATACACGACTTCATGTGTATACAAAAAAGGATAGTGGCATTTATGATGCAATGAATCAGGCAATAGCATTGGCAAATGGAACATATTTTCTGTTTTTAAATACTGGCGATAGCTTTTATCATACAAATGTGCTAGAAAAAGTAACTGCGGAAATTAAAAAACTGCAAAAAGAGGGGCATCGAGCAGATATTGTATATGGAAATTTGTACCATAAGATGCAAAAAACAGTGATATATGCATCACCAGAAATAAATGATTTTACATGTTATCGAAATGTGCCTTGCCATCAGACTTGTTTCTACCATAAAACGATGTTTGGCATTAGGGCATACCGGCCAGAGTATACTGTAAGGGCAGACTACGAACATTTTCTATGGTGTTTTTATAAGCAAAAGGCAGAAATCTTGTATATTCCTGTGGTGGTTGCGGTGTATGAAGGGGGCGGCTATTCTGAGACGAAAAAGAACCAAAAGCGTTCTGCCTATCAGCATCGTGAGATTGTGGTTCACTATCTTGGCAAGAAAAAGGCTGACCGATACCGACTATTGTTGTTACTGACTTTAGCACCCTTGCGAGGCGCCATAGCGTCAAACCAACATTTGTCAGGAATCTATAATAAGATTAAAAAAGTTATATACAAGATTCAGAAGAAAGCGAACAGGTAACTTGATAGGCTCAAGGACACTTTCTTAAAATAGGGGAAAAGGAGCGTTTAAGAGACTATTTTGACCATATGGAGGGGATTGTATGAGAGTTTTATGGTTGTGTAATATTATGCTCCCGTTTATCGCAAAGAGTCTGGGGCAAAAAATTGTAATTAAGGAAGGATGGCTTTCTGGTCTTGCAGGAAAATTGATGGCACATCAGGATAGAAATGACATAACACTTGGAATCTGTTTTCCAGAATCGGAGAGCAGAAGATTTGTGAAAGAAGACACTTCCTTATTTGTGAAGGATAAGGCACAAGGAATTAACTATTATATTTTTCGCGAAGACACGGTGCATCCAGAGAAATATGACGCTGCTTTAGAGGAGAGTCTTGGTGCTGTGATAAAAGATTTTGAGCCAGATATTGTTCATATCTTTGGCACAGAGTATCCACATACGCTCGCATGCGTAAAGGCATTTCGACACCCGTCGCGCACGCTAATTGGAATACAGGGACTTTGCAGTTCGATTGCGGAAGTATATATGGCAGACTTGCCTTATTCTGTACAGAAGAAAAAGACTTTTCGCGATATTCTTAAAAAAGATGGTCTGTTTGACCAGCAGGCAAAGTTTGCAAAGCGCGGAGAATATGAGAAGGAAGCACTTTCTATGGTGGGGCATGTTACTGGTAGAACGGATTTTGACAGGGAGATGACAAAAAAACTTGCACCCGATGCAAGATACCATTTTATGAATGAGACACTGCGCTCGGACTTCTATAATGATACATGGAGTATTGATAAGATTGAACGGTATTCTCTTTTTTTAAGTCAAGGAAATTATCCAATTAAAGGTTTACACTATGTGATTGACATTTTGCCAGACCTTTTGGAAGAATTTGAGGATACGGTTGTCTATGTGGCAGGGGATGTCATCACGGCAAATGATAGTATTAAGGATAAGATTAAGCTTTCAGGGTATGGAAAATTTTTGCTCAAACAGATAAAACAAAACAAATTGGAAGACCATGTGCGTTTTGTTGGACGTTTACAATCAGACAAAATGTGCGCGCGCTTTTTGAAAACACATGTGTTTTTATGCCCATCTGCAATTGAAAATTCGCCCAATTCGGTTGGCGAGGCGATGCTTCTAGGTGTTCCAGTAGTTTCTGCAAATGTTGGTGGTGTGCATAATTTGGTGAATGACGGAAAGGATGGTTTTTTGTATCCAAAGGATAAACCTAAGCGTTTAAAGGATTCTATTCTTCGTATCTTTGAGGATGATAAACTTGCAATATCGCTCTCGTCCAATGCAAAGGCACATGCGCTTAGAACACACGACCCGGAGACAAATTACAGGAGGCTTTTGGATATCTATCATGAGATTAACAGTTGTGTCTAATTATATTAATCATCACCAAATTCCAATGGCAAATGAGTTGTATCAAAGACTTGGCGTAGAATTTGCCTTTATACAGACCTCTCCAATGGAAGAAGACCGAGTAAAAATGGGTTGGGGGAATGAAGTTCGTGCGATTCCGTATTTAATGCTTTATTATCAGGATGCGAAACAGTGTGCCAAACGGATTATGGACAGTGATGTGGTTGTATTCGGCGGTGTTGAAGATGAAAGTTATATTAAGCCTAGACTCAATGCGGGAAAGATTGTGATTCGTGCAAGTGAGCGTCTTTACCGAGAAGGGCAATGGAAATCTATCTCCCCGCGCGGCCGAAAGAAAAAGTACGAAGACCATACACAATATGCAAATGCGCCTGTATATTTGTTGTGTCACGGTGCTTATGTGGCGTCTGATTTTGGGCTTGTACATGCATATCCAGACAAGAAATTTGTCTGGGGTTATTTTCCAGCCGTAAATTATTACAATTTAGAGGAACTGTTTGAACAAAAACATCACTTTGAACAGAGTGGTAGACAAGAGATTAGAATTTTGTGGGCAGGTCGTTTTCTAAAATTAAAGCATCCAGAATATGCGATAAAGGCAGCAAGGTTTCTCGAGAAACAAAAGATTTCTTTTCATTTGGATATGGTGGGAGATGGAGAACTTGCGGGAACGCTTTTAGAACTTGTACGCAGTTGGCATCTGGAACATCGCGTTACGTTTCATGGATTTCAGCCGCCGCAAGAGGTGCGGCGCTATATGGAGGCGTCAAATATTTTTTTGTTTACCAGCAATTATCTGGAAGGCTGGGGAGCAGTTTTAAATGAGTCGATGAACAGTGCTTGTGCAGTTGTAGCAGGAAGTGGCATTGGAGCAGTCCCTTTTCTAATGCAACATGGTTTTAATGGATTGGTATATAAAACAGGGCGTTATCGAGAATTTCAAAATCAAGTATTGACGTTGTGTCAGGACGAGGTATTGCGAAAAAGATTGGCGGTTAATGCATATCATACAATTGTAGAGAAATGGAGTCCCAAGGAGGCAGCGGACCGACTTTTTCGATTCTGTGACGGATTGATACAAGGGTGTGTGGTGCCAGAAAAAGAAGGGCCTTTAAGTCTAGCACCGTTAATTGCGCCAAGGAAAGGGTATCAATATACTAGAACTGCCAAGACAGACGAGGTGTCATAAATGAAAAAAACAAAAAGTAGAATATATGTTTGCCATACTTTCTATCATGTGTATGTGGCAATCTTAAAAGAAATGAAATTGGTAAGACAGACGCCAGTCAATCAGTACCAGAAAGCGGATATCGCGTTGAGCTCCATATCAACAGACTTTGAGCACTTAGGGGACAGGCTTGTAAAGACAAAAATTTTTCATGAAGTTATTGCATTGGATGAAAAACGGGAGGATTTTTTTCCAGAACTTGCAAAATATAGGAAAAACTATCGTAATTTGTTAAAACATATGATAAATCGCATTATTTTTACAAAGAAACTTGCAAAGTGTGAGATTCCATATATGCAGGTGATTGATTTTAAGGCATATGAAGATATCTATGTGTTTTGTGATAGCGACCCAATTGGATACTATCTAAATTACAAGCGTATTTATTATCACGCGGTGGAAGATGGGTTGGACTGTCTTAAAAATTTAGATGATGCCTATGTTGCAAATCATGGACATTTTCGCCTTAAGACTTGGTTTTCTCGTCTCAATCTTATATTTATTATGAACGGATGGGGAAAATATTGTATTGACATGGAAATTAATGACAGGAGTGTTGTGCCTACTGACTGTCCACGGTTTGTAGAGGAGCCAAGAAAACCTTTAGAGTTGGCGTTGACTTCAGAACAGAAAAAGTTGATGATTCAGGCGTTTATTGCAGATGCAGAGAACTTGATGAAGCAGCTAAAGCCGTCTCGGGAAGGTGAGGAGTTTGCCTGTTTTCTGACAGAACCGCATCCAGTTGATGTGGAGGCGCGAAAGAAAGTTTGTGTAGATGTGATTGCGCAATATTGTAAAGGATATCGGGTACTGATAAAACCGCATCCAAGAGATACGATTGACTATGAGATGCTCTGCCCAGACGCAGTAGTGCTTCGCGGACGGTTTCCAGTGGAAGTTCTTAATTTTTTTGAGGGACTTCGCATTAAGAGGGCAGTCTCTATTGTGACAACAGCGCTTAACAATATGGATTTTGTGGAGGAGAAAATAAATCTTGGCGCATCTTTTTGGGATGCATATGAGGACCCTGAAAAACATGCATACAACAAAAAGGCGGGGCTTACAATGGCTGACAAATAAAAATGGTTCGGAGTACAGAGTGTGATTTGTGTTCCGAACTATTTTTGTTTCTGTGCCCGGATAGAGAAAGGTAATCTGTAGCGAATTCCTCAAAATAACTTTTGAGTGGGTTGTGTTTATGGACAATATGACATATACTATATTTTAGGAATTGTAGCGATATTACAGGTATGCAAATGGGTTATCGTTATATGTCCGTCAAATGGGATTTTCCGTTGCAATAGCATTCTTGCACGTTACAATTCTTTTGAGCGACACGAATAAAAATATAAGAATGAGAAAGGTTGAAGTATTTGTGTTAAAAATATTAAAGAAGATTCATATATTGATGGATCAAAAACAAAAGAGTGCTATGGTGCGTCTTTTTGTAATGATGATGATTTCGGCAGGGCTTGAAACGGGGGCTGTGATGATGGTGATGGCTGTAGTACAGCTTATTTTAGACCCAGTGGCACTTGAGCAAGGAGAGACCTATCAGAAAATTAGCAGTGTGTTTCACTTGCAAAATACCATACAGTTTTCTGTGTTTGCGATTGTATTTTTAATTTTGTTATATATAGCGAAAAACAGTTTTCAATTTTTCTTTCAGAGAAGTCTGTATCGTTTTATTTACAGCAATCAGTTTAAGACCGCCTCAAGTTTGATGAAAAATTTTGTGCGGCGCGAGTATGAATATTATTTAAATGCAGAGACATCTGTAATTCAACGAAGTATTACAGCGGATGTCAGCAACATGTATGCGTTGATTATGGCTGTCTTGCAGATTGCTTCCGAGGTGATTGTCGCTGTATTTCTTGTGTTTGCACTTGCCATGCAAGATCCTGTGATGACAGTGGTCATTGCAGTATTGTTGGTGTTAACTCTGGTTGTAATCAAAAAGATTGTCAAGCCGATTATGAACCGCACTGGAAAAGAAAACCAGGATTATGGCGCATCCATGTTTGCATGGATTTCCCAGACAGTACAGGGCATTAAGGAAATTAAAGTCGCAGGACGTGAGCAATACTTTATCAAAGAATATTGTAAGGTTGGCGAGGGATATGTGAAGGCAATGGAGCGATTTAGCTTGTTTAACAATTCCCCGAAGCTTTTAATTGAAACCGTATGTATGGCAGGATTACTTGGCTATATAATGGTGCTGATTGTGGCAGGGGCAAATGTGTCTAGTATGGTATCATTGTTTGCAGCATTTGGAATTGCTGCGATGCGTCTGCTTCCGGCTGCAAGTCGTATCAACAATCAAATAACAAGTATGGCTTTTAATGAGCCGTTTTTCTTTAATGTGAGTGACAATCTTGTTGAGGAGACAGACGAGGAACATACTGATATTTCCTATGCGGTGGTTGCAAAAGAGAAGCTGCCAGTCACAAGCGCAGTGAAATTGTCTAACATCACCTATCACTATCCCAATTCGGACAAGCTTATTTTTGACCACGCGACAGTTTCGTTTCCAATTGGTAAATCGATTGGAGTGGTAGGTGCAAGCGGAGCAGGAAAGACAACAATTATTGATATTTTACTTGGACTTTTAAAGTTGCAAGAGGGAAAAGTTTTGGCAGATGATGTGGATATTCAAGAACACTATCGCGAGTGGCTTGCCAATGTAGGCTATATTCCACAGATGATTTTTTTGTTAGATGCGGATATTAGAAAAAATGTTGCATTTGGGATCCCAGAGGAGGAGATTGACGAGGAGAAATTGTGGCATGCGCTTAGAGAGGCACAGCTTGATACTTTTGTAAAGGCATTGCCAGACGGAGTCAACACGGGTATTGGAGAGCGTGGCATTCGGCTTTCTGGTGGGCAGCGTCAGCGAATTGGTATTGCGCGGGCATTGTACAATGACCCAGAGGTATTGATTCTTGACGAGGCGACTTCAGCGCTTGACAATGACACAGAAGCAGCAATTATGGAGTCTATCAATCGATTACACGGTAAAAAAACACTTGTTATTATAGCGCATCGACTACAGACAATCGAGAAATGTGATATGGTATTTCGCGTGGAAGAAGGCAGAATTGTAAAAGAGCGCTAATGTAGGTGAACTGATTGGCGGTGTCAAATCTTGAAAGGAAGTGGGGATTAGAATGAAGCTTAGTATTGTAGTACCTGTTTATAATATGGCAGCGGATAACAAACTGAAATATTGTTTAGATTCGCTGATTGCGCAGTCAATTGCAGATTATGAGATTATTGCGGTTGACGATGCCTCTACAGATGAGTCGATGGAAATTCTAAGAGAGTATGAATCAAATTACCCATGGAAATTCAAGATTGTTCAGTCCTATGAGAATCAAAAACAGGGCGGTGCACGCAATAGAGGAATTGAAGTAGCGCGTGGCAAATGGATTGGATTTGTTGACTCTGATGATTGGGTTGCTCCAGATATGTATAAAAAGCTGATTAAAAAAGCAGAGAAAACTGGAGCGGATGTTGTGGGCTGTGACTATTGTATGGTGGATTCTCACACTATGGAAGTCGGGAAACTAATGCCAAATAACACAATGGACCAGACAGGAATTTTGGACCGTGAACGGTACAAAAAACTTGTTATAAATCCCGGTAGTATGGTGATTAAGATTTATTTGAAATCTGTGATTGACACTTATCAGTTGCGTTTTCCAGAAAATACATTCTATGAAGACAACTGTGCTTCGCCAATTTGGATGTTACATTTTACGCACTTTGAAAAAATTGAAGAACCACTTTACTACTATTATCAACACGATTTGTCTACTGTGCATGAAATTAGCCAAGAGAAGTGTGAGATGCGGCTTTTGATGGGAGAGAAGCTGATTGAGGAAGCGCGCAGATATAATATCTATAAGCCATACAGACAAGAATTTGAGTTTGCTTTTTCAAAGTTGTATTATATGAATACACTTTTTACTTATATGCTAGGCGTGAAGAAGCCAAAAGTTCGCTTTTTAAAACAGATTGCGGAAGGGATACGACAAGAATTTCCTGATTTTCAGGAAAATATTTATTATCAGAATGCATTTGATGCGGAGCAGAAAAAACTTGCGGCAATGCATATGGAGTCCCCATTAAAATTTAAGTTATATTTTCAACTGCTTTGGTTTTACCGGCGCAAAATACGTCATATTCAAGGATAGTTCTATTACTTTTCACAGGTCTGAAATGTGCTGTGCATTTTGTGAGAACAGGATTTAGGGGTAAGGAGCGATTTTGTGTAGCAAAATTTTCTATATTATCCTGAATGGATGAAGACCTTCTAAATTATGAATAGTAGTATTGTTCTTGATTGGAGTGTCGCTAAAGCGGCGCGTGGGAGTTAGAGGAATATGCAATTTACTTCATTTGAATTTTTAATTTTTTTTCCAGTGGTAGTTTTGCTGTATTATGGGATACCTAAAAGATTACAACAGTTGTGGCTGTTGCTTGCGAGCTATTATTTCTATATGAGCTGGAATGCAAAATATGGAATTTTAATACTTGCCTCCACAGTAATTACATATTTGTGTGCCCTTGTTATGGGGCGGATTCAAGCAAAAGGGGTACAAAGCAAAACAAAGTGTAGTGTTATTTTGATAGTGGCGATTGTAAGTAATATGGCGCTACTTGTATTTTTTAAATATTTTTATTTTCTGCATGACACCATTGCGACAGTATGTTCTGTATTTGGTGTAAAGATGGGAACGCCTAGTTTGGAGATTGTTCTCCCTGTCGGAATTTCATTCTATACATTTCAGGCATTGGGATACACAATTGATGTGTATCGCGGGACAGTAAAAGCAGAGAGAAACTTTATAAGGTATGCACTGTTTGTATCATTTTTTCCACAGTTGGTTGCAGGACCAATCGAGCGCAGCAAAAATTTATTATGGCAGATTGAGAAAATGAAATATCAGAGAATGTGGAGTTTTGATAAAATAACGCGAGGATTGCTCTTAATGCTCTGGGGATTTTTTATGAAAATGGTCATTGCAGACCGCGCAGCAGTGTTGGTCAACCAAGTATTTGACATGTATTATTTATTTGGTGGCGTGGCGCTTCTAATAGCCAGTGTATTATTTGCAGTACAGATTTATTGTGATTTTGCAAGTTATTCTACAATCGCGATGGGCGCTGCTAAGATTCTTGGAATTGAGCTTATGGTAAACTTTGAAGCACCTTTTTTCTCCACAAGTATTCGGGAATTGTGGCGGCGCTGGCATGTTTCGTTAAGCTCGTGGTTTCGCGATTACCTTTATATTCCAATGGGAGGAAGTCACTGTTCAAAAATACGTAAATATTTTAATACCATGATAACTTTTTTGGCGAGTGGATTTTGGCATGGCGCAAGTTGGCATTTTGTCGTGTGGGGCGCAATACAAGGAATTTATATTATTGTTGAGGATTTGTTGGAACCACTATGGAAATGGTTCGACTGTGTTTTTCATATACGCTGGAAAACGCTTGTCTGTCAGTTTTGCCGTGGCATCTGCACTTTTTTGCTGTTTGCGTTTTCTTTTGTGTTTTTCCGTGCAGATTCAGTAAAAGATGCAATATATTACCTACAAAGAATATTTCAGAATTTTGATGTCTGGTCGCTGTTTGATGAATCCATATTTTATCTAGGATTGGACAGAAAAGAAATGAGCGTACTGTTGTTTGGTATTTTGATTTTGTTAATTGTAGATGCTTGTTATGCGAAAAAGAGAATGCTGTTTGATATGCTTGTAAAAGAGCAATGTCTTATAGTGCAGTATGTGATAGTGGCGATTTTGCTCGTGATGGTCCTTGTATTTGGTGTGTACGGAGAAGGATATGATGCGTCACAGTTTATATATTTCCAATTTTAATTATATCAGATGTGGTATGACTCCCGCCTCTATAGGCGGCGAGCTGTTTATGCACACGCCGATGCAGAGGAAATATGCCACTAAAGTGGCGCATAGGCGGCGCAACGAGTAGAGAGAAGATGAATCTTCTCTACTCGATTTTGTATCAGTGGCGGGATTCAATCCCCCATCTGTTATGCCTCCGGCGGATTGCAGAAGCGCGCAGAAGAAATCGCTTCGCAGCGAGAACGCCGATGGCGTTCTTGAATAAAATCAGGTACAAAGAAATTTTGAAAGTTTGTTATCGATTACAGGAGGCGGTAATGACAAGAAAAGCAATAATCACCCGTTTGATCGCTGTTGTTAGTTTTTTTATGTTGATTTGTTTTGTGCTGACAGTTGCCAGTAAAATTGTGTGTGCCAAATTTATTGGAGATTCTACAAGCATTGTAAACGGTTTCTATGCAGAAAAAAAGAATGATATCGATGTGATTGTAATAGGCAGCAGCAATAGTTTCTGCACAGTAGACCCAATTGTATTATATGAGGAGTATGGGATAGCCGCGTATGATTTTGGCAGTTCGTCACAGCCTATGAATCTTTCGGTGCTCTATTTAAAAGAAGCGTTTCGGCGCCAAAAACCTAAAGTGGTGGCGCTTGAAGTAAATATGATGGTGGGCGGTGGTCTTTATAATATTAGCGAGGCGGGACTTCGTTGGGGATTGACAGACATACCACTCTCTATAGACAAGCTTCAATGTATTTACCAGTCGGTTGGCGCAGTCAATGCAGAATATTTTTCCTATGTTTTTCCTATGTTTCGCTATCACAGTCGATGGAAAGAGTTAACCAAGCTGGATTATACATATTTTGGTCAGGATAAGACAAACTATACTAAAGGTTATCTGGAAACACAGTCTGTATCGGAAACCGCAGTTACTTTGAATGAATATGATTATGATGGTGATGCGTGGATAGAGGAGGAAAATATCCATTATCTGGATGAGATTGTTCGTTTGTGTAAAAAGAACAATGCAGAACTTCTATTGTTCAAGTCACCAAAGGAAAACTGGCATCGGTATGAGACAGAGGCGTTGCGAACGCTTGCAGATGCACGAGACGTGCGATTTGTAGATTACAATGAACTTTTTTATAATGATGCACTAGAGCTTGACTTGGCAGCAGATTTTCGGGATGACGAGCATCTTAATGATTTTGGAGCTAGGAAAGTTACAAGCCATCTGGGACAATATCTTAAAGAAAATTATGAGTTGCCAGACAGGAGAGCAGACGAAAAATCTAATGCTTGGGATATGGCGTGTACGTATCGAGAGCGAAAAGGATGGAAAGAGTATATGGCAGCCACATCAGCAAAAGAGTGTCTTGAGATGTTGCAAGAGGACAAAAATTTTATTCTTATAGTGACAGATACAAAAGCAAAAAAAGGTAAAGAGACACGCCAGTGGGTGTATGAGGACTGCAAAGTAGCGCTTGACATTACATGGAAAGAGGCAGGAGTCCGCCACAGAAAGATTGGGGACAGTGCTTTAGTTCTTGCAAGAGTCAAAAATGTTTACCAAGTGCTTATTGACGAGGTAGACCATTATCAGATGGGAGGCAGATGGAATATTATTGTGTACGATAAAATTCTGAATCAGGTCACAGCAAGTCTTGTCTTTTCGGAATAACAAATAAGAGCATATTGCTAAATTTTGACGGGATAGGAAAATTATGGTAGAATAAAGAGGATTTGTTGCAGTTTAGCACAGGACTTTGCATTTGCTGTAAAGTCGGTCAAATTGTGTAGTGGTTAAAAACATCAAGCCATGGTGACATGATGAAGCGATTCTGTCTTGATGCTTGTAATGAGAAGCCAAAGGCTGAATTGTTACAAAGATTTTGTAAAAAACGGAGGAAATATACTATGTTATTAGATAATAAAACAATATTGATTACAGGCGGTACAGGTTCTTTTGGAAGATGTTTTACAGAGTATGTGCTGACACACTATAACCCAAAGAAAATTATAATTTATTCACGAGATGAGTTTAAACAGTGGGTGATGGCGAATGATTTTGCACAATATAAAGAAAAACTGCGGTTTTTTATTGGTGATGTGCGGGATTATGAGCGTATGAAACGCGCGTTTGAGGGCGTAGATTATGTGATTCATGCCGCGGCGCTTAAACAGGTGCCAGCATGTGAATACAATCCCAATGAGGCAATTAAAACGAATGTCAATGGTGCACAGAATGTAATTGATGCAGCGCTCAACACAGGTGTTCAAAAGGTGGTTGCGCTGTCTACAGACAAGGCAGTTAATCCAGTCAATTTATATGGGGGCACGAAACTGGTATCAGACAAATTGTTTATTGCTGCTAATGCTTACTGTGGCACAAAGGATTTGAACTTTTCGATTGTAAGATATGGAAATGTAGCAGGCAGCCGTGGCTCAATTATACCACTTTTTCAAAAGTTAATTAACGAGGGTGCAAAAGAGCTTCCCATTACGGATTATCGCATGACACGATTTTGGATAAGTCTAACGCAGGGAGTTGAGCTTGTAATCAAGGCACTTGAGGAAGCAAAGGGCGGTGAGACATTTATCAGCAGGATTCCGTCTTTTAAGATTACAGACCTTGCGGAAGCGATGGCACCTGGCATGAAAACTGTGGAAGTTGGTATTCGCCCCGGCGAGAAACTTCATGAGGTGATGATTACAGCAGAAGATTCCATGACAACATACAAATATGAAAAGAATTTTATTATCTATCCACAGATGTTTTGGCAGGAGTCAAAGCGTCCAAATCCAAGCGGCACAAAAGTGGAGGAAGGTTTTTATTATTCTTCAGGAAACAATACAGAATGGCTCTCTGTGGAGCAGATTCGTACACTTTTAAAAACAGACCTTTATGAATAGAGAAAGGAACATTATTATAAGAATGGAAAAACCAGCAATTGCCGGAGGAACTCCGGTTCGAGATACGAAACTATTTTATGGTCATCAGTACATTGATATGGCGGATGTCAAGGCTGTGGAGGAAGTATTGACCAGTGATTATCTGACTTGTGGACCGAAAGTTACAGCACTTGAGCAAAAACTCTGTGCGTTGACAGGAGCAAAGTATGCCGTTGCTTGCAGCAATGGCACTGCTGCGCTCCATATAGCGGCGATGGCAGCAGGTGTTGGCGTGGGCGATGAACTAATTACAACCCCTATTACATTTGCAGCTTCTGCAAACTGTGCACTTTACTGTGGGGCAAAACCAGTTTTTGCGGATATTGATCCAAAAACTTATAATATTGACCCAGAGCGTGTTCGGGAGAAGCTTACCAGCCAGACAAAAGCGGTGGTCGCGGTGGATTATACAGGACAGGCTGTTAAGTTAGATGAACTGATGGCGTTATGTCATGAGAGGGATATTGTTCTAATAGAGGATGCTTCCCATTCGATTGGCACAAAATATAAAGGAAAACCAGTGGGCAGCATTGCAGATATGACAACGTTTAGTTTTCACCCTGTCAAGACAGTGACAGGCGGTGAGGGTGGCGCAGTCCTTACAAATCGAGAGGATTTATACGAAAGACTTTTGCTCTGCCGTTCACATGGTATTACAAAAGAGGAACCATATTATGTGAATGAGAGTCATGGTCCTTGGTATCACGAGCAAATTGATTTGGGATATAATTATAGACTGACAGATATTCAATGTGCATTGATATTAAGCCAGATTGACAAGCTTGCGCAGTTTTCTAAACGGCGCAGAGAGATTGTAGAACGATATAATGAAGCATTTTTGCAGATACCACAACTTTTTGTGCAGCAGGAGATTCCAGAGTCGGACACGACCAGACATCTCTACATACTGCGGATACGACCAGAATTACTAAAGATTGACCGCAGAGAATTTTTTGAGGCGATGACAGCAGAGAATATTTGCTGCAATGTGCATTATATTCCAGTGTACTGGCACCCTTACTATGAGAAGCTTGGCTATCAAAAAGGACTCTGCCCAAATGCGGAAAAGTTGTATCAGGAGATGATGAGTTTGCCAATTTATTATTCCTTGACAGACAAGGATGTGGATGATGTGATTCGGGCAGTACAGAAAATCGTGGATTATTATAAAAAGTAAAAGATAAAAAATTAAGGGGCATTTGGATGAAAAGCATAGCAATTATAACAGCAAGAGGTGGCAGTAAGCGGATTCCGCGCAAAAATATCAGGCCGTTTTTGGGAAAGCCAATTTTGGAATACAGTATTGCGGCAGCATTGCAGACAGGATTGTTTGAGGAAGTGATGGTGTCAACCGATGACGCAGAGATTGCGCAGATTGCACAGCAAGCAGGGGCAAAGGTTCCTTTTTTTCGGAGTGAAGAAACAGCGAATGATTTTGCTACCACAGCGGATGTGATCGCGGAAGTTTTAACGACATATGCGCAGACAGGAAAGGAATTTCAAGCGGCATGTTGCATTTATCCCACAACGCCTTTTGTGACAGCAAATATTTTAAGCACAGCAATGCAGCTATTAGAACAGGAGCAGGCAGACTGTGTGATTCCAGTTGTAAGATTTTCTTTTCCACCACAAAGAGGCGTTATTATTAACAATAATAAAATTACCCCTAAATGGCCAGAAAATATGGCAAAGCGCTCGCAGGATTTAGAACCTCTTTATCATGACTGCGGTCAATTTTATTGTCTGAATGTGGAGCGTTTTTTGCAGCAAAAGGTAATCTGGATGGAACATGCAGTTCCAATAATACAAGAGGAACGCTATGTACAGGATATTGATACGCTGGAGGATTGGGCACTTGCAGAAATGAAGTATAAACTGTTGCAAGTGGAAAAGAATTTAGATTCGTGAAAGGATAAGTGAAAGGATAAGATGGGCAGTACAATCAATATAAATGGACGAGTGATAGGAGATGGATATCCAGCCTATATCATCGCGGAGATGTCTGCAAATCATGCAGGTAGTATCGAGCGGGCATTGGAATTAATTCATGTGGCCAAAGATGCTGGCGCGGATTGTGTAAAGATACAGACTTACACAGCAGATACGATGACCATAGACTGCCAGAATCAATATTTTCAGATTGGAAAAGGCACTTGGGAGGGGGAAAATCTTTACGGGTTGTATCAGAAGGCATATACACCGTGGGAGTGGCACGAACAACTTCGCGATGAGGCGAAAAAAGTTGGAATTGATTTTCTCTCGACTCCGTTTGATACTACTTCTGTTGATTTTCTTGAGAAATTGGGAGTGGAGTTTTATAAGATTGCTTCTTTTGAGCTGGTAGATATTCCTTTGTTGGAATATATTGCTTCCAAGCAGAAACCAATTATTATGTCCACAGCGATGGGAACTTTGGAAGAAATCGAGGAGGCAGTTGCAGCAATTTATCGTACAGGGAATAGACAGCTTGCACTGATGAAGTGCTCAAGCGCATATCCAGCAAAAAGTGAGGAGATGAATCTTAGTACAATCCGAGATATGAAACAACGGTTTGGAACGCCGGTAGGGCTTTCAGACCATTCTATGGGCGCTTTTAGTGCTACTACAGCGATTGCAATCGGCGCAAATGTGATTGAGAAACATTTTTGTATCAGTCGTGCAATTAAAAATCCAGATTCTAGCTTTTCTATGGAACCCGCAGAATTTCGAGATATGGTTGACCAAGTGCGCGAAGTGGAAAAAGCAATGGGAACTGTCTGCTATGGTATTTCCAGTCAGGAGGAAAGCAATGCATGTTTTCGTCGTTCTTTATTTGTAGTGCAAGATATTGCGGCAGGCGAAAGGCTTACACCAGAGAATATTAGAAGTATTCGACCAGCATATGGACTGAAACCAAAACATTATAAGGAAGTGTTAGGGCGAACTGCAAAGCGTGATTTAAAGCGCGGGACACCATTGGCTTTTTCTGATATCAGTGATATTTGTGACAGATAAAATCTGCCGTGAGTAAGCTGCATAGTGGTAGATTTCTTTATGCGGTTGTGTGTATTATATTATACTGAGTGGCGAATCTGCTTGACCGCCAGTATAGATTCTTGGTCCTTTATAGATTTTTAAAGTCTTTTCGAGATGCTATCTTAAAAAGGAGATTCAATGGGAATAAGCAAAACAAAATTGCACTTGCGACAAGTGTGCTTAGCAGATAGAGAACTTTTGTTTGAATGGGCAAATGACGATACAGTCCGAGCCAATGCATTTCATACAGAAAAAATACCTTATACAGACCATATAAAGTGGTTTGCAAATATAATGACAAAGGATTCTATCTATCAATATATCTTATGCGACAATGAGCTTCCAGTGGGACAGATTCGGCTAAATATTGAGGGCGATAAGGCGTTTATTGATTATAGTATTGCTGCAAAATATAGAGGAATGGGATATGGGACTACATTGATGCAGTTGTTTTTGCAGGAACTAGAAACTGTAAAGATGTTGGATAAGCGAACGCTTGTTGGACAAGTAAAACAGGAGAATCTTGCGTCGGCAAGGGTTTTTGAAAAATGTGGATTTACACCAATAAAAAAGAAGGATGTTATCCAATATGAACTTGTTTGGAGGCAGTGAGGAATGCGAATTATTATAGCGACGATTAAGTCTTGGAACATTGCGCACGCACAAGCAATGCAAAAAAGGTATGAAGGGGAACATGAAATTTGCATCTATACAAAGAAAGAAGAATTTACAGCGGAAAATGTGCGCAATTTTCAGCCGGATTATATCTTTTTGCCACATTGGTCTTATATTATGCCGCGTGAGATTACGGATAACTGGGAATGCGTGGTATTTCATATGACAGATTTACCTTATGGGCGTGGCGGAAGTCCTCTGCAAAATCTGATTGTGCGTGGTCATAAAGAAACAAAAATTTCAGCGATTAAGATGACAGAGAAACTTGACGGCGGACCGGTGTATATGAAACATGCGTTATCTTTGGAAGGCAGTGCACAAGAGATTTTTATACGATGCGCAGATATTATTTTTGAGAAGATGATACCACTTTTTTTGGAGGGTGGAAATCGGAAAAAACAAGAACCTGTACCGCAGGAGGGCGAACCAGTAATCTTTAAACGCAGGAAGCCAGAAGAAAGTCAAATAACACCAGAAATGGATTTAGACAAAATTTATGATTATATTAGAATGTTGGATGCAGAGGATTACCCAAGAGCATTTATAGAGTTTGGAAAGTATTGTTTAGAGTTTGAGAAGGCAGACTTTTCTACGGAGAAAAAAGAACTTTCGGCGCGGGTAGTTTTTCGGTGTAAAGATGAATTATAACGAAGCGGAGGGTAGTGTGAAAAATAGTTCTAAGGCAGCAAAAGACACTGCCTAAGAACGATTAAGTTTCACACAGGAAAAAACGCAAAGGACAGCGTTTTTCATTTCTATTTGAGCCACCAAAAGGCGGCATGGGGGATTAATATGAAAAAGGTATTAATTGTGGCAGCGCATCCTGATGATGAGGTTCTTGGTGTTGGCGGTACCGTTGCAAGACACGTGGCGGAAGGCGATGAGGTTTATGCTTTAATCTTAGGGGAAGGACAGACTTCCCGCGGCAGACACAGAGAGGATATCGATCAAAAGGTGGTGGAAGCGTTACATAAAAATACGTTGGATAGCGCCAAGGCAGTTGGCTATCAGGAAGTATTTTTTGCGGACTTTCCCGATAATCGTTTTGACCATGTGGATTTACTTGATATTGTAAAAGTAGTCGAACAAATGATTGGAAAGTTGCATCCAGAGATTGTCTATACACATTACAGCGGAGATTTGAATGTGGATCATCAGTATACGGCGCGTGCAGTGCTTACGGCATCAAGACCAATCGGAGATTACTGTGTTGCAGAAATTTATGCTTTTGAGACGCTCTCCTCGTCAGAATGGAATTTTGATTATAGCGCGCAGCCTGCGTTTTGTCCCAATGTATTTGTGGATATTACAGATTATTATTACAAAAAGGAACAAGCAATGAACTGTTATGTGTCAGAACTTTGCGATTTTCCACATCCAAGAAGTCTTGTGGGCATGGATTCTCTGTCAAAAACACGCGGTATGACAGCGGGCATGGAGCGGGCAGAGGCATTTATGCTGGTGCGGAGTGTGAGGAGGCGTTTGGGTTAGATGTTTTATATTCGTGCAGACGGAAATACAAAGATTGGCATGGGACATGTTATGCGCTGTCTGTCAGTTGCGGAGGCGGCAGCAGAGATGGACTGCCTGTTTCCGCCTGTTTTTATTTTGGCGGACGAAGAATGTCGTTCATTAATAGAGGAGAGAGGATTTCAGGTCATTGTTCTGCATACAGACTATCGAGATATGATGTGTGAGCTAGATTTGCTAGAAACCATTTTTCAAAAGGAATCTGCCTCTAAAAATAGTGAGAAAAAGTGCGATAATATTGTGTTAGTGGACAGTTATCAGGCAGAAAACGCATATTATCTTGCTCTTGGCAAAATTGCGAAAACAGTGTGCTTTGAGGATATGGGAGAAGCGCATCCTGTAGATTTGCTAATCAATTATAATCTTTATGCCCCGCGGTTAGCTACGCAGTATCATGCAATAGAGACAACACAGCAGACAATAGACAAATATCCTCAAAAAGTGTTGTTAGGAGCAAACTACATGCCGCTTCGCAGCGCATTTCAAGAGCCTTCTGCTTACTGTGTGGCAGCACAAGTAACCAATGTCACAATCACAACAGGAGGAAGTGATCCTTATTTTGCGACAGCTACGCTTGTAGATGCATTGTTGCGTGACAAAATCATAACAGAACAAGAGATAACTTTGCATTTGGTCAGTGGACCTTTGAATCAATTTGCAGAGGAATTGAAATGTAGATACCAAGACTTTGAGAAAAAATCAACATTTCGGATTCAGATTCATGAAAAGGTAAAGGATATGCGCAGTCTGTTTTTACACAGTGATGTGGTTATCACAGCGACAGGAAGTACCATTTATGAAGTTAGTTCGTTAGGCGTTCCAATGATTGTCTTTTATTTTGCGGAAAATCAAAGGCAAGGTGCTGAGGAGTTAGAGAGGCTAACTGATATTGTCAATGCAGGAAATATTGCCAAGGAGCCTGAGCAAGTGACTGAAGGCGTGCGGAAGGCACTGAGGCGATGCATTCAGGATAAAAAATATAGAGAATGTTTGCATAGACAGGAAAAGAATCTGATTGATGCGAAAGGAGCACGACGAATTGCAGAACAGATAAGAGAACTGTGTAACAGCTCAGACAGCGCTTAGCATTTACTGCAATTATGGCATACAACCCACGTGAAAACATCATAAAGTAGTTTTGCATGGTTTGATGCTTGTAACAGAAAATGGTTACAGAACTGCTGTTATTGCAGTGCGTATGAAAGTGGGGAAGAACATGACACCAGGAAAAAAGAGGCAATTAAACTATGAGTTGCTGCGCATCATAGCAATGCTGATGATTGTGAGCTTGCATTATCTGAGCAAGGGCGGTATCTTGGGAGAACCTGCAAGAGTGAATATGAATGCGACAGGATATACAGCATGGCTGATTGAGGCGTTTTGTATTGTGGCAGTCAATGTGTATGTGCTGATTAGCGGATACTTTGGCGTGGATGCGCGTGGAAGTAGAAAGAGACTGACCTTTCGAGAAGTGCTGAGAAGACCAATAAAGATATGGAAACAAACATTCTTTTACGCTATGCTTTTTGGCTGCGGTGCACTGATTATCGGTGCACAGAAGTTTGATCTTTATCAGTTTTTTTCCTATTGTTTTCCGATAGTGACAGAACATTATTGGTTTGCGTCGTCTTATATTGTTCTGTGCTTGCTAATGCCTTTTCTCAATGCAGGGATTTCTTATCTGGATCAGCGGGAGACAAGATATTTATTGTTGGGATTTTTACTGGTATTTAGTGTTTCAAAGACAGTGATTCCTATGCAACTTCCGTGGGATAAATATGGCTATGACAGCCTTTGGTTTGTGGTTCTTTATCTGACAGGGGCATACATAAGATATTATGAAACATGCCTTTCTGGAAAAAAGTGGAAGGCAGCGGCGTTATATTTTGGTAGTGTAGCAGCAATTTTCTTTTCTTTTTTCTTAATTCGGATCATCTATCTTAGAACAGGCAGCCTTGAAAAAATGATACAATATGGTTATACGTATAATTTTTTCTTTTGTTACACTGGTGCGGTGGGACTGTTTCTTTTGTTTGCAGAAGGCAAAAAGGAACGAAGCAAAGCAAGAACCTTTTTGGAGCGGTTTCGGAGACCGATTGAGCTGTTTTCAGGGGCAGCTTTTGGCGTCTATCTCATTCATGAGCATATCAATATTCGTTATGCATGGCCAAAGTGGTTACACTGTGAGGCACAGGTGGATAACTCTGTGCTGGGATTTCTAGGACATATGGTTTTTAGTGTGCTTGCGTTGTATCTAGTGTGCACTGTGATAGAGTGGATTCGACAAAAGGGCAGTAGAACGATTCTTCCGGCGCTGATTTTACTGATTTATCCACTGCGTCATACCTGGATAGGACTGGATATGATGGATGCGGGCTATGCACTTGGCAATTATCTTTTTTTTGATACATTGAATCCAATGTGGAAGCTGGCAACTTATCTGGCAAATGTGACTGGCGTGTTTTTGTCAAAACTTCCAGGGGGAGGCTGCTGGATTGGTATGAATCTATATTGTGGTCTGCTTGTTGGAGCAGTTGCTGCGTGGGTCTATCTGTTTTTGTGGAAACATTATGCACAGAGAAAACAGTGGATGGGAACTGCGCTGTTTGTGGCAGAACTGACAGCACTCTCTTTATGTTGGGCACCAGTTGTAGTTTTGTACCATTATCTTGGCTATCTTGCCATGACAGTGGCAGTGCTTGTTTTGTACACGGCAATCAGAGATGGAAAAAAGAAAAATTTCATCATTGCAGGTGTTATTTTAGGGCTTTGTGTTGCTGTGAGAATGCCCAATGTCACTTATATGGCGTTGATTCTGCCTGTGTGGTGCAATTGTTTTTGGAAACGGGACAGTGATAAGAATTGGTTACATTCGCTTGCTATGCACACACTATACTGCATTGGTGGATATCTGGTAGGGCTGTTTGTGCCACTGACAGTTATCACAATACGCTATGGTGTTGCTGCCTATCCACGAATGATTGCTTCATTGTTTGGAATGACCAATGAGGCGACGGATTATAAACCAACAGCAATGCTTGGTGCAATGTTTGGGGATTATATTTTGTATAGCGGATGGTTGTTATTATTTGTTGGCTTTATGGTTGTGGGTATGATTGCCTTTTATTTTATTCAAAAACTTGAAAGAAAGCAAACATTATCTCCAAAAGTGACACATATACTTAAAATTTTTTATTCGCTTCTGTTTTTAGTGTTTCTGCGCTTCTGTTATGGCAGGGGAATGTTTGATTTTAATTATACAGAATATTTTAGTATGTACAAGTGGGTGACAGTCTATTTGCTGATTGTATTTTGTCTGTGCATCTGGTGCCTGACAAATCCCAAAATAAACCAGAATTTAAAGCTGTGGGCAGTGTTTTTGCCGGTTATAATACTGATTACGCCGCTGGGGAGCAACAATGGACTTTATCCGATTATAAATAACCTTTTTCTAGTGTTTCCTGTCTCAATATTGATGGCACGCGAGGCTTTTCGGAGAGCCTATCATGCAGGAACAATAGGTTTTGCATTTCGGTTTGTATTTGGAATGGTGCTTGTGTGTGTGACAGTTCAGAGTATTTTGTTTGGAATCAACTTTGTGTTTCATGATACACAGGCACATAGCGATGGACGGCAATTAGAATTACAATGTAGTGATAAGGGAACTGGTTTGTATGTGACAGCCGAGAAGGCAACAGCACTAGAAGAATTAGATATGTATTTATATCAGAATGCGCTAAATAAAAAACAAGTGATATTATATGGAGATATTCCGGCAATCGCTTATTTGTTTGATATGGCGCCTGCTATTTTTACAACATGGGTAGATTTGGATTCTAATAGCATAGAAATTTTGGAGGAAGAACTTCACACGTTATCTAACAATAGGACAACTAGTAGTACACCTGTTATTATTTTGGGGCGCACAGCACTCGAGAATCAAACGCAAATAGAAAAACTGGCGTTACAAAAATATGAATTGATTTTGCAATTTGCCAGAGAAAATGGTTACAGACAATGCTTTCAGAATAAAGAGTACTGTGTGCTTGTTCAGAGTGAAACAAAATAATGACATCGAAGGTTGAACAATAAATTACTGTTATAAATAGCTTTTTATTAAGTTACTTTTCACACCCGCGCCAAAGTAGTGGGAATCATGCGCCAAAATGCTTGCCTTTTAGCATTTTGTGTGCAAAATCTGTTATAATTCACACCTCAATAACTTATAACATGATAAAAACTGGCGTGGGTGTGAATTGTAACTTTATTAGTTACTTTTCACACCCGCGCCAAAGTAGTGGGAATCATGCGCCAAAATGCTTGCCTTTTAGCATTTTGTGTGCAAAATCTGTTATAATTCACACCTCAATAACTTATAACATGATAAAAACTGGCGTGGGTGTGAATTGTAACTTTATTAATGAACAGTTATGCATATTAGCGCCAAAATCTTGCCAAAATCATATTAAAAGAGTACAATAAAGCGAGGAATAACTTACCAAATTTCGGAAATTGTGGAAAGGCATGGTTATCAGAATGATTAATTTTAATGTACCACCATTTACAGGCAAAGAACTAGAATATATTAGGCAGGCGGTTGAAAATCAAAAAATATGTGGAGATGGACCATTCACACAGAAATGTAGTGCATGGATTGAAGAAAAAACGGGCGCGGCGAAGTGTCTATTAACACCCTCTTGCACGCAAGCAAACGAGCTTGCGGCATTACTGATTGACATTAAGGAAGGAGATGAGGTTATATTGCCTTCCTACACTTTTGTGTCAACCGCAGATTCCTTTGTGCTGCGTGGTGCAAAGGCAGTGTTTGTTGATATCCGTCCTGATACCATGAACATTGATGAAACATTAATTGAACAGGCCATTACAGAGCGCACAAGGGCGATCTTGCCAGTTCATTATGCAGGAGTGGCATGTGAGATGGATGCGATTATGGAAATTGCAAGGCGGCATCATCTGTTTGTGGTGGAAGATGCAGCGCAGGGAATTGCGGCAACTTACAAAGGAAAGGCGCTTGGTGCAATCGGTGATTTTGGCTGCTATTCTTTTCATGAAACCAAAAATGTGAGCATGGGAGAGGGCGGTGCACTACTGATTCAGGATGAAAAATACATTAGTGAGGCAGAGATTATTCGGGAGAAAGGAACAAATCGTTCGCAATATTATAGAGGTCAGATTGATAAATATCGTTGGATGAACTATGGTTCATCCTATCTGCCAAGTGACATGAATGCAGCATATCTTTGGGCGCAGATCGAACAGATAGATAGGATTACACAAAAACGTCTGCTGTTGTGGAGACAGTATGATGCGCTGTTACGTCCACTTCAGGAGCGCGGACTTTTAGCGTTACCAACTGTGCCAGAGGGCTGTGTGCACAATGGGCATATGTATTATATCAAGACAAAGGATATGGAAGAACGCACCCAGTTGATTGCATTTTTGAAAGAAAACGGCATTATGGCTGTATTTCACTATGTTCCGCTACACTCAGCGCCAGCGGGGCTTAAGTTTGGACGATTTTCTGGGGAGGATATCTATACAACCCGGGAAAGTGAACGTCTTCTGCGTCTGCCAATGTATTATGCACTGACATCAGGCGAAGTGGACTATATTGTTAGTAAAGTGAAGGAGTTCTATCACGTATGATGGATGACCGCACCAAAGGAAAGGCAGTAAAAGTGTGTGGTGCACTGATTTTTACGTTCTCGCTCGCACTGTTTTTGTCTGCCCAATTTGATTTTTATTATGATCTGAATGATGACACCATGATCAAGGATATTGTGTCAGGGGCATATACAGGCCAATCGAGCGGTTACTGTATTCAGATGTTGTATCCTTTGGCGTGGTGTATTGCGCTTTGTTACAGAGCCATTCCAACAGTTCCATGGTATGGCTTGTTTTTGTGCCTGTGTCAATTTGGCGTGATTTTTCTAATTTCCGTAAGGTTATTGTTTATTACAAAGCGTATACGGACGAAACTTTTGGCGCTTGGGGTAGAGGCAGCGTTAGTAATTGGATTATTTTTGAGAGAGCTTGTGGTGATACAGTACAGTGTCACAGCAGGAATTTGTATGGCAGGGGCAGTGTTTTTGTTTGTCACAGTAGAAAATGCTGATAAGTCTTCTGTGTTTTTTCGCAGAAATCTTATTCCACTGTTGCTTGTAGTGTTGTCTTTTTTAATTCGGATAGAAGTTTGTATTATGCTTATGCCATTTTTATTACTTGCAGGGCTTATGCGATGGTGTGGAGAGGAACGTATTTTTACAGCAGTAAATTTTAGAAAATATTTAATGCTTGTCGGCACAGCGATTTTGGGTATGGCAGCGGCGTACTGTGTTGATTTGGTGGCATATCAAGGAAGTGAATGGAGCAATTTTCGGAGTTTTTTTGATGCGCGAACAAAATTGTATGATTTTTATGGTTTACCAGATTACACAGATAATCAAGCGTTCTATGAATCGATTGGATTGTCACAAGAGTCTTACACACTGCTTGAAAACTATAATTTTGCATTAGATGAATCGATTGATACTTGGCGGTTAGAAGCGATTGTCAATTATCAGGAACAAAGTGCCAAGACCTCTAATTATGGAGATGGATTGAGAAATACGTTTGGATTTGTCAGCAAAAATAGTGTGCGGGAAGCATTGTGGCGATACAAAGATCAGATTTTAAAAGATTTAAAAATAATAAAAAATGCTGTTTTGCATCAGATATCTGATTCAGGGATTCCTGCAGGATTAGGTGTTCGTATGGCGGTGGCTTTTTTATATATGGTGTATGTTATTGTCTGTATTATTCCGGCGACAGGAAAGCAGCGAGTGCTTGCAATCTTTAAAGTTATATGTCTTTTTGGTATTCGGGGGTTTTTGTGGCTGTATTTATATATGGTGGACAGGTTGTTGGACCGCGTTACAATACCATTGTTGTTGTTAGAGTTTGTAATGCTGATTGCATTTGTGCTCTGTGATGGTCATTTTAGAAAAAATAACAAAACAGTAAAATATATGTTGTACATTTTGTGTGTTGCAGGATTTCTTGCAGTGTCTGTAGGAAATTTTCAGAGCGTGTACAAGGAATATCAAAATAGAGCACAGGCAGATGCACGTTGGAATGCGTTGATGGATTATTGCCGAAAAAATGGAAATAATTATTATATCGTGGATGTATATTCCTCTACTTCTTATCAAGGAACTCCTTATTCAGAGAAGATATTTGCCAACAAGAGCAGTTCTTATAAAAATTTTGATATCTGTGGTGGGTGGGCAGCAAAAAGTCCACTGGCTAGGCGCAAATTGGAACGACATCATTTTAAAGATATTCAAAATGCGTTGTATAACCCTAAAAACAGGAATACAACAAAAGCATATTTTGTAGTAAAGCCAAACCAGAAATTGGGTTGGTTGACACAGTATTACAAAAAGCGCGGTATGACAGTGCGCACAGAATGTGTTGATCAAGTTCAGACAGTATCTGGCGTACATGCATTTGATATTGTCGCAATCAAACAACAATCAACACCCCCACAGTGAGCAACATTTGGCAAATGTCTGCTTCACAGTTGTTTGGTTCATTGCTTGCGGGAATAAAACAGACAGAGGAGATTTTATGGAGCCATTGAGAAAAGATTTGATTTTAAAAGGAGCGCAGATTTATTTAAGGCCAATTTGTGCCGCGGATACAGACAGAGTTGTAAGATGGAGAAATGATAAGAATGTAGTAAAGAATTTTATTTATCGGATTCCTCTTTCTAAGGAAGCACATTTGGATTGGCTAAAGAATAAAGTAGAACAGGGGTTTGTGCATCAGTTTGTTATTTGTGAAAATGTGAATGATATGCCACTTGGTAGCATCTACCTGCAAAATTTTGAGGCAGAGCACAAAAAGGCAGAGGAAGGTATCTTTCTCGGAGAGGAGGCATATGGAAAAGGAATTGGCACAGAGGCAGCAAAACTAATGTTAAAATATGCCTTTGATCAACTATGTCTGCACAAGGTTGTGGCGCGTGTGTTGGCGTATAATCAGGCAAGTGTGCGAATGCACGAGAAAGCAGGATATGTGCAGGAGGCATATTTTAGACAAGAACTATTTCTTGATGGAAAATATGAGGATTTAATCTTTTTTGGTGCAATTAATCCTTTCGATAAATAGTATACCTATACACTAAATATTAAAGAACTAGCACGTTGATTTGCCTGGTTGTTCTTTTACAAAAGGGCATTGTTTTTTTGCAATTTAGTGTACTAGCGGTCAAAAAGATTGACCAGTTTGGTATAATAAGACGTGCATATCCGCATATGATATTATGCCGCTTTGCGGTTGTGGATAGCACAATAACTGTAGAACAAAAAAGGAATTATCAAAATGAGTAAAATAAGTTTTGTCATTCCCTGCTACCGGAGTGCAAAGACGCTTGAGGGAGTTGTGGCAGAAATAAGGGAAACCATGCAAAGTATGACAACATATGAGTACGATATTTTCTTAGTAAACGACTGTTCGCCTGATGATACCTACGAGGTTATCACTGCGCTTGCACAAAAATATAAAAATATATCGGGAATTAGTCTGGCAAAGAATTTTGGACAGCATGCAGCACTTATGGCGGGATTGCATAAGGCAGATGGAGACATTGTTGTCTGCCTAGATGATGACGGGCAGACTCCCGCTGACGAGGTTGGAAAGCTGATAGACGGTATAGAGCAGGGCAGTGATGTAGTCTATGCAAGCTATGACAATAAAAAGCACAGTGCATTTCGCAATTTTGGAACTTGGATGAATGATATTATGACAAGGATTATGCTTGGAAAGCCAAAAGATCTGCACTTGACAAGTTATTTTGCAGCAAGGCGGTTTGTGATTGACAGTATGCTGGAATACGAGAACAGTTATCCTTATATTATTGGTTTGGTGCTGCGCTCCACAAGAAATATTACAAATGTTTCGGTGCAGCACAGAAGCCGTGAAGTAGGTACTTCTGGCTACACAATGAAAAAGCTAATGGCGCTTTGGTTTAATGGGTTTACAGCATTTTCAATTCTGCCCCTAAGAATTGCAACTATCACAGGAGTTACTTTTGCCAGTGGAGGATTTCTCTATGGAATCTATACGATTATTAAGAAAATTGTAAATCCTGAAGTGCCAATGGGATTTAGTTCCCTAATGGCAGCAATTGTCTTTATTGGCGGAATGCTTATGATAATGTTAGGGTTAATTGGGGAATACATCGGACGAATTTATATCAGTATCAATAATTCTCCGCAATATGTAATTCGCGAGGAAACAGACATTGAAGCATATTCTAATTCGGACAGCAATCAAAATCGTGAAAAGTAACATAGAAGCTACCGCTCACTCGTCTATGAAAGTCGTGAAAGTGTGCGTCATAATGCTTGTACTTTCGTATTTGATGTGCAAATTTGATGTCGTTTATGTCTCTGATAAATAAAATTGTGTAAAATCAGATAGGGCGTGAACAGGAACACTGAGAAAGCTTTTGTTGTATTCGTATTTGTAATGTGCTATACTCTAAACGCAAAGGAAAATGTTACCAATAATTTTTAGAAGGGTAGGGTGTGGTTTTGGACAGAAACAAACAATCAAAACAAAGTGGTATCATTCATGAGATTATTGACCATACATTTTCCGATAACAGTTTTACAAGAAATCACGCAAAGAGAAATGCAGTGATACAGATTGTAATTGCGACAATTGCATTTATTTTTCTAGTGCGTATCTTTCCAATGGGATTAGTAAAAAACCATACAATATCACGACAAAGCGCCTACAAAGAAAATGGAAAAGTGGTGCGTACAGAAGCACAATTTACTGCCTCAGACAAAAAACTTCAGACCATTTATTTTACTGATGCACATATTGAGCATATTATATTGTATTTAAAATGCAAGATTGAACCAAAGTTTGATGGTATGGAAAGTGTTGTATTTCGGTTGTATAATGAATCCTTTTCCTGTATTTATGAGGAGGAGGCAGACAGCAGAGCAATAGAAAAAAAAGGATTTTTGAAAGCAACGCCCAATCTGGATGTGGAAATTGAGAAACCTTATTATTATGAGATTTTAATACAAGAGTCAAGCCATGCAACTTACTGGCTACCTGTGGCGGACAGAGATGCGTTGGGACAGACAGAGAACAGTACACTTTATATTGATGGAATTATCAATGAGGAAGTCAGTCTTATCGCTGATTTTGACTATACACAGTCATTGGGTGTGATTGGTATTATAGTGCGCCAATTCATAGTTATACTTGTTGCGCTGGGTATTTATCTATTGATGCTTGTGTTGTTATGGCTGTATGATCGTTATTTGGAAGCATATGCAGACCCAATTTGGAAGTTCATGCGTATTGGAATTGGTGGATTGAGCCTTTTGACCACTGTTGCGTTGATTTTCTTTGCAGTGGTGTTCAATCGTTTTGGTGGAGGGATATGGGACAGACTCTTTTTTTTGACAGGCATTTTGGTGGCGGAAATTTGGCTTATAAGTTTTTTGATACGTCCTTCCAAAATCTATTTTCAGCAAAAGGATTGTAGGCTTGTTGTAGGAAAGAAAATGTGTCTTGTTTGGCGCAATTATCTTCAGACAGTAAGTTTTGGTCTATTGTTTTATGCTTTGTGTCAATATGCCAACGCAGACAGAAATTATTATCATGATACCAATACAAGGTGGATGCTTATTTTTCTGGCAATTGCTTTTTTAATGAATTATCATGAGAAACACTTTATTAATGCAATCAGTGCAATTTGGTTGATTGTAGGAATCATAGGTTCTGTTTTTTACTGCAATCCTGTGAGGGCAGATGAAAAAGAATTGTTGCTTGCGCGTCTTACCTGTGGAGTTGTTCTGACATGGGGGTTTTTGTTCATTGTGATTTTGTTAGAGTGGCTATCTGCAAAGAAAACAAAACGGAAAAAAAAGAATTGGGTTCATATTATCAATAAAATTACGCAAAATAAACAACAAACCTTGTTTGTTGTCTTGTGGGTTTTGTTTGGCGTACTGATGGTTGCATACCGATTTGAAAAAACATGGGTTTTCACAGCAACTTTGCCATTTGTGGTATTTCTGTTCACGCACAATACACCTGCAAAGTTAAATCGGTTTCTAAGGAATTTTTGTAATGGTATTTTTGTTAGCTTTGCGTTGGTGACGCTGTTTTGTCTAATGCACAGACCACATCATTATTGGATGGTATATCGCTATGGTGGGATATTTCATACAGTGGCCTGTACTGGTATGTATCTAGCTGTAGTGTTTGGTGCAGCGATGGCAAAACTTTATGGAAAGTTAAAGACCAAAAAGCATTATGTGTGGCATGGCTGCCCAGAGTACTTTGTGGTAGCTTGTGTGACAGGATTTATATTGCTTACAATGTCCAGAACAGCATTTCTTACAGTGGCGGTGACATTGCTTGCAGTGGTAGTGCTAAGCGCAGTTGTATACCGCAAAAACTTTGGAAGAATTTTGTCGGAGATTGGCATTTTGATGGCGATTTGTCTTGTCAGTTTTCCAATGGTGTTTACTGCGGTAAGAATGATTCCAGCAGTGGTTAATAAACCAGTGCGCTATGATATTGAATTTCAGGATAAATCTTTTATGATTTATGAGGGAGACCCTATTAACTCAGATAAATATATGACTGTGCCTCGCTTTTTTAACACTCTTTTTGGTCGTTTTCAGACACAAGAGCAAGCAGCCATTGATATAAAAGGGATTGTGTTAGAGGAGGCAGGAGAACTTGCCTTTGTCGGTGCTGGACTTGCTGGACTGGACAGGCGAGTGGCAGACGAAAATACAGGAGAAGTAACGAGTACGAAGACGGATATTTCCAATGGCAGATTTATGATTTTTAAGGATTATTGGAACGCGATAACGTTTCAAGGACATCCCAAAATGGGACCAAAGGACCAAGCGGGTTCGGAATATGCACATGCGCACAATTCCTATCTACAGGTAGCGTATAATTTTGGCGGAATAGCTGGTATTGTTTTCCTAGTCTTATGTGCACTGACACTTTGGAGATCGATCGGTCTCTATTTAAAATATGGAAAAGAGTATACAATGTTTATCATACCATTTGCGTTGGTGGTTGTATTTGGCTTTGAAAGTTTGACAGAATGGGCATACCATCCATGCATTTCACCAGGGTTTAGTTTTATATTAATGCAGGTGGTATTAATGCGAGATTGCAGGGATAGGGCGGTGCCACAGAGAGAGAAAAAACCGCAGAGACAAAGAGCTGGGAGGCAGGAGTAACATTATGAAATTGTTGAATCAGATAAATGTACAGCTTTTGCAGAGAAGAGTTGTGCTTGTGATACTGGATATTATGACAGTATGCATTGCAAGCATAGCACCGCTGTGGTTTCGCTTTGAATTAAACTACAGAGATATTCCAGAAGTGTATTTAAGTTCTGCATGGAACTTTATGATAGCCAATGTTGTGATAACCTTGATTGTGTTTTATTTTTTTAAGCTGTATCACAGCCTTTGGGCATTTGCAGGGACCGCAGAAGTACAAAATATTTTGGCGGCCTGTATTTTGAGTGCAATTTTTGACTTTCTTGGAATGAAGCTTATGCAGTATCCGATTCCTAGAAGTTATTATTTTACGTATGCATTAGTATTGACAGGAATAACAACTTGCACGCGTTTTTCCTATCGAATTATACGCAATATGCGCCACAAGGCACAGAATAAAAAGAATGGTACACGCGTGATGATTATCGGTGCCGGTGATGCTGGGAATACTGTGATTAAGGAGATTACAAACAGTAGTTACAGCACAATGACAATCAAGTGTATTATTGATGACGACGAGGGAAAATGGGGTAGATTTATACAAGGTATTAAAATTGTGGGAGGGCGAGACAGGATTGTGGAGTACGCTGCATTGTATGGTATTGACGAGATTTTTATTGCAATACCCTCGGCGAATCGTGCAACCATGAAAGCTCTTGTAGAAATCTGTAAGGAGACGAGCTGCAAATTGCGGACCCTGCCAGGGATTTATCAGCTTGTGAATGGTGAAGTCAATGTCAGCAAATTAAGAGATGTAGATGTTGAAGACTTGTTGGGGAGAGATCCTATTAAGGTTGATTTGGATTCTATTTTAAATTATGTTCGGAATCAGACAATTATGGTGACAGGCGGGGGCGGTTCTATTGGAAGTGAGTTGTGTCGTCAGATTGCAGGGCATAAACCAGCGCGACTGATTATTGTCGATATTTATGAGAACAACGCCTATGAGATACAGCAGGAATTAAAGCACAAATATCCAAATCTTGATTTGGTGGTATTAATTGCTTCTGTGAGGAATACAAACCGAATTAACAGTATTATGGAAGAATATCGCCCAGATATTATCTATCATGCAGCGGCGCATAAGCATGTGCCACTTATGGAGGTTAGCCCTAATGAGGCGATTAAAAACAATGTCTTTGGCACATGGAAAACAGCACAGGCTGCAGTGCAAAATGGCGTGAAGAAATTTGTGCTCATCTCAACGGACAAAGCAGTAAATCCCACGAATATTATGGGGGCAAGTAAGCGTATTTGCGAGATGGTAATACAGACTTTTAATCGTCATTATGACACAGAGTTTGTGGCAGTTCGTTTTGGAAATGTGCTCGGCAGCAATGGAAGTGTAATTCCATTGTTTAAGACTCAAATTGCAGCAGGTGGTCCAGTTACTGTTACACATCCAGATATTATCCGATATTTTATGACAATTCCTGAGGCGGTGTCACTTGTGCTTCAGGCGGGGGTCTATGCAAAAGGAGGAGAGATTTTTGTCTTGGATATGGGGGAGCCGGTTAAGATATTGGATCTTGCAAAAAATCTGATAAGACTTTCTGGATATAAAGTTGACGAGGATATTAAGATTGAATTTACTGGATTAAGACCTGGTGAAAAGCTGTACGAGGAGCTTCTAATGAGTGAGGAAGGTCTGATGGATACGGAAAATAAACTAATTCACATTGGTAAGCCAATTGAATTTGATGAGACATTATTCTATGTGCAGCTTAATAATTTAAAACGTGCAGTAGAAAATGAATGTGATGATGTGCGCTCCTTAATACAAGAAATAGTGCCCACTTACGCACCCAAAAATGAGAATTCGTCACAGGATTAGTACACCCGCAAAAGCGGACAAATGGGTGCTAGAGTGCATAAAAAGACAGCTTCTCGGAGTTTATAGAGCAGAACAGGAGGAAAATACAATGAATGATAGAAAAAGAATTTATCTGTCCAGTCCTACCATGCATGGGGATGAACAACAATTTGTAGCGGAGGCATTTAATACAAATTGGGTGGCACCTTTGGGACCCAATGTCAATCATTTTGAGGAGGAGATGGCAGCATATACAAAATGTGGATATGCTGCGGCTTTAAGTGCTGGGACTGCGGCGATTCATCTAGGACTGAAACTTTTAGGGGTAGAACAAGGAGATATTGTTTTTGTTTCGTCGCTTACTTTTTCAGCGAGCTGTAATCCAATTATATATGAGAAGGCAGAACCCGTTTTTATAGATTCAGAACCAGATACATGGAATATGTCTCCTTATGCATTAGAGAAAGCATTTGAAAAATATCCTACTCCTAAGGCGGTTATTGTCGTACATTTGTATGGAACTCCTGCCAAAATGGATGAAATTTTGCAAATTTGTCAGAGACATCATGTGCCAGTGATTGAGGATGCAGCAGAGTCGCTTGGCTCTACATATGATGGGAAATATACAGGAACTTTCGGGCAAATTGGTATTTATTCCTTTAATGGAAATAAAATTATTACAACTTCTGGAGGAGGAATGCTTGTCTCCAATGAGGAGGCTCTTGTGCAGGAGGCGCGAGTGCTTTCAACACAGGCAAGAGACCCAGCAAGGCATTACCAGCATTCAAAAATTGGTTATAACTACCGAATGAGCAATGTTCTTGCGGGAATTGGCAGGGGGCAGCTTATGCATCTTGATGAGCATCTGCGATTAAAGAAGGCAATCTATACTAGATACAAGGAAGCGTTTGCTGATATTGATGAGATTGCAATGAATCCATTAAACCCGCGGGGGGAGGCAAACAATTGGTTGTCGTGCATGACAATCAAAGAAGGCAGTTGTGTGACACCAGATTTGGTGATGGATGCGCTCGAAGCAGAAAATATTGAGTCACGTCCTATTTGGAAACCAATGCATTTGCAGCCTATATTTTCGGAGTATGATTTTTTTAGTCATAATGAAGGCAAAGTCAGTGTCAGTGAAGATATTTTTGTGCGTGGCGTGTGTCTGCCGAGTGACATTAAAAATACAGAGGCAGATATGGAGAAAGTAATTTGTATTGTGAGACGTTTGTTTGAAGGTTCGTAGGAGTTGATCATATGTATCGGAAATATATCAAACGGCTGCTAGATATTTTGATAGCGCTCATGGCGCTGATTCTACTTAGTCCTGTGCTGTTGGTAGTCGCAATACTTGTTCGCATAAAACTTGGTGCGCCAATTATTTTTCATCAGGATAGACCCGGATACCATGAGAAGATTTTTCGGCTTTGCAAATTCCGAACAATGACTGACGCGCGTGGTGCAGATGGTGAACTGTTGCCAGACGCAGTCAGACTGACAAAATTTGGAAGAATGTTGCGGGCGACAAGTTTTGATGAGCTTCCTGAATTGTGGAATATCTTAAAAGGAGATATGAGTTTAATTGGTCCGCGTCCGCTTCTTGTAAGCTATCTGCCATATTATACGAAAGAGGAGCGGCTTCGCCATACTGTCAGACCCGGGTTGACAGGACTTGCGCAAGTTCGTGGTAGAAATTTGTTAGACTGGGATACACGGTTTGCAACAGATGTAGAATACGTAAGAAATTTAACATTTACACTCGATGTAAAAATATTTTTTCTAACAATCCGAAAAGTGTTTGTGCATGAGGATATTGTGGTAGATACCAATCAGGCAGAAGGTAATTTTGCTGAAATTAGAAAGGCGAAACAGAAGGCAGAAGCCGAAAAAAGAGAGGTAGAGACATGAATCTTTTAATCTTAAGCTGTGGGACAAGAGATAAAGTGGTTCAATATTTTAGGAAGACATTTGAGGGAGAAGGAAGAATTATCTGTACAGATTGCAGTCCTTATGCGCCTGCGCTGTACGAGGCAGATGCGCATTATATTGTGCCGCGGATTACAGAACCGGGATATCTTGAGGTTATATATGAGATTTGTAGAAAAGAGTCAATTACAGGGGTGCTCTCACTCATTGATCCAGAATTGTCTTTGATTGCGGCACACAAAGAGCAGTTTGCGGCGCTGGGAGTGACAGTGATTGGCTCGGAATATGCACTGTGTGAACGCACATTAAATAAATGGGAGCTGTATTGTTGGATGAAGGAACATAAATATCCCTGTGTAAAAACATATGTATCCTTGGAGGAATTTCGTCGGGCATTGGATCAAGGTGAGATTGCGTTTCCAGTGTTTGTAAAGCCAATGAAAGGTAGTGCTAGCATACAAATTGCAAAAGCGCAAGATTGGGAAACAGCAGCATTTTTATTCTCGCATGGTGAGCAAATGATCATACAAGAATATATGACTGGACAGGAAATTGGAGCAGATGTCTATATTGATTTGGTGAGCGGAGAAGTTGTATCTATTTTTACCAAAAAGAAATTGGTAATGCGGGCTGGTGAGACAGATAAAGCGATATCCTTTTTTGACGAAAACCTAAACAACCAGATAACACAGTTTGTCCGTGAGAATGGTTTTGCAGGACAGATTGATATTGATTTGTTTGTGCAGGATGGCGTGTATTACTTCTCAGAAGTAAATCCGCGCTTTGGAGGTGGTTATCCACATGCATATGCTTGTGGTGTTGACCATATGACGTTGATAAAAAATAATCTTTTGGGTATTGCCAATCCAATTAGAACAACCCCTTATCCAGAAAATCAGGTTATGATGAAATACTGTGAAATTAT
Organism: uncultured Lachnospiraceae bacterium; assembly: GCA_910583965.1. Taxonomy (GTDB): domain Bacteria; phylum Bacillota; class Clostridia; order Lachnospirales; family Lachnospiraceae; genus COE1. Next base: position 59,040 of record CAJUAE010000008.1, read on the forward strand.
GCTATTAGACGCAACAAAGCCAGAAAAGGAACGCCAATATGAATAAAATATTGATTTTGGCAAACTCTGCAAGCGGACTTTACGATTTTCGGAATGAATTGATTCTGGAATTGCTGAAAGTGTATGAAGTACATATCAGTCTTCCAGACAAAGAACAGGTGCCACAGCTTGCTGAGGAAGGTTGTAGAATGCATCATACAGCAATTGATAGACGCGGTGTCAATCCAGTGCGCGACTTGAAACTTTTATACAGTTATTGGAAACTGATTTATCGCATCAAACCCAAGATAGTTCTTACGTACACAATTAAACCTAACATTTATGGAAATATTTGTTGTCGGTTGCAAGGAGTGCCCTATATTGTCAACATTACAGGACTTGGATCTGCATTTGAAAATGGAGGAGTAATACAAAAAATTGTGACAATACTTTATCGAGTTGCGCTAAAGAACGCTGCGTGTATTTTTTTTCAGAATCAAGAGAACCAAAGGATTTTTGTACAGTTTCGTATTTGCGGCAAAAAGAGCAGGCTGGTGTCCGGTTCTGGGGTAAATCTTGACAGACATTGTGTTCAGGAATATCCTTTAGAGGAAGAACACATGATATTTTTGTACGTCGGTAGGATTATGAAAGAGAAAGGAATTGATGAGTTACTGTATACAGCAGAGGCCGTTCACAAAGAATATCCGAAAGTGTTATTTCAACTGGTGGGAAATTATGAGGAGAATTATAAGGAGAAAATAATGCGCGCGCAGGCAAATGGCGTTTTGGAACTAATTGGATATCAGAAAGACATCACTCCATTTTATCAGAGGGCCTCCGCAGTGCTAATGCCAAGTTACCATGAAGGAATGTCAAACGTGATTCTTGAGGCAGCGGCAAGTGGTAGACCTGTTCTCGCAACAAATATTCCCGGCTGTCGTGAAGGCTTTGAAGATGGGATAACCGGATTTGGATTTCCGCCGAAAGACCAAGAGGCGTTGCTTAGTGCTGTTGTCCGTTTTATCAAACTGCCTTATGAAGAACGTGTGCAGATGGGAAGACATGCACGCGAAAAGATGGAGCGGGAGTTTGACCGAAAAAAAGTGGTACAAGCTTATCTACAAGAAATACAGAGCGCAGGAAAGGAGCATACTTTAAAATGAGTTTATATGAAGAAATTGTAAGTGGAAAAGAGAAACTGTCATTGGTTGGCCTTGGCTATGTTGGAATGCCGATCGCTGTTGCATTTGCCAAAAAGATAAAGGTGGTAGGGTTTGACCTTAATGCGGCGAAGATTGATCTTTATCAATCTGGTGTGGACCCTACAAATGAGGTGGGAGATGCAGTGATTAAAAACACTACTGTAGAATTTACCGCAGACCCTTCCAAATTAAAGGAAGCAAAGTTTCACATTGTGGCGGTTCCAACACCTGTCAATGATGATCACACGCCGGATTTGACTCCCGTCGAGGGCGCAAGCCGCATTTTAGGACAAAATCTTACAAAAGGTTCTATTGTCGTGTTTGAGTCCACTGTATATCCAGGCGTTACAGAGGAAGTTTGTGTGCCTATTCTGGAAAAGGAGTCTGGCTTAAAATGCGGTGTGGATTTTAAAATTGGGTACTCGCCGGAGCGTATTAATCCAGGGGATAAAGTTCATCGTCTGGAAACTATCACAAAGATCGTTTCTGGTATGGACGAGGAGACACTAGACGAGATAGCACACGTGTATGAACTTGTGGTGGAAGCAGGAGTATACAGGGCGGAATCCATCAAAGTTGCTGAGGCGGCAAAGGTAATTGAGAATAGCCAGCGGGATATTAACATTGCTTTTATGAATGAACTTTCGATTATTTTTAATAAGATGGGGATTGACACAAAGTCTGTTCTTGCAGCGGCAGGAACCAAGTGGAATTTCTTAAACTTTCAGCCAGGGCTTGTAGGAGGGCACTGCATTGGGGTAGACCCTTATTATCTGACTTATAAGGCGGAACAACTTGGATACCATTCGCAGATTATTCTTTCTGGACGCCGTATCAATGATGATATGGGGAAATATGTGGCAGAAAACTTAGTAAAAAATCTAATTCGGGCGGATATTCCTGTAAAAAGTGCAAAGGTAGCGATTCTTGGCTTTACTTTTAAAGAAAATTGTCCAGATACAAGAAATACTAAAATTATTGATATTTATAATGAATTGAAGGAATATGGCATCACAGCGCAGGTGACAGATGACAATGCGGATGCCGACGAGGCAAAACGGCTTTATGGAATAGAGTTTACGCCGATGACAGAGATTCATGACTGTGATGCAGTGATTCTTGCAGTGGCACACGAGGGGTACAAGGCACTCGATATGGCAGCGTTAAATGCACTTTACGCGCAGAATGGCAAGGCAAAGGTGCTGACAGACTTAAAGGGAATCTTGGATAAAAAAGCGTGTATTGACGCAGGATATATCTATTGGAGGTTATAAAAAGCGGAGGAATGAGAAAGAACAAAACAGATTTTATTCCTGTCTGTATTTTTATTGTGGTTTTTGGTTTTCTGTTTCTGACAGGAGAACCGACTTATGCTGGAGATACTTTTCAGCATGAAAATCAGATGATTATGCGGGAACCTGGATATGCACTGTTGATTCAGTTGCTAAGATTTTTATCGCCTCAAAAATATTACTGGTTACTGATTGCGGTACAGAATTTGTTGGCAATTGTAGCGGATACAATGGTACTCTCTTTTATGCGTCGACGTTTTTCGCTACGATTTCCAGAGTCGTTGCTTTTTACAGGAATTTTGCTAATGCCGCATTTGATGACTCCAATTCTTTCCAGTGCACATCTTGTGCTGACTAATGCCTTGATGACAGAGGGAATTTTATTTTCATTGTATCCGTTGGGATTTATTAGCCTTCTAAAGATGATAGAGGCTGGGAAAGCGATAGGACGCGAAAGTTTTTGCACGATGGGATGGTTTTTCTTGCTATCAATGATTCGCGGACAGATGATGGTATTGTTTGTGGTCTGGTTCCTTGTAGCTTATGTCTTGGCTGTAAAAAATGGGATTCAGGAGACCAATAAGGCAGCAGAAAAAGGAAATACTTTTGTGTTGGCAGAAAATATTGGACGCCAGGGTTTGATTGCCATTCTGACAGTGTTTATCATTGCATTTGCTGCGCGCAGTGTTTTGATTCGCGGGTATAATTTTTTAGAGCAGGGATTGTTTGTAGGGACTGTATCTGGAAAGGCTATGTCTTTTGCCAATGTGCTGTATGTGACGGACCGTGAAGATGGTGAAGCAATTAAAGATGATGCATTGAGAGCACTATTCTATGAGATTTATGACAATGCAGATGCGGCCCAAATGAATTATAAGTATGCGCCTTCTGGTTTGCTAAACAGGGCAGCACATCATGAACAGTGCCATGATGAATTGAATTTTACCTATTTTGCAGAGCCGACAAAACAATTTTTAAAACAGACGCAGGGACTTTATGTCGATCGCTTTCAGGAGTTGATGATCGCGGTTGATCAGATAGCTGGAAAACTAAGTACAGCATTGATGCCAGAAGTGCTAGTGCGTTATCTGCGCAATTATATCAGTGTGATTGCACTGGGGTTTGTGAGAACGGTTTCCTATGAGAGTACTTTGTTGACATGGTATGCTGTCTTTATCTATTTGGTGGCTGTGGTGTTGACAGTAAAGCTTTTTAAAAGTGGCAAAAAAAGTCAGGCAGCGCCTTTTATGGCGGTTGTTCTACTTACAATTATAGGAAATGTATGTGCGACAGCATTGATGGTACAGTGTATTTCGCGATATATGATTTATAATCTGCCACTGTTTTATATGGCAGGATTTTTGGAGTTGCGAGAGTTGACAAAAATCAAACGGGAACGAAAGGAGAATAAGTGTTCGATATGGGGTATTTAGATTTAAGATTTGATAAAGATAGTACTTTTCTTGTGACAGGTGCCGCGGGATTTATTGGCTCTAACTTGTGCGAGGCATTGACTGATATGGGATATCAGGTGCGGTCTTTGGATGATCTTTCCACTGGAAAAGAAGAAAATATACAGATGTTCTTGGAGCGGCCAAACTATACATTTATAAAAGGAGATATCAAAAATCTGGATACTTGTATGGAAGCTTGTAAAGGAGTGGATTATGTTTTGCATCAGGCTGCGTGGGGTTCTGTTCCAAGAAGTATTGAAATGCCTATTTTTTATGAGCAGAATAATATTTTAGGTACACTCAATATGATGGAGGCAGCAAGGCAAAATAAAGTGAAGAAATTTGTCTATGCTTCTAGTTCTTCTGTGTATGGAGATCACCCAATACTGCCCAAAAAAGAGGGTCAGGAAGGCAATCTGCTCTCTCCTTATGCGCTTACAAAGCGCACAGATGAAGAATATGGAAAACTCTACAAAAGTCTCTATCAGTTAGATACGTATGGGCTTCGCTATTTTAATGTATTTGGGCGCAGGCAGGACCCAAATGGTGCCTATGCCGCTGTTATTCCCAAATTTATTAAACAATTACTCGATGGTGAAGTGCCTACCATCAACGGCGATGGGAAACAGTCGCGGGACTTTACCTATATTGACAATGTGATAGAAGCAAATTTTAAGGCATGTCTAGCATCCAGTGATGTAGCAGGAGAAGCGTTCAATATTGCATATGGCGGACGGGAATATCTTATTGATATCTATTATGATTTGTGCAAGGCACTTGGTAAAGAAGTAGAACCACAGTTTGGACCAGACCGCGCAGGGGATATCAAACACTCTAATGCTGACATCTCCAAGGCAAGGAAATTGTTGGGATATGAACCAGAGTTTGATTTTGAGCGGGGAATTGCACTTGCGATTGACTGGTACAGGGAAAATTTATGAGAATCAGCATAAGGATGGATGATATCACACCTGATATGGATTGGACAAAGTTTCTTAGATTTAAGGAACTTTGCGATCTGTATCAGGTTAAGCCACTTATAGGGGTGGTGCCCGACAATCAGGATGCCAATCTTCATATTGATACCTCTGAACCAGCTTTCATAGGAGAGTTTTGGAAGTACATTAAGGTTTTGGAAAATGAGGGTTGGTGTATCGCACAGCATGGAGTAACGCACGTGTATACAACAAAAAAGATGGGGTGTTTTCCACTGAATAGGCTTTCTGAGCTTGCAGGGACAGGGTATGCAAATCAGTTTGCGGCGTTAAAGCGTGGCAGAGATATTTTTTTGGCACATGGGATAAAAACAGAGATATTTATGGCACCTGCACATTCGTTCGACTTTAATACAATTAAAGCTTTGCGAAAACTTGGATTTTCTAAAATGACAGATGGTTTTGGCAAAAGACCTTATCTTTGGAGAGGAATAACATTCTATCCGATCTCATACAAACAGAGTAGCTGCCTAAAAAAGAATCGTGGTTATACCACATTTGTCGTTCACTCTAATACTATGGATGACAAGGATTTTGCACACTACGAAAAACTTTTTGCAAAGTACAAAGATAGACTAATTTCCTATACGGAGTTGATGGCTGTTGGAGCAAAGAAGCGTGGAGTGTTTGGGAAGGCAGCAGAGTACACAATGGCGCTGACAAAATATATACTGGTAAGCGGGAAAAGAATCTTCAAAGAGCTGAGAAGATAAAATTTAGAGGGAAAAATTATGACAGATCCGGTAAGAGTATTAAATGTCTTGGGGACAACAAATCTTGGTGGTGCAGAGAGCAGAGTGATGGAACTGTACCGAGCGATGGACAAAAGGAAAGTGCAATTTGACTTTCTGGTGCACACGGACAAAGAAGGGCAGTATGATGCAGAAATAAAACAGCTTGGCGGAAGAATTTATCATGTCCCGCGCTTTCGGGTAATCAACATCTTGTCCTATCGCAAAGCACTTCACAGATTTTTTGGGGATCACAAAGAATTTGTGGCTGTGCAGGGACATATGACAAGCACTGCTGCAATTTATCTGCCAATTGCAAAAAAAGCAGGAGTCTCCATGACAATTGCACATGCGCGGAGTGCTGGTGTGGATCGCGGGCTAAAAGGGATTGCGACAAAGATATTGCGCAGTTCGCTAAAATACAAGACAGATTTTTGCTTTACTTGTTCTGCGGAAGCGGCGGAAGCTGTTTACGGAAAGAATTGGATCGAGGCAGGTCAAGTGTGGACGATTCCAAATGCAATTGATGTGCAGCGTTTTGTATTTCAGGAAAAGGTACGGCAACAAGTGCGCAAAGAGTTGGGATTTGACCATGAATTTGTCATAGGACATGTAGGCAGATTTGGTTTTATGAAAAATCATAGTTATCTGATTGATATTTTTGCGCAGTTGTGCAAAATACGTGATGATGCAATGCTAGTGTTGATTGGAGATGGCGAGTTAAAACAGGAAATTCAAGAGAAGGTCAATCAACTAGGACTAATTAAGAGAGTCCGCTTTTTGGGCAATCGTTTTGATGTGGAGCGGTATTATCAGGCGTTTGACTATTTTGTTTTTCCGTCACTGTTTGAAGGACTTCCCGGCAGTGTGGCAGAGGCGCAGGCTTCTGGATTGCGGTGTTTGGTGTCAGATAAGGTCACAAAAGAGGTAGCACTGACCGATTTGGTTACTTATAAGAGCATTGAGGAACCAGCAGCAAGTTGGGCGAGTGAGGTTATGAGAAACAGTAAAAAAGCACTGGTGCGCGAGGATATGCGCGCCGTGATTGCCGAAAAGGATTTTGATGTGCAAAAGCTTGCGGTTAAAATGGAAGCTTTTTATATAAATGGAAGTAATCCACCAGGGTTTGTGACCCGATAAAATTATACTAATAGTCAAAAATACTGACCGCTCAGTATAAAATAATGCGACAGTTATACAAGAAAATATATTGCTTTGCGGTTGTTGCGATACTCATGGCAAATTTCAGTGGCTGTAAGTAGAGAGAAAGGAAAAGACTACATGATAGATACTTCATACCGAAAAAAATTTTTAACAGTGAATCAAATTTGGTATCCTGATGCACTAAGCATATCAGAGCTTTTACAACAGAAGCGAAATGCGGATATTTTGTTTGTCCACGGCGTGCCTATTGAGGAGACAAAGGGTAAGTTTCGAGGTTGGCAGGAGTATCATACTTGTATGAATGACTTGACCTTGTCCGAGGAGAAAATGTTTGCTGAAATAAACAAAAATGTGCGATATGAATGCAGAAGAAGTGAGCGAGATGGTATTGAAATTCGGTTTTACAAAAAGGCTGAGATTGTGGCAGACAGAAAAATTCTTGACATTTTTGCAGAGATTTATGAAAAAATGTACCAGTCCAAGGGGATTGATACAAAATTGAATCTGACAGCAATTGAGAAATATTTGGAGACGGACAGTATTTGTTTTTCCGCAGTGTGGTACCAGAATGAACCCATTGTATTTCATTCTTATATATATGATGTGTATGACACAAGACTTTTGCACTCTGCTTCGTGCTTTCGCGAGGAAAGTGCAGACCAAAATCTAATTGGGCGTGCAAACAAAAAACTTCACTGGGAGGATATGAAGTATTTTAAGGAGAATGGTATCCTTCGCTATGACTGGGGTGGCATCTCAGATTTTGAGAATCCTAATGGTATTGATGAATTCAAATTAAAGTTTGGCGGACAAAAAATTACGTATTACAATGTTTTTGCAGGGAATACACCATTGGGGAAGCTTGCGGTTACAGCAATGAAAAAGATGAAAAGAGTGAATTGATTTGGAAAATAAGAAAAAGCGCATTATGCTGATAGTGCCTATGCTTGATCAAGGAGGCTTAGAACGTGTGTGCGCAACCACGGCACAACTTTTAAAAAAAGAGTATTGTGTTTCTTTGGTAGTATTCAATACGACAGGCATGATTTATGATGTGTCTGGAGTTGATATGATAGATTTAAAGCTTGGGGCGGTTGATGGCAAAATAAAAAAAGCAGTCAATGTTCTGCGCAGAGTAAAGCGTGTAAAACAGTTAAAAAAGCAATTTAATATTCAGTTAAGTTATAGTTTTGGACCGACCGCAAATCTTGTAAATGTACTGTCTAAGCAAAAAGATTTTACTTGGGCAGGGATTCGAGGATATGGAGCTTTAAAAAATAAAGTGGCTATGAAATTCGTCTGTCGACTTGCGGATAGGGTAATTAGTTGTACACGCATTATGGAACAGCAGATTAGCAAACAATTTCAGCCCAAACGGTCAGCTACAGTCTATAATCCCTGTGATATTGAACAAATTCGAGAGTTGTCCAATCAGCAGACACCAGAGGCGTTTGACGCTTTCTTTGCACAGCGTGGGAAATTGATTGTATCGATGGGCAGAGAACATGATGTCAAAGGATTTTGGCATTTAATAAAGGTGGTATTTCTGATAAGAAAGCATTTGCCAGAGACACGACTGATGATTATAGGGGCAGGAGAGTACAGTGCCTATAAAGCACTTGCCAGACAGCTTGGTATGGAAGATGCAGTTTTGTTTACAGGGGTGCAGTCCAATCCATTTGCCTTGTTAAAAAAGGCGGATGTGTATGCATTGACATCAGAAAGTGAAGGGTTTCCCAATGCCTTAATTGAAGCAATGACCGTTGGAATCCCATGTGTAAGTGCAAATTGTCTTACTGGTCCGGCAGAAATTTTGCATGAACAGTATGAACAGTGTATGGATGACAGTCGGACGTTTCATGCGGATTATGGGATTCTTACAGGTATTTTTCTAGGAGAGAAAAATATGGATGCACATCAATTTACCGACGAGGAGAGGTGTTTTGCAGCGGAGCTAGAGGCACTGTTGAAGGATGAACAACAGTATCAAAAGTATTGTCAAGCTGCATTAGAACGTGCAGAAGCGTTTGGCATGGAAAGATATCTTTGCAGAATTCGAGGGCTGATAGAGACAGACTTGGCAGATGAAACAATAGGTCGATAGACACAAGGAATTTATGGACATTCGGGAGGAAAGAGTTTGAAAGAAGTGCAAAAAAGGCGAGAGTGGACAGTAGGGATGATACTGTTTCTGATGAGTCTTTTGTTTTATCTTTTCTGGTATCTGTTTGATGGCATTATTATGACAGAAGATGCGCCGTCTTATATTCAGATGCAGAGTGACAGAGAACCGGGATATTGCTTGTACTTATGGCTGTTTCGTGGGATTTTTGGAACAGAAGTTGGTCTTCATGCGGCGGTGATTGGCCAGTGTGTGATTGCGGCAATGGCTGCATATGCTATTACAGGAACGCTTGGACGATTATTTTCTCTCAGTTGGTTTGGCAGTGTAGGCGTTCTTGTGATACAATATGGAATAACGCTGTTAAATCGCTTTGTAGCGCAGCGAAGGTGCAGCTATTTTAATAGTATTGAGACAGAGGGGCTTGCATATTCGCTTTGGGTTTTTTATTTTTTATGTATTCTTGGGGTCTGGTTTCAAAGAGACAAAAAAAGTCTAGCGGGTGCAATTGTTTGGTCTGTTGCATTGATTAGTATTCGGAAACAAATGCTTATTACACTGGTGATACTCTTTCTGGTGGTTTTGATTTCTTATTATAGGAAAGAAGGTTGGAAAAAAGCTGCTATTTCGGTATTGCTAACTTGTGTGATTGTGCTTGCAGGTACAAGATTTATTGATTGTGGCTACAATTGGATGGTGCGTGGAGAATTTGCACCACATACAGGGGATTCTAGTTTTATTCTTGGAACAGAATTGTATCTTGCGGACAAAGAAATGGCACAGTATATTCAAGATGTGGATAACAGAGCACTTTTTTTGGAAATTATGCGGCGCGCCGAGGAAAAAGAATACAATATTGCCTATGCGGACAAGGGGTGGCAAGCAATTGAGGACCATTACAGCAGCGCCTATGACCGAATTAAATTTGATATTGTGATGGCAGTGATTCGAGAACACCAAGAGGCACAAGGTATTGCTGTAGCTGACCGAGAGACAGATTATAATCGGATTGCAGGGAGCATGATGCGAGACCTTTTGATGCCGTCTGTACCAGAATTGCTTAGACTTTTTGTCTGCAATGTGATTCACGGATTGATTACAACGGTGTTAAAAGTCCACCATCTGTTAAACTGGGCTGCATTGTTTTTGTATGTGTTTTATGGCATGACAGTTTTTTATGTAATAATGTTACCGCGCAAATATAATAGCGCAGAAAACTGTCTTGCAATGGCAGGAGAATTTGCATTGATTGTGTTGTTGGCGATTGTGGTAAATGTTTGTTTTACCTCATTGACTATCTACTGCCAGATGCGCTATATGTTATATAATACAGGGCTGTTTTATCAGGCATGGTGGATTATGCTCTTGCAAATTTGTAGATATTGGAAGAATCAAAAAGGTTAAAAATATGAAACGGATTGTTTTTCATTTGAATTGTCTGGAAAGAGGAGGCGCAGAACATGTGGTTGCTACGCTTTCTGGTCAGTTTGCAGCACATGGATATGAAGTTTATATTGCCACAGAATGGCAAGGAGAGGATGAGTATGAAATCCATCCACAAGTGAAACGTGTCCATGTAGGGCTTAATAAAAAGCAGGAGCAACATAATCGCATTTTAAAGTTTGTGGATCGTATTATAAATCTTCGCCATTTCTTACAAAAAGTAAAACCAGACATTGTTATTGCTTTTGCGCGCAAGGCAAATTATAGGGCGCTCACGGCGACAATTGGTATGAAAATGCCTGTGTTAATATCGGTACGTATCAATCCAATTGGATATTATGACTTTTGGTCGGACAAGATACAGATACCACTTCTTTTTCGACGGGCGGCAGGTTGTGTATTTCAAACACCGCAACAGCGAGATTTTTTTCCAAAAGATGTGCGCAAAAATTCCAGAATTATTTTAAATCCTATTGATGAAAGGTTTATTGGGAATGAGATGCCAAAAAAGCGGGAAAATGTCGTTGTGCATTCAGGGCGGTTGGTAGATTTTAAAAATCAGTGTTTGTTGGTTCGCGCGTTTGCAATGGTGCACCAAATTCATCCAGATTATATACTTAGAATCTATGGTCCAGATTCTTTTGACGGGACAAAACAACAGTTAGAAGAACTGATTTGTCGTCTTCACGCCGAAGAATATGTTCAATTGATGGGGAGTAGCAGTACCCTAGAAAAAGATATGCGCTGTGCAGCGTTGGCGGCGTTTGCATCTGACTATGAAGGGATGCCGAACGTGCTTTTAGAAGCGATGGCATTAGGGCTTCCGATTGTGTCAACAGATTGCCCGCCGGGAGGGCCGCGTATGGTGATTAAGCACGAGGAGAATGGATTGCTTGTGCCTGTTGGGGATAAAAATGCTTTGGCGGCAGCGATAAATAGATTAATTGAAGACCGTAAGCTGGCGGAACAGCTTGGAAGAAATGCAGTAAAGATTGGACAGATGGCCTCTCCAGAACATATTTTTGGAGAATGGGAAGACTATATAAAACAAATTACAAGAAACTATAGAGAAAGGACAAGGTAAATATGTGTGGAATATGTGGATTTATTTCCAAAAAAAGCATTACAATCGATCAGTTAAAACAGATGAATAATACCATGTATCACCGAGGTCCGAATGACAGCGGTGAGGAGATTTTTGCCGCAAAAGGTGGCTATGAGGTCGGTTTGGCTCAGAGGCGTCTTTCCATTTTGGATTTGTCCATGCTTGGTCATCAACCAATGCATTCTTGTGATGATAGATTGGTAATTGCCTACAATGGGGAAATTTACAATTTCCAAGAACTTCGCGAAGAACTAAAAGCGTATCCTTTTCAATCTCAGTGTGATACAGAAGTGATTCTTGCTGCTTATCTACAATGGGGAATCGCATGTGTTGAACGGTTTCAGGGAATGTTTGCGATTGCTCTTTATGATAAGAAGATAGAAACTCTTTTTCTTGTGCGTGACAGAATCGGTAAGAAACCATTATATTACTGGAAAGATGGCAGCAATCTGGTCTTTGCATCGGAGTTAAAACCAATTATGGAATATCCGGGGTTTCCCAAAAATATTCGCAAAGATGTGATAAAACGATATTTGTTTCAACAGTGCATTAATGAGCCAAATGCAGTGTTTGAGCATGTGTATAAAGTGGAACCCGGTCAGATTGTCCAGTTTGAAGCCGGTCAGATTTCAAAACATAAATATTGGGATATCGCGTCGGTATATCACACAAAAAAGCAGGAGCCGGTCGGTTCTTATAAACAGGCAAAAGAAGAACTAAAGGCAATTTTAAAAGACAGTGTCAAAAAGCGCATGATTGCGGATGTGCCAGTGGGTGCTTTTTTGAGCGGAGGTTATGATTCTTCACTGGTCACAGCGATTGCGCAGGAAGTTAGTTTGGAGTCTGTCAAAACATATTCTATTGGTTTTGAAGAAGACCGTTACAATGAGGCAAAATATGCAAGGGCAGTCGCCAAGCATCTCGGCACACAGCATACAGAGCTTTATATCGATGAGAAATCTATGTTTGATATGGTGGAGAGTATTCCAAAATATTATGATGAACCGTTTGCGGACAGTTCGCAGATTCCGTCTATGTTGGTGGCAGGGCTTGCTGCAAAAGATGTCACAGTTGTGCTTTCTGGTGATGGGGGAGATGAATTTTTCTGCGGATATAATATTTATGACAATGTGGCGCAGGCCCAAAAGTTGGATTTACTGGGACGTATGACTTATAGTGTCTGTCAGTTTCCGCCGTTTCGCACGCTGGGGCTTTTGGAACGTCTTCCATTTCGCGTTCAAGTTGTGGCCGGAAATCACGATGCAGAGACCAAGACACAGATTGGCGGAAGAACTTACATGAATGTGATTGAGCGAATGCTTCCAGAAAGTGGTGTGCCATTTAAGTTTCCAATAGAATCAAAATATCAGGAAAATGATTGGCAGGCGCGCAGAATGCTGTTGGATGAGGAAACATATCTTCCGGGCGATATTCTATGTAAAGTGGACAGGGCTTCTATGAAGTATTCTATTGAGGCGCGGTGTCCTATTCTTGACGTGAATGTGATGGAGTATTCCTACCGTCTGCCACATTCTTATAAATATGCAGATGGGGTAAAAAAACGTATTCTGAAAGATATCGCTTATGATTATATTCCAAGAGACTTGCTTGACCGGCCGAAAGTAGGATTTGGTGTGCCGCTTGACAAATGGATGCGGGGACCTTTAAGGGAAGCATTACAAGATATGTGCAGTGTGGCGTACTTGAAAAGACAGGGCATTTTTGATGCGCGGTATGTACATGCGTTTATCAGTGAGTATTTAAGAACTGGGGACCAAGGACCAGCCTCCGGCGCCAATTACTCTAAGGTGGCATGGGCATTTTTTGTATTTCAGCAGTGGTATAGGACTTATATTCACTAGGAATTAGTATGAAAAATAAATTTTTCACACGGCAAATTTGTGCTTACGCATTGTGAACAGAGTTCACATTAAATTCGCAGATTTTGGTAAGAATGGAGATTTATATGCACTAAGTTTAAACTGGGGTTTTATCTATGAAGAAAATTATTTTATTTATCAGTTCACTACAAAAAGGTGGATCTGAGCGGGTCATGGTAAATCTTGCAGAATATTTTTTGGAACAGAATTATGATGTGATTCTTGTGACCCAATATAAAAGAGAAAAGGAGTATTGTATTTCTTCCAAAATACATCGAGTATACTCAGAACCAGATGAATCTATGCTTTGCCACGGACGAATCCGAAATTTTTGTGTTCGATTTCGCACACTGAGAAATTTGTGGAAAACATATAAACCAGATGTGATTTTATCGTTTCTTGGAAAAAATAATTTAATGGCAGTGGTGGCGGCAGCATTTTTGCCAATAAAAGTGGCTGTCTCTGTGCGAGGGGAACCGACTATGGAGTATGAAGGAAAGTTAATGCAATTTATTGCAAAAACTGTTTTTCGATTTGCAGATGGGGTGATTCTTCAGACAGAACAGGCTGGCCAATTTTTTCCAAAAGTAGTGAGACGAAAAAGTGTTATTTTACCTAATCCACTCAATCCGCAATTTACGCAGAGAAAAGTCTGTGCGGACAGAGAGGACCTGATAGTGGCAGCGGGCAGACTTGATGAAAATAAAAATCACACAATGCTGATTCATGCGTTTGGTAAGATTGCGGATGAGTATCCGACCGTAAAATTGATAATTTATGGAGAAGGAGAACTTCGCACAAAACTGGAAATGTTAATTGCTGAGAAAGGGTTGACAGATAGAATTTCTATGCCAGGGAATGTAAATGATATTGCGGACAGGATTGGCAAGGCAAGGATTTTTACATTGACTTCGAATACAGAGGGGATGCCAAATTCTATTATGGAGGCGATGGCGCTTGGGATTCCTGTGATTGCTACAGATTGTCCATGCGGCGGACCAGCAGCGTTGATTGAGCAGGGGGTCAATGGGTTGCTTGTGCCTGTTGGAGATGCCTTTGCACTTGCGGATGCGTTCCGCAGAATCTTTGAAGACAGGGAGTTTGAACAGAAATTGCGGGAGAATGCACGCAGAATTACAAAGACACTGGCACCAGAACAGGTGAACAAACAATGGGAAGACTATCTCAATCAATTATAGAACGAATAAAAAAGGACTCTATGGAGTTCTTTTTTTATGCGCAGACCCGTGCAGAGGAAATAAGCCGCTAAGGCGGCGCACGGTTCGCGCGGTGAGTAGGGGAGGTAACCTTCCCTACTCGATTGCACACGGGCACCCAAGTGAAATTTGTCATCAAACCGATTTATCGGTTCGCTGA
>CAJUAE010000009.1 GCA_910583965.1 uncultured Lachnospiraceae bacterium
AATTAATTGAATTGGAAAATGAGTTGCAAAAGGTAATTGATGCAGAGGAAGACTTTATATGTATTATTAAACTGATGAATGACAATGTATTTGGTGAGGATATTTTAGGAAAGCGTGATAAGGCAACAGGAGAGGACTTAATTCTGTGAGTTTTTACCAAGTGGGAATGGAAAGAAAGTGAGAGAAAAGCTTGAAATTATAAGGAATTTCTCACATTTGCCTCAACGAAAAAAATCTAAATCATTTACCTGGTAAAAAGTCGAAAAAAGGTGACTTTTCCAAGGATTAGTGCTATAATAATACAAGCGGAACGGCGAAGTTGTCTTGGATTAATAGAAACATGAGATGTATTGAAATCTTGTCTTCTTTCCGGTTGTAATTAAACTTTTTAAAGATTAATAGAAACATGAGATGTATTGAAATTGGCTGATAGAAGTGTTGGTTCCTACGGTGGCAGAGATTAATAGAAACATGAGATGTATTGAAATCGCCTTTATTTTACATAACACACCACTACATCTAGATTAATAGAAACATGAGATGTATTGAAATAAGCATGGATTTCCTTTTACATCTGCGCTCACAAGATTAATAGAAACATGAGATGTATTGAAATTTCCATACTCCACATTCCCAACGTACATAGTACCTGGATTAATAGAAACATGAGATGTATTGAAATAATCTTTTCCGCCTTTTATGTTTTCCACTCGTATCGATTAATAGAAACATGAGATGTATTGAAATTACCCCTCCGGAACTTGCGGAAGTGCCGCATACGGATTAATAGAAACATGAGATGTATTGAAATTTTGCTTAGATTCGAGAGAATTAAACTCTATCTGGATTAATAGAAACATGAGATGTATTGAAATGATTTTGCAGTTTCTACTCTAATATCTGCTAAATAAGATTAATAGAAACATGAGATGTATTGAAATCGCTTTCTGGAATATTATCTGGAATGGTTAATTGCAGATTAATAGAAACATGAGATGTATTGAAATTCCGGTTCGATAATTTCGAAACCGACAATACTTTGATTAATAGAAACATGAGATGTATTGAAATCCTGTAGTCCTTTAGCAGTTTCGACAATTGTGAAGATTAATAGAAACATGAGATGTATTGAAATGCTTCTAATTGCACGCTTGCAATATCTCCATTACTAGATTAATAGAAACATGAGATGTATTGAAATAAAGCGCCAAAACGCGTAAGCGTGTCGTACACGTCTGATTAATAGAAACATGAGATGTATTGAAATCCCATATAGAACACTAGTGCGGCTTCGTACGAAGTGATTAATAGAAACATGAGATGTATTGAAATTCCAGATGACAGAGATATCGAGCGTAAGACTTGAGAGGATTAATAGAAACATGAGATGTATTGAAATATATTAGCCTGTAGTCCTTTCGCGGTTTCGACAATGATTAATAGAAACATGAGATGTATTGAAATAGTTTTTTCTTTAGGGCTGTAAGATCTGTTTCGTGATTAATAGAAACATGAGATGTATTGAAATCTATTCTGTGGGAACCTATAGCGTTTACGCAACGCGGATTAATAGAAACATGAGATGTATTGAAATCTAAAGCTATTTTTCTTCCCTGCATGCTGCTTTCCGATTAATAGAAACATGAGATGTATTGAAATCCGCTTCACGATTCTGATATCTCTGATTCAGGCGACGATTAATAGAAACATGAGATGTATTGAAATTAGTGAGGGGGGCAGGCAAAAGCCTACCTATGCAAGATTAATAGAAACATGAGATGTATTGAAATTGGAATATCACGACAGAATGCTTAAGGATATTGATGGATTAATAGAAACATGAGATGTATTGAAATGGATATTGATGTTTTAATAGAGCTGCCAGAGTTGATGATTAATAGAAACATGAGATGTATTGAAATTAGCAACACCTACGAAGCCGGAGAGCAGACAGCGGGATTAATAGAAACATGAGATGTATTGAAATGCATTAATATAACTGCCTTTTGCACCAACGGGTGAGATTAGTAATTGTATGGTGCGGGTGTGAAAAGAAACCTAATTTATATAAATCCTATTCAAGTATTACTTGACAATGTTTTTCTTGGTAGCGTATTATAACAAAAAAGAGCAGTGGTAGGATAAAAGTATTGGAGAAGATATAGAAAGAAGATAAAAAATGATTGAGAAAAAAGATGAAAAACAACTGCTTGTAGAGAAATACGGATTGAAACATGAAAACTGCGCTTGGTATTCAGAGAAGGAAAATGCACATAAGCATCTTATTTTTAAAGATGCCTTTTTTGCGCGCACAGATATAATTGGTCTATTGTTTCGTATCAACAAATTATGTATGGCAAAGGTAAAATATTTTCGCACAAATATTGCACAGTATGATCCGCTGAAATACGATTACAAAAAAGGATT
This sequence comes from uncultured Lachnospiraceae bacterium, assembly GCA_910583965.1. GTDB lineage: Bacteria > Bacillota > Clostridia > Lachnospirales > Lachnospiraceae > COE1. The sequence goes on from CAJUAE010000009.1 coordinate 2,428, forward strand.
TGTCGATGTTCCGTTGTGGGATGCGGATTTTTTAAGACATCGCAGTTCAGGGTGGATTTTGGATTTTCGCTACTTACAGACAATCACTGTATATGATGACTTTATAGCACTGTGTAGAGAACTGGAAGCTTTTGAGAATACAAAAGATATATGCTGATTTTGGTAGGATTTTACTATCGTAAAATTAGCTACAATGGTCACTATAATTAATTTCATATAACCGTTTTACAGCATCAGGAAATTTCTCCACAGGAACTTCACAGCATGAGAGTGCAATATGTGCAAAACCATCATTTTCTTTTTTGTCTTTGTGGAAAGGGAAAACTAAAACCCCATTTTTAGCTGCTTTCTCACATAGTTCATCACTGGTCAACGCGCACTTTATTTTTAGGTGTACGAGAAAGACAGATTCACCCATGTAGACTTCCGCGTGAGAACCGAAAGTTTTTTCTAAAAGTGCAGACAAAGTTTTTGCTTTGTTGGAATACAAGCGTTTTAGTTTCCGAATTTGGCTTTCCAAATGTCCGTCGCGTAGAAACTGGCAAAGAGCAAGTTGTTCTGATTTGGAGGCAGTCTGATTGTAGAGTGCTTTTTTTTCTTCGTATAAGGGTAGTAGTGAGTCGGGCAAAATCATGAAACTTAGGCGAATGGAAGGCAACAAAAGTTTAGAAAAGGTGCTTAAATAGACAACATTTTCACCACCTGCAAGTCCCTGCAAACATGGAATTGGTTTGCTAAAATACCGAAATTCATTATCATAGTCATCTTCGAGAATTAATCGGTCATGAACTGCGCATTCTTTTAAAAGTGTAAGCCGCTTTTCAACACTCATCACATCGCCAAGAGAAGTCATATGAGATGGTGTCATGTAGAGTACATTTGCATTTTCTTTGTCTTTTTCAATATTAAATCCATAATCTTCAAAAATAACCATACCTTGCGCAAAGCGTGCGTCATGGAAACAGACTGTGTGACGCTTTTTGATGAGCGGACAGAGGATATTAAGCAGTGCTTGGCAACCAGCACCAATCACAATATTCTCAGGACGACAGACAGCGTTTCGCTTATTTATTACATAGTGGCAGACAACTTCACGCAGTTCATATTCGCCTTGCGGCTCACCGTAAGTCAACATACGTCCATCTTGCCGTAATGTGCTCTTAATATAACGTCGCCACAGGCTGAAGTCAAAACTTTCTGCGTCCACATTGTTAGAGGTAAAATTGTATAAGATTTTATTTTCGTGTGCTGTAGTCATTTTTTTGGTATGGGTATTTTGTTTAAAGAATGGATTTACAGTTCTATCAGTGACATAATATCCGCTTTGTGGTCGAGAAATAATATAACCGTCCGCTGCTAGGCATAGATAGGCGGTCTCAATTGTTGTGCGACTCAGACCTAGCTGCATTGCGCCGCGCCGAATAGAGGGCATTTTTGTTCCTGGCATTAATCGTCCAGTGACAATCAGGTTTTTATAATAGTCATACACTTGTAGATAACGTGTGGATTGTGTCGAATTGAAATCAAGATTCATAGGTTGTCCGCCTTTCCTGTTTGTGCTATGATAAATAGTAACATGGCAAGATGGCAGACGCAAGTTGTAATAATAAATTTATAAAGAGTAGTTATTATTTACAGGCTAATTATTTAATTTTACACAGGAGGCAATGAAAAGCAATGATAGAGATAAAATACGAAGATGGGAAGTTTCATGCAAAAGGAACCTTTTCGATTGGGATTGCAGGCGTCTATGAAAATAAAGACTTTGACGAGGGAAACATCACCATTGATATCGAATTAGATGATGTTTTGGATGCGCTGCAGGAGGAAAAGTCCTTTGAGTTTGAGCCATTGCGTTCCTATTTAAAGGACAAGGGGGAGGATGGCGCTGCGATTGCAAAAGGACTTGCGGACTATTATAATCAGAAGGAAACGGAAATCAAGGAGAATGTAAAACAAATTAATGACTGTATTCTCTATCATATGTTTGATGATTTAGAAGCATGTGGATATCCGTTTTGGGAGATTGAAGAAGCAATACTTCCGGGTTCGCTGGACGGATATGACATGGATAATTTGGAAACGCAAATCTATGATACGCAGGAAAGTATTAGCAGTTGGGGATTTAAAGCATTTTATAAGCAGCCCAACAATGGAACCCTTGAGAAGCCAGATATAGAAGGCAGGCTGCGACAACAGTATCCAATGTTTAATTTTGATGGTTTATATGCATCTATGGAACAGGATTGCCTTTATCTGACTGGAAGATTTATGAGTTTTCAGTTTTCTGATGGTTGGGGAGAACAGCTACTCTGTGCTGCATATGATGAATTTGACGAAAATTTGACTTCGACAGATTGGCATAATCATTAATCCACCTGAAATAAGTCTCCAGCAAAGACCGAATCAAGAGATAAAATAGAACGCATTTTTGTCATAATGGTATTTCAATTGACTATTAAATAGAAGATTTTGAAATATTTAATAATAAAAAGGGGGAAACTTTTATGAAAAGCTTGTTAAAGTACATAAAAGACTACAAAAAGGAAAGCATTCTAGCACCTTTATTTAAGATGTTGGAGGCTTCTTTTGAATTGATGGTGCCACTTGTTATGGCGGCAATTATTGACAATGGTATTGCCAACAGTGATACGCCCTATATTTTTCAGATGGGGGCGGTGTTGGTGCTACTGGCAGCAGTTGGTCTTGCCAGTTCCGTCACAGCGCAGTATTTTAGCGCAAAGGCAGCAGTTGGATTTGCCACAAAGCTTCGGAGTGCTTTGTTTGCACATATACAAGGATTGTCTTACACAGAACTTGACACTATTGGAACCAGCACATTAATCACGCGTATGACAAGCGATGTAAATCAGATTCAGAATGGTGTGAATTTAACGTTGCGTCTGCTATTGCGCTCGCCATTTATTGTGTTTGGTGCAATGGTGATGGCATTCACTGTGGATGTGCAGGCAGCACTTATTTTTGTGGTGACAATTCCGCTGCTTGCAGTTGTTGTGTTTGGGATTATGCTTGTCAGTATGCCACTATATAAAAAGGTACAAGCAGCGCTTGATAAAATTCTTGGTAGAACACGTGAAAATCTAGCAGGTGCCCGTGTTATTCGTGCATTTTGTAATGAGGAGTCAGAGACAGCAGATTTTGAGCAGGAAAATGAACTTCTACTCAACACACAAGTTTTTGTCGGCAAGATTTCTGCCGCAATGAACCCTGTGACTTATATTATTATTAATCTTGCACTTGTGATTCTTCTGTGGACTGGAGCTATACGCGTGGACAATGGTATTATCACACAAGGAGAGGTGGTTGCACTAGTAAACTATATGTCGCAGATTTTGGTAGAACTTGTCAAGATGGCAAATCTTATTATACAGCTCACCAAAGCACTTGCCTGTGCAAAGCGCGTTGAAAATATCTTTGGGATTACATCTAGCATGGAAAATGGCACATTGCAAGATGTCATAAGTGGTGAGAATGCAGCAATTGTTTTTGAACATGCAAGCCTCACTTATAGTGGTGGCGGTGATGAATCCCTGACGGATATTGACTTTGTTGTAAAAAAAGGCGAGACCGTCGGCATTATTGGCGGTACTGGTTCTGGTAAGACTTCAGTAGTGAATTTAATTCCGCGCTTTTATGATGCTACGAAAGGGCGCGTGATTGTAGATGGGATTCCAGTCAAAGACTATGAGATTTCCACGCTGCGAGAAAAAATCGGTGTTGTTCCGCAGAAGGCAGTTTTGTTTAAAGGAACCATTCGAGAGAATCTTTTGTGGGGAAATGAAAATGCATCCGAGCAGGATATTGAGGATGCACTGCGTATTTCGCAGGCGAAAGAGTTTGTTGATACCAAGGATGGCAGACTTGATTTTATGATTGCGCAAGGCGGCAAAAATCTTTCTGGTGGTCAGAAACAGCGTCTTACAATTGCGCGCGCCATTGTGAGAAAACCAGAGATATTGATTCTTGACGACAGTGCTTCGGCGCTTGATTTTGCCACGGATGCAAAGCTTCGCGCGGCAGTGAAAGAGATGGGGAATCAGATGACTGTTATTATTGTGTCGCAGCGCGCAGCATCGATACAATATGCTGATAAAATTGTTGTGTTGGATGATGGTGCAGTGGCAGGAATTGGTACACACGAACAGTTGCTTGCGGACAATGTAATTTATCAGGAAATCTATTATTCTCAATTTCCAGATAAAAAAGCAAAAGCTGCGGAATAATAGTTATAATTTAGCCTCGGGACTTTGTATTTACTGCAAAGTCCGTGAAATAACGTAGTAGTTGAGATGCATCAAGCCACCACGAAGTGGTTTTGCATGGCTTGATGCTTGTAACAGGAAGCCGAAGGCTGAACTGTTACGAATAATGGATGCGGAGGGGATAAAGATGAAAAATTTTGCATCGAATAAGGATATTCTTAAAAAAGTATTAAATCATATTGGAAAATACAAAATTTTCTTGTTTTTTTCCGTTGCACTTGCGGCGATTTCGGTAATACTTACCTTATATATACCAATTTTAACAGGTGAGGCAGTTGATTGCATTCTTGGTCCTAATGCTGTAGATTTTGATGGGATTTGGGATATACTAAAGAAGATGGCAGTTATTATTGTATTGACAGCAGTGGTACAGTGGGTTATGAATACTTGTAACAATAAAATTGCCTATCAAGTTGTGCGTGACGTGCGTGACGAGGCATTTAAAAAATTGCAAATATTACCACTTAAATACATTGATGGACATTCTCACGGAGACATTGTAAGCCGTGTGATTGCAGATGTGGATCAGTTTTCTGATGGTTTGTTAATGGGTTTTACACAGCTTTTTACAGGTGTAGTGACAATTATTGGAACCTTGATTTTTATGTTTTCCATCAATGTGTCAACAACAATTGTTGTGGTAATTTTGACGCCGCTTTCCTTTTTTATTGCGGGATTTATCGCGAAACGAACATTTAGTATGTCTAAGCTTCAGTCGGAGACGCGCGGAGAGCAGACAGCATTGATAGACGAGATGATTGGCAATGAGAAGGTGGTAAAAGCGTTTGGACATGAGCCGCAGGTGATGGAACAGTTTACTGAAATCAATGACCGTCTGCAAAAGGCCAGTGTCAAGGCAATCTTTTTTTCTTCATTGACCAATCCATGTACACGTTTTGTCAACAGCCTTGTCTATGCAGGTGTAGGAATCCTCGGTGCATTTCTGGCGATAAACAGATATATCAGCGTGGGACAGCTCACAAGTTTCTTAAGCTATGCCAACCAGTACACAAAGCCATTTAATGAGATATCTGGTGTTGTGACAGAGTTGCAGACTGCACTGGCGTGTGCAGGTAGGGTATTTGAGTTTATTGAGGAGGAGCCTCAGATACCAGAGCCAGACAATGCGGCGGTTCTGCAGGCGCCAAGAGGGAATATTGTGATGCAGAACGTTCATTTTTCATACAATCCCGATCAAAAGTTAATACAGAATTTTAATCTTGAAGTAAAGCCTGGTCAACGTGTGGCGATTGTAGGACCCACTGGATGCGGAAAAACAACTGTCATAAATCTGTTAATGCGGTTCTATGATGTTAATAGTGGAAGTATTCGGATTGATGGTATTGATATTAGAGATATGACAAGAAAAAGTCTGCGGGAAAGTTTTGGAATGGTTTTGCAGGAAACTTGGCTTCACGCAGGTACAATACGAGAAAATATTGTGATGGGAAAACCAAATGCCACTGACGACGAAGTGATTGTAGCGGCGAAAGCGGCACATGCGCATAGTTTTATCAAACGATTGCCAATGGGATATGACACAGTGATTACAGAAGACGGGGGTAGTCTATCACAAGGACAGAAACAGCTTCTTTGTATTACACGCGTAATGCTTTGTCTCCCGCCAATGTTGATTCTTGACGAGGCGACTTCCTCCATTGACACACGCACTGAAATAAAGATTTCGCAGGCGTTTAACACAATGATGAAGGGAAGAACAAGTTTTATTGTAGCGCACAGACTTTCTACGATTCGAGAGGCAGATATTATTCTTGTTATGAAAGATGGAAACATCATTGAACAGGGAAATCATGAAACGCTTTTAAATAAGAAAGACGGATTTTATGCGAAGCTGTACAACAGTCAATTTGAAGGGAACAGTTCCGCCATATAAAATTGATTGTGCAAATTGTACGCGGGAGCATGAAATGCGGAGCAATCCGTGGTATCATAGGGGGCAAAATACCTTTTGCCCCCAACATCATATTATTGATAAAAATGTACATTGTGGCGGCTTATGAATGGCATGGCTAAACTGTACTATTTAAATCGACATAAACAGTATAGGATGATAGAACGGCAGTGCAGAAAAAGGAGATTGAAAAAATGATAAATAGTTTTCTGGATGTATCAGATTATGCAATTCTAGGTTTTGTGGGCGTAGCTTTTGCATATCTGTTGACCAGCTTTCTGCTGGCAGTTGGAATGAACAAACTTCCAAGGGATCATGGGCGGGAATTTGCCCATGACGGAGGGCTTTCTGCGGGTAAGCCGCGTGGTGCAGGGTTTGTGTTTATCCTTGTGTTTGTGCTGGTTGCGCTTATATTTGGAAATGCGGACAGGGAGATGATAATCTATTTGATTTTGACAGTCTCTGCAATGATGACAGGATATCTTGACGATTGTGCAAAAGTGTCTTGGGGAGAATTGCGCAAAGGACTTTTGGATCTTTTGATTGCAGTTATGACTGCGATTACGGTGGTAAATTTTAATGGAAGTGATGTCACAATTGCACTGACAGGGCAGGTTATTGCATTTCCTCCCATCGTATATGGAGTGCTCGCAGTAATTTTGGTATGGGGTTCTATCAATGTGACAAACTGTGCGGATGGGGTGGATGGTCTCTCTGGCACACTGACCAGTATCACGCTGTTTACGATTTATATGATTATGAATAGAACGGGAGTGGCACCAGAATTTTCTTATACTATTTTGCTTTTTATTGCCTGTATTTTGGGTTATTTGTGGTTTAATGCAACCCCAAGCCGTCTTTTGATGGGAGATGCTGGTTCACGGGCGATGGGACTTTTTATTGCAGTATCTATTATGAAGACAGGAAGGCCATTTTTATACTTTCTTGTGGCTTTTGTATTGATGGTGGACGGCGGAATAGGACTTGTGAAGGTATCGCTTTTGCGTTTTTTAAAGATAAAAATACTCACCAAGATACGCACACCGCTTCACGATCATGTGCGTAAAAATATGGGGTGGTCCAACGCACAGACTGTATTTAAATTTGCAATTATACAGATTATGATATCGGTGGCAGTAGTGTGGTTGACCGTGTTTTAGGGCTGTCTTAGACAGCTCTTTTTGTTTTTATGCACAGACCCGTGCAGAGGAAATAAGCCGCTAAGGCGGCGCACGGGTCGCGCGGCGAGTCGGGAAAGAGAAACTTTTCTACTCGATTGCACACGAGTGTCCGCCCTATAGAATTAGTTGTACAAATTGCCCTTAGTGAGCAAATTCCCACATACAATTTGCACAATTAATTTTGTATGGCGGAACTGTTATAAAATTGTATACAATTGTGCAAAAAATTTGAATTTTATAAAAATTTGGTGAAATTTATATGTGACAAATATAAATAATAGGTGTACAATGATATCGAATATACTGATAAAAAATGGAAGGAAATTATACAAGTGAGATTAAGAAATGTAACTGGTTCGCGGGAAGTAATCGCAGAAAGTTGTTTTGTGGTGCAGGAGCCTATTGCACATAGGGGAAAATGGGGTGCGCTATTTGGAAATCAAAATCCAATACACATTGAGATTGGAATGGGAAAAGGACGCTTTCTAATGGAGCTTGCAGCCCTAAATCCAGAGATTAATTTTATTGGCATAGAGAAATATTCTACTGTGTTATTGCGTGCAATTCAGAAGATGGAAGTACAAGAGCTCGACAATTTGCGATTTATTCGTATGGATGCAGAAGAAATCTGCGCAGTGTTTGGGTGTGGTGAGATTGCACAGATTTATTTAAATTTTTCTGACCCTTGGCCGAAAGATAGACATGCCAAAAGACGTCTTCCGTCTCGACAGTTCCTTGCGCGCTACCATGAGATTTTGGCGCCAGATGGGCGAATTGCATTTAAGACAGACAATGCAGACTTATTTGAATTTGCACTTGCGGAGATTGATGCCGCGGGCTGGAAGATTGAGGCAATGACAAAGGATTTGCATCATGACGAAAAGATGTTAGCTGGAAATATTATGACAGAGTATGAGGAAAAATTTTCAGCAATGGGGAATCCTATTTATAAGTATATTATTTATCGATAAAAGGAGGCGAAGAAATGTTTGTCTTGTTTTTTCTGCTGTGGATTATATTTAACGGACAGATTACCTTGGAGATTGTGTTGTTTGGATTGGTAATTTCAGCGGCGGTGTACTGGTTTATCTGTCAGTTTATGAATTATAGTTTTCGGCGGGAGCTTGCCTATCTGAAAAAAGGTGGTTATCTGATACAATATTTGTATTATCTCTTAAAGGAGATTGTGAAAGCAAACTTTGCGACAATAAAATTAATTTGTTCCGCAGGTAGGGTGGTAGAACCAGTAGTTATTGTGTTTGAGATACCTTTTAAGACAGACACGGCAAAATTTTTGCTTGCAAATTCTATTACATTAACGCCTGGAACAATCACAGTTGCCGTGGATGGGGACAAGTTTATTGTGCACTGTCTGGATAAGACCTTGGCAGAAGGGATAGAGTCTTCTATCTTTGTGCGGCTTTTAGAAAAAATTGAGGCATGATTCGGATATATTCGATTAGAAAGGATAGGAACCTATGAACAGTGGAAATGTTAGGTTGGAAACAGTGTTTGAGATTGTTATGACTGTTTTTCCAGTCATATTGGCGTTGATGGTGTTTCTGTGTCTAATACGGGCAATCAAAGGACCGCGTATTGCGGATCGCATTGTGGCAATTAATATGATGGGAACGCTTACGATGGTGATTATTGCCATTCTTGCAGTGAAAATGAATGAGGGATATCTTGTTGATATCTGCATTATTTATGCTATGATTTCATTTTTGGCGGTAACTCTTTTGACAAAAGTGTATATGGGTGTGTACGCTGAGCGAAAAAAGAAGGAGGCAGAAAAACATGACAGCACTACTCTGGATTAAATTTTTTGTAGGAATCACTTTGTTATTGTGTGGTATTGTAGTATTTGGAATTGAATTATTTGGGGTGTTTCGGTTTGGCTATGTCTTAAACAGAATGCATGCGGCGGCATTGGGGGATACGCTTGGCATTGCGCTGAGTATGGGAGGTCTTATTGTGTTGTGTGGTTTGAATTTCATAGCACTCAAAATGATTTTGGTAGTAGTCTTTTTGTGGTTTGCCTCTCCTGTATCGTCTCATGTGCTTGCGCGTTTTGAGGTGGTGACAAATGAGGAACTTGTCAAAGAATGTGATGTGGAGGCGCTTTCAGAAGAAAAGCAGAATGGGAGGGAATAAAAGTATGCAGGTATTTCAGATTGTATTGTTTGTATTTCTGATTGTGTGTGCAATTTCAGTAAGCTTTTCTAAAAATTTGCTCAACTCGATTATAATCTTTATGTCTTATAGTTTGATTATGTCCATTATATGGATTTTATTGGAATCGCCAGACCTTGCGATTACAGAAGCAGCGGTTGGAGCGGGGATTACAAGTATTTTGTTTTTTGTCACACTCAAAAAAATTCATGCGATTGTGGCAATTGACGAGGACAAAGAGGATGTTATAGATAAGAAGGGGGGAACAAAATGAGCCGTCTATTATCTGAGGAAGAATACCGCAAGACAACAGCATTTAAAATTAGACGCTGGTATCGCGGGGAAAAAGACCCTTATGTTGGCACTGTGGAATTAAAGCCGCAAACACCTTTTGCGGAGGATATTAATGCCATGAAACACCGCGTCCACGACGAGGCAATCTTAAGAAGAAAAATTTATGATGTTGAACACAATCGAAAACTTCAGATTTTTTCTAAATTTTATCGGGTTGTTTCAGTACTGTTTGTGTTTATGTTAATTGGAATCCTGCTGTATATGGTATCCTATTTGCCGCCGGTGGGAAATGCGGCAAATCCAGATAACAATGAGGTTGCCACCAAGTATATTGAAGATGCCATGAAGGATACAGGAGCAGTGAATATTGTCACAGGTATGATTTTGGACTATCGTGCTTTTGATACGCTTGGTGAGTCTAATGTACTGTTTATTGCCACATGCACAGTGTTGATTCTACTGCGGGTGGACAATCGGTCAAAGAAGGAGGAGGAGGAGGCAAACGACCGCCTTTATGAACCGAAAAATGATATTATTTTACAGAAAGTTGCTTTTTTTCTTGTTCCAATGATTATTATTTTTGGCATCTATGTGATTTTAAACGGACATTTGTCACCAGGAGGCGGTTTTTCTGGTGGTGCAATTATTGGTTCTGGACTGATTTTATATGTCAATGCTTTTGGCTTTAAAAAGATTGAACGCTTTTTTACGCAGAAGACGTATAAGTGGATTTGCTTTGTGGCGTTATTATTTTACTGTCTTGCAAAAACATATTCCTTTTATTGTGGAGCACATCATCTTGAGACAGGGATTCCGCTGGGAACGCCAGGAGCAATCTTAAGTTCTGGTTTGATTCTACCACTCAATATCTGCGTTGGCATGGTGGTTGCCTGTACAATGTATGCATTCTACGCCATGTTTCGCAAAGGAGGGTTTTAATATGGGAGGAAATTTGCTTGCAAATTACGGGGAAGCAGTTGCTATGATTTTGTTTGGCATTGGATTTTCCAATCTTCTTCTACAAAAAAACCTGATTAAAAAAATTATTGGTTTGAATATAATGGACACAGCAACCTATCTTTTTCTTGCAGAAAAAGGTTATATTGCCGGGAGAGTGGCACCAATCGTTGTGAATGGGAACACTAGTGTGGAGATGTATATTAATCCAGTTCCAAGTGGACTTGTACTGACGGGGATTGTTGTGTCTGTGTCAGTGACAGCGCTGATGCTCTCACTTACAATTCGGCTTTATAGAAGATATCACACACTAGATATGGATGAGATTTCAACCATGCTTAAGAAGGAGGACCAGTGATGGACTTTATACAGAATTTTCCATTTTTTAGCATTCTGCTGTCGCTTGGTTCTGGGGTTTTGACATCGATAATGAGCAAGCAGGTGGCCCGTTTGTGGAACACATTTATTTTGGTTGTGATTACTGTGATGTCGGCTGTCTTGTTTGTATATATGCTGGAAGTACAAGAACCCTATACCTTTATGATGGGACACTTTCCGGCGCCTTGGGGAAATGAGATTCGGGCAGGAGTTCTTGAAGCCGGAATGGCACTCTTTTTCTGTCTGATAATGTTTCTCTCCCTGATAGGAGGTCAAGAACATCTTGATGCCGAGATTGAGGATACCAAAATTAATCTTTACTATATTATGATTAATTTGCTTCTAAGCTCGCTGCTTGCATTGATTTACACAAACGACCTTTTTACGGCGTATGTCTTTGTAGAAATTAATACAATCAGCGCATGTGGCTTGATTATGATTACACAGAGTGGACGAACGATTGAGGCAGCAACACGCTATATGATTATGGCTTCCCTTGGTTCAGGATTACTCTTAATGGGGCTTTGCGTTCTGTATGATATTACAGGACATTTGTTGATGAGTAATATCAAAAGTAGCATTGCGTATGTCTATGCACAAGGAATTTATAATATTCCACTGATTGCTTCTATTGGTATGGTGGTGGTTGGTCTTGCTATCAAAAGTGCACTTTATCCGTTTCACACGTGGCTTCCAGATGCATATGGTTACTCCACAGTATCCAGTGCGGCGATTTTGTCAAGCCTTGTATCAAAAGGGTATATTTTTCTGTTAATCAAGATTTTTTTCCGTGTGGTTGGTTTTGAGATTATTGTGAATACAAGGATTGTTAATATCTTGTTTGTGTTTGGTCTTCTCGGTATGATTATGGGGTCAATCAACGCAATTTTGGAAAATGATATTCGGCGTATGATCGCTTTTTCATCGGTCGCTCAGATTGGATATATTTATATGGGATTTGGACTTGGGACAACAATGGGCATTGTGGCAAGTATTTTTCATATTTTATCGCACGCCTCGACAAAATCACTTTTGTTTGTTGCGGGGGCAGGACTTACCGATGCTTCTGGGGAAAGTAGGAAATTTGCGGATTTAACAGGAAGTGGATTTCGGAATCCTATGGCGGGAGTTGCGTTTTCAATCGGTGCATGTTCTATGGTAGGAATCCCGCTATTTTCTGGATTTATTTCAAAAATGCAGTTTGCGGAAGCAGCCGTACAGAACAGTTTGCAGAAAATGCTTCCAACGCTGATTTGTCTGGCGGTTAGCACTGTACTCAATGCCATTTATTTTATGAAGACTGTTATACGCATTTATACACCTGTCAGCAAAAATATGAAAAAAACGCAGGCGGGAGAGGCAGCAATGATTGGCATTAAGGAGCATCCGTTATATAATACAGCATTAATATTGATGATTTTGTTAAATGTTGTGCTTGGGTGTTGTTCTCAGCCAATTGTAGACTGGATTACCGATGGTTTAGCCATGTTTGGATGATAGGGAAGGAGTGCGATGAATTACATGATTTTGGTTTCGGTTGTCCTGCCTATACTAGTGGGAGTTATTCTGCTTTTTTTGCCAGCGAATGTATTGAAGAATAGGCAGTATCTTTTAAAAGTGACAGGGTTGTCATTTTTGGTGTGTGCATTTGTGGCAGGTTATGTAGTGAGTGGTGCAGCGGGGGACAGGCAGGTCTTATTTTATATCGTTGACAAGATTCCAGTATACTTTGCGATAGATAGTCTTGGGAAATTTTTTGCAGGGATTGTAATTGCTATATTTTTGTTAGCAGGATGTTTTTCCTTTGTCTATATGGCCCATGAGCAGAATGAAAAGAGATACTATGGCTTTTATCTAATAACATTTGGTGTGCTGATGGGGCTGTGTTTTGCAGGAAATCTTGTGACGCTCTATCTTTTCTATGAGTTTATGACGCTTGCCTCTATGCCATTAGTGATTCACTCTGGCACAAAAGAGGCTGTTATGGCTAGCTTAAAGTATTTGTTTTACTCTTTTTGTGGTGCATATATGGCGCTGTTTGGCATTTATTTTTTGTATCAATATGCCTTGACGTTTGAGGCTTCTGTCTCTGGCGCTTTGGGGATTGCACAGTACAGCGAGACAGCGCGCATGATGGAGTTTGTACCAGGTGGTTGGCTGGATACAGAGGCTGTTGCACTGTCAGGAAATACTGAAATGTGTCTTGTCGCAGTATTTTTAATGATTGTGGGATTTGGCGTGAAAGCGGGGTGTTTTCCGTTTCATGCATGGCTTCCAACAGCACACCCTGTTGCACCTGCACCTGCCTCCGCATTTCTGTCGGGTATTATTGTAAAGGGTGGTGTCCTCGCATTAATTCGGACCGTATATTATTGCGTTGGTGCAGAGTTTCTGCGTGGCACTTGGGTGCAAATGGTTTGGGGTATCCTTGCGGTAGTGACACTTATAATGGGGTCAGTACTTGCATTTAAAGAGCGCGTGCTCAAAAAACGCCTTGCTTACTCGACAGTTTCTAATCTTTCGTATATACTATTGGGATTGTCTATGTTAAATTTAACTGCATTTACAGGGAGTTTGTTACATGTGATATTTCATGCAGCAATAAAAAGTGCGCTGTTTCTTTTTGCAGGTGCATTAATTTTTGTAACAGGACGAACAAAAGTTAATGAATATATAGGACTTGGCAAAAAGATGCCAATTCTTTTTGGGAGTTATACAATTGTGTCACTAGGATTGGTTGGCATTCCGCCGACAAGTGGGATTGTGAGCAAATGGTATCTGGCGACTGGATGTCTTGAGAGTGATTTGACAGGACTCTCTTGGATTGGTCCGGCTGCACTGTTAGTCTCAGCGCTTTTGACAGCGGGATATTTACTTCCAATCAGTGTCAATGCTTTTCTAAAAGAACCTGACTATGAGGTGATGCGCAATGACTACAAAGAACCGCATCTGTTAATGCTAATACCAATTGCATTACTTGCAACAATCACTTTTGCGTTTGGATTATATCCTGTACCATGGACGCAATGGATACAAAATGGGATTGCCGCTGGATTATTTTAGAAAGGGGAAGAAGATCATGATTTTGGGTTTGATGCTTACAGTGATACTGCTTCCTTTTGCAGGCGGTATGTTATTACAGATAATAAAGTTTAAGAACAAGCGAAACAAAGAGTGTTATATTTTTTTGTATGTACTCGTCAATACATTATTGACGTATGTGTTGCTATCACATGGCCCGACAGAATTGATTCGCGTGATTAATTTTGCTGGGGCAAAGCTTGATTTTTCTTTAAAAATAGATGGCATGAGCATGGTGTTTGCGGGGTTGGTATCGACACTCTGGCCACTGGCCACGCTGTATTCTTTTCCCTATATGGAACATGAACACAATGGGCGCGTTCACGAAAACATATTTTATATGTTCTACACTGCGACTTATGGTGTGACTCTTGGCGTTGCTATGTCAGGAAATATGTTGACAATGTATTGTTTTTATGAGTTGCTTACACTGGTGACAGTTCCGCTAGTAATGCATACTTTGACCAGAGAGGCAGTTCACGCAAGTCGCAAGTATTTTTACTATTCGCTTGGAGGTGCCGCCTTTGCATTTATCGGTTTAATTTTTCTGGTGGTTTATGGGAATAGTCTTGCATTTACCTATGGCGGTGTACTAAATGTATCGCAGACAGATGACAAGAAGAACTTATTATTGTTTATTTATGTGTTGGCATTTATGGGATTTGGGGTGAAGGCTGCAGTCTGTCCGTTTAATGCGTGGCTTCCGCAAGCGGGTGTAGCACCGACACCAGTCACAGCACTTTTACATGCAGTGGCAGTCGTAAAATCAGGTGCATTTGCAATTATGCGTTTGACATATTATAGTTTTGGCACAGATTTTCTGCGCGGAACTTGGGCTCAGTACCTTCTTTTGTGTGTTGTAATCTTTACAATTGTGTATGGCTGTAGTATGGCTGTAAAAGAGACACATATGAAACGCAGACTTGCTTTTTCGACGATTTCTAATCTGTCGTATATATTGTTTGGCGTGCTGATTATGACGCCGCTTGGCCTTGTCGGGGCATTGTGTCATATGGTGTTTCATGGTGTGATGAAGATTTGCTCGTTTTTCTGTGCAGGTGCAATGATCACACAGGCACATGTAAATTATGTGTATGAGACGGATGGATTGGCGAAAAAAATGCCAAAAATATTTGCAATTTTTACAATATCTTCGTTTGCGCTGATGGGAGTGCCAGGGCTTTGTGGTTTTGTGTCGAAATGGCATCTTGCGAAAGCTGCCTTTGCAAGTGGTGATATACTGATAATTGCAGGAGTGGGAGGGCTTTTAATCTCGGCGTTGCTCACGGCGATTTATATGCTTAGTGTTGTGATTCGCGCATATTTTCCCGGAAATGATTTCAATGATGAAAAGTTACAGGATAATATTCATGACCCTGATTGGCGCATGGTATTTCCATTGTTTTTATTTGTGGTTGTAATGGTGGTGATTGGTGTATATAGCGCGCCGCTTGTAAAATTCTTTACAAGTGTGGCAGGCGGTCGAATCTAAGGAGGGGTGTTGCAAAATGAGAAATACTTTTGGGACAGTGATCTTTCCTTTTGTGATGTGTGTGGTATTTTGGCTGGTATGTCGTTCAAAATCAAAGGGGAAAAAAGTCGCAGCACTCATAATGATTTTAACCACTGCTGTTGAATTGATAGCAGCATTGAGTCTGATGTACTTTGACTTGCGGGGAATGTTGTCTGGCATCTGCGAAATTGCAGGGGTAAGTAGTCTTGGATTGCATTTTATGTACACAGGATTTCGCGGCATATTTGGAGCGGTGACTGCTTTTGCCTGGTTTATGACAGCGCTGTTTTCATATACATTTATGAAAAATGACATCAATGTCATAAGATATGATATCTTTAATTTGCTGACGCTTGGCGCAACAATGGGTATCTTTTATGCCGCTGATTTGTTTACTTTGTTTTTTTTCTTTGAGATGATGTCATTCACTTCTTTTATGTGGGTGGCACATAGGCAGACGCGCACATCACTGTATGCTGCTGGAACTTATCTTGGAATTGCGATTGCAGGTGGCATGGCAATTCTAATGGGGCTTTTTATTGTGTATGAACGACTTGGAACGCTCTACTTTGATGAGATGTATGGGCATGCTGTAGCGTTGATGGAGCGCGGTGAAAACCTTGGGTGGCTTTATGCAGCGGCGGGATGCATGTTTGTGGGTTTTGGTGCGAAGGCAGGAGCTTTTCCAGTACATGTGTGGCTTCCTGATTCGTACACAGAGGCACCTGCACCTGCGACAGCGCTTCTGTCGGCAGTGCTAAGTAAGACAGGGATATTTGGTATTTTGTTGCTGACACTGGATGTATTGCCGACACAGGGCGGCTGGGGAGCATTTTTGTTAATTGTCGGTGTGGTTACAATGGCGGCGGGTGGTATTCGTGGAGTAATGTGTGGCAATCTCAAGACAACGCTTGCATATTCTTCTATGTCACAGATTGGATTTATTTTGACTGGTGTCGGAATGCAGTCGCTTTTAGCAGAGTTTTTGACAGTGTCTGCTGGTGCAGGAGATGCGAGCTCCGAAAAAGTATCGGAGATTGTTACAGTGTTTGGCATGGCAGTGAATGGAACCTTTCTTCACATGTTAAATCACTCTCTTGTAAAGCTTATTTTGTTTATGGCAGCAGGGATAATTTTTACGCATGTGGGCAGTTATGACTTAAATCAAGTGCGTGGTTTTGGGCGCAAAAAACCATTTCTGCTAATAACGTTTGTGCTTGCAGCGGCAGGGGTAGGAGGCATTCCTCTGCTGAATGGTTATGTGAGCAAGACACTTTTGCATGAAAGTATTGTCGAGTATGGAGCGTTGATTGCACTTATGGCGACAGACAGCACAGTGATAGCTGCTACTCCAGTGATGATAAAAGTTTCAGAGGGATTGTTTTTGTTTTCTGGCGGACTGACAGTTGCTTATATGACAAAACTTTTTATCGTATTGTTTATTGAGAAAAATAGTGACAAAAAAGTACAAGAATCTTATGATGCAAAAAAGAACTATATGTCAATGTTGACAAAAGTGGCAATCGGTGTCTGTGCATTGCCAATTCCACTAATTGGAATCTTACCCAATATGGTTGCAAAGCCAATTGCTGAATATGGACTGGTACAGTTTGGGTTAAGTGCATTGTTAGAACATCATCAGGAGAATATGCACTATTATTCAATGGAAAATCTTTCTGGGGCGTTAATTTCTATTATTGTCGGTGCGATTGTATATTTGTTGATAGTGCGGTTTTGGATGTTGGGTAAATTCTTTTCCAATAAGCATGAGAACGGATATCGTGAGCTTTTTCCAACATGGCTTAATGTAGAAAAATATGTATATAGAGCAGTGTTTTATAGAGCAGTGCCATTTGTATTAGGGATTGTTGCAAGAATTTTGGATAGCATTGTGGATACGATTGTTGTATTGCTTCGGAAAATAACTTATCGTGACCGCGCACTGCCTTATGAGCTGCCAGAAGGAAATTATATCACACATACTATCGGGATTAGTATGGAACGTGTTCGGTTGCTGTATTATGCGGTGATGCGCAAAGAAGGTTATACGCCAAAAAATTATGCGCATAAGTTTGCAATGAAAAATATCGATCTTTTTGAAAACTTTCATATTATTGAGCGCAGTTTATCATTTGGATTGTTTATGTTCTGTGTGGGACTTGTGTTGACTATGATTTATTTGTTGGTAGTGAATTAAGGTATAAAGTCTTTTGGGTTTAATATTTCGAGAAGATTTGAAGATGTTATTTGTAGAAAAGTGGGTTACTTTTTACGGGCTAGAAATGTGTAAGTACTATATATCTTGTGAGATATTAAGTATACCAGATGATTCGAGAGAAACTATCTCTGGAATTGTCTGGTATTTTTATGTACACGGGCGCAGAAAATAGGTCACTAAAATAGTATATGGGAGCGACGAGTAAAAGAATGAGCAAAAAAGATTGACATATATAGACAATCGATATATAATCAAAAATATAATATATAGACTATCTATATATAGAGTCGATGGTGGGAAAACTTAGAAAATTTATTTAACGATTTTAAAAGAAAGGAGTTTCAAATGGCAGTTGACAAATCATTAATATCAGGGAGTACATCTATGTTAATTTTGCGTCTATTGGAGGATAGGGATATGTATGGTTATGAGATGATTGAGACGCTCGAGGAAAAGTCAAACAATGTATTTACTTTAAAGGCGGGAACACTCTATCCGCTTCTGCATGCCCTTGAGGAAAAAAATTATCTAACTTCATATGAGTGTGAGGCGAATGGAAAGGTACGCAAATATTACAGCATTACAAAAGGTGGCAAAAAATATCTCAAATCAAAAAAAGAGGAGTGGAACGAATACCAGACAGCAGTTTTAAATGTGCTAGGTATGGCATAAAAGATAAATTTAAATGGAAAGGAGAAATATGATATGGAAGAATTTATTAAAACATTAACGGAACAAATCCGTTGCGTTAGAGCGCGGGAAGGTGTGGCACGTGAGCTTTCCAATCATATTATCGATCAGACGGAAGCGTATGAGCGAACGGGTATGACGCATGATCAGGCGCTTGAGCGAGCGGTGCATGAGATGGGCGACCCAGTGGAAATTGGTATTTCTATGGATAGAATCCATCGGCCACAGACTGACTGGAAAATGTTGGTGCTTACAGTGTTTTTAAGTGCCGCAGGGCTTGTGTGTATGATACCAGTTTTTGGGATAAATTATATAATTTCCAGACAGTTGATTTTTACGCTTGCTGGATTTGGAGTTATCATCGCAGTCTATTTTTTAGACTATAGTATTTTGGGACGAACTGGGATTGCAGCAGGTATGATATTAACAGGAATATTTTTGTTAGGGAAACATTATTATTTTCAGACTATCAATGGACGGATACCAGCAATGTCAAGTCTAGTATATCTGTATGTACCTATATTTGCAGGAATCTTGTATCAGCTGCGCAAAAAGAAGGCGAAAGCTGTAATTTTGGCAATCGGGACTATTGGAATAATTTGTATGTTGACATTCTATTTTTCACACAGTTTAACGGTGGCAGGCAATATTTTTTTGTGCATGATAGTTTTACTTATTGCTTCAGTTGCAAAAGGAATGTTTGTCAAAGGTAAAAAGTATATCGCTAGATGCATTGGTTTTGTGGTAATTTTACTGACTGTGTTTTTTGGCTGGCTATTTTGGTCAAATAGAGATTCACTTCACGTTCTGCGCCTTGTCGCATTTTTTAATCGAAATCAGTATCAGGAGGCAGAAGGATATTTTTACAAAATAATTCGAGATGTTCTGTATGGTTCTAAATTGATAGGAACTGGCAATATTGCATATTTTGATGATTATTATTTTCCGGGGCTTAAAGAGGGGGGATTGGTGCCACTAGTGATTATCTATCGTTTTGGTTTTATTGTGGGAATTGTACTTTTGCTTTTGTTAATCGGTTTTATTTTGCGCGCAATCCATATTGTATATCGTCAGAAAAATCAGCTTGGTGTTTTGGTGTCCTTGGCATGTTTTCTTGTGCTTGGTGTCAATTGTGTTGAGGGAGTTTTAATCAGTGTTGGATTGTTTCCAATCACAACAGCCGCAATTCCGTTTTTGACACACGGAGGTAGTACGGTACTTGTCTATGCAGTGCTGATTGGATTGCTTTTCAGTGTTCATCGTCGTGAAAAGATACTTACACAGGAGGTAATGGAATAAGTTGTCTATATAATTTTTGCCAATGAGTGACTTTTGCTTGATGTTAAGAATGTAAGATAGGCTGTAGCTTAGCATCTGCGGAGGCATATGGAAATGATTTTAAGAATAGAACTGTTACAGCAGGAACTTACCAACTATAAAATGCTGACAGTTAACCCCCTAACAGTTATAATCGTTAGGGGGTTTTTATGCACACGGACGCACACGAATACCCAAGTGAAATTTGTCAGTAATATCTTGTAGGTTAAATACAATATAATTTAAAGAGACAATCCCAATTGAAGTGTGTTTGGTTTCATGTTATAATAATCTCCATATATCATATAAATCTCCATTCCGCCGCCTTTCAGTTGGCGGCACAAATAGTTATGAAAGTGGTTCACACCTTCAAGTTTTCGTGTTATAATAGATCCGATTTTATAAGGCATTCCCGGCATCAATGTCAGATGCCCCCACCCATTTGTTGTTGATGTGCAGGTGCGCCTCTTTTATCAAGGTGGGAATACTCTTATTCAGGTTCACAGTGTGAGCCTTGTTTTTGTATCTATTTCACGTTTTTGGCTTAATTTACTTTCTTTCACACTATCTCTTAAAGTTTTCTTTGTACTTGCCTTTGCGGCGGATAGGAAAATTCCTTGCAAATTTATACAAAGAACTTTGGAGTGTTATAAATAAAATAAGGAATGAAAATATGGAACAGAGTTTAAAAAAATATGTAACAACATGGGGAAATGCGATTTCAATTGCGGACAGGCGCCCGGAAAACTATGCTAAGGATTTGACGTTACGTTATCCAATTCGTCCAATGTTTGACGGAGATAGTATAAAAATAACCCTTGATAATTTCTGTGGTACAGAGCCTGTGACAATAACTCGTGTGTTTGTGGCAGACAGTGCGGACTCTGCGCGCGCGATTGTGGAGGAGACTAGCACGCCTGTCACATTTTGCGGCGATAGCAGTGTGACCATACCAGCAGGGGAAGCGATAGTAAGCGATGCAATTCCTTTTTCTGTTGTGCGCGGAAATGACATTAGTGTCAGTTTTTATCTTGGTGAATTTACACAGATGCGCTCTGCAGTATTGATTACAGGTCCATTATCCAAGGGATATTATGCGGTGGGAGATTATGCGCAGCGCAGTGTGTTACCATTAGATTTTACAAGAAATACAAACTGGTTTTATTTTTTAAGTAATGTGGAATTATATACAGAGAGCACAAACAGGGCAGTGATTTGCTATGGAGATAGTATTACCTCACAGGCATGGCCTGATTATTTGACATTGCGATTATTTCAGGAAGACATTACACATACTGCGATTGTGCGACGTGCAGCAAGCGGAACACGTATTTTGCGACAGTATGATAATATTACTTACGATTCTTATGGATTAAAAGGTTCAATTCGATTTCCAAGAGAGGCAAAAGTAAGCGGTGCGGACAGTATTATTATACAGCATGGAATTAACGATATTATTCATCCAGTAGGGACAGAGGTCAATCCATTTCGGCCGTGGAGTGATTTGCCGACAGCAGATGAGTTGATTCAAGGGTTGCGGCAATATATCACACAGGCAAAGGAATATGGACTTAAAGTATATATGGGAACGTTGCTTCCAATCTATGGCTGGCGAACCTATGAGCCGTTTCGAGATGAACTTCGCTGTGCAGTAAATGAGTGGATTCGCAAGACAGCAGAAATTGAAGGATGTATTGACTTTGATAAAGCACTTTGTGACAGTGCCAATCCGGCGGCATTTGCAAAGGAGTATGACAGTGGGGACCACCTGCATCCATCTTTGGCAGCATATGAGCGTATGGCGGCGGAAGTGCCAGAAAGTCTTTTAAGGTTACTGTCCATTTGTCCACCAAAATAATAAAATCGTGTGTCAAAATGTTCACATATTAGTATTTTGCGTGCGAGTATGTTGGCTATACTTTTGTTGAACGAAATGATACCAAAATCAGGTGCGCATAAACAGTAATTTTTAAAAGCAATATAAGGAGACATAAAAATGCCCACATTACTATTTATCAATGCATGTGTGCGTGGTAGAGATTCAAGAACATTAGTTTTGGCAGAGCATCTACTTGCATGTATCAAGGAAGCAAACAGTCAGGACATGGCATTTCAAATAGAAGAAATCCGTCTTTCTACAGAAAATTTGCTTCCGCTAAACTATGAACGACTTTTGCGTAGAGAGGAACTTCTAGCAGCCGGTCAGCTTGGGGATTCTATGTTTGATTATGCCAATACGGTTGCACAGGCGGATATGTTAGTAATTGCAGCACCCTACTGGGATATGTCATTTCCAGCTTCTCTAAAGATATTTTTTGAGGCGGCAAGCGTGGAGGGAATTACATTTACATATGCTAAGGACGGAACTCCTGTTGGGTTGAGTGCAGCGGATGATATGTATTACGTGACAACCAGCGGAGGCTATATTGGAGACTGTAATTTTGGCTTTGAGTATGCCAGTGCACTCTGTAAACTTTATGGTATACAAAATACACATTTTGTCAGTGCACAGGGGCTGGATCTTGATGGAGCAGATGTACAGGCGATTTTAGAGGAAGCCTGCAACGGGGAGATACAACATTATTGATGGAGGTGGCTTTGTGGAAGCAATGGAGGAACTTGCGGCAAAAGTTTGGAGACTGTCGCGTGATAGACTTTTGATTCATCTGCGTTTTCTTGATGTGGCGCTTTCTAGCCTAGAATTTCAGGCACAATCGGGAAGTGGACAAGTTTTGTGTGATATGAGTGTACCAAGAGCAGTGGTAATTTTTTATGACCCAGCAGTGCTACTTCGGCTTTATAAGACCAATCCAAACAATGTTACAAGGTTGCATTTGCATATATTACTACATTGCATTTTTGGACATTCCTACAAGTATGATAAGGTGGAACAGGAATTGTGGAATATTGCGGCAGATATGGCGGTGGAAAATACAGTGCTAGGATTGCAAGTTTCTGGACTTGAGACAGAGCGTGACGAGGAGCGTCGAGAGATACTTGATCAGTGGAGAAAGTGTGCAGGAGCGTTAACTGCAGATAGAATCTATAGGAAATTGAAAGAGAACAGGCTAAAAAGTGAGGAATTGCTGGCGCTGGAAAGCCTTTTTTGCCGCGATGTGCATGACCGCTGGAAACCAGCAGAGACACTTGAGATAACAGAGGCGCAGTGGAAAAAAATTAGCGAGCGTATTCGGGCTGAATTAAAATCATTTTCAGGAGATAAATCGGATGATAAAAGTCTGTTGCAAAATCTTGAGGAGGCAGTGAAAGAAAACTACGATTATGGGGACTTTCTGCGAAAATTTAGCGTGTCTGGTGAGGAGATACAGATCAATGATGATGAATTTGATTATGTATATTATATGTATGGATTATCACTTTACGGAAATCTTCCGTTAGTAGAGCCACTTGAGTATAAAGACATCAACAAAATTAAAGAGTTTGTGGTGGCTATTGACACATCTGGTTCCTGCCGCGGAAGCATAGTACAAGCGTTTTTAAACAAAACGTATCATATACTAAAAAGCAGCGAAAATTTTTTTCGCAAAGTTAATATTCATATTTTGCAATGTGATTCAGAAGTGCGTCGTGATACGAAGATTACAAATGATGAAGAATTTGAGTGTTTTATGCGGGAAGGGCAACTGGAAGGATTTGGGTCTACTGACTTTCGGCCCGTGTTTGACTATGTGGATAAAGCTGTGGAAAGTGGAGCGTTTGAAAATCTAAAAGGGTTAATTTATTTTACAGATGGATATGGTGTGTTTCCGGCACAGAAACCGTCACATGGTTATGATACAGCATTTGTGTTTCTGGAAGACAATTATGAGAAACCGCCAATACCACCATGGGCAATCAAGCTTGTACTTCCAGTGGAGGAGCTTGAGGAATGAAAAAGAATGAAAAAAGAAAGGGAGATTGCGCGTGAATATTAAGCAGGCAAAAGAGCATATTAAAAATTCTGTAAAATTGTATTTGAAAAAAGATGTGTATGGAGAGTATCGGATTCCTGTAGTGCGTCAACGCCCTATATTTCTTTTGGGTTCTCCGGGAATAGGGAAGACTGCCATTATGGAGCAGATTGCACAGGAACTAGGAATTGCCGTGGTGAGCTATTCCATGACACATCATACAAGACAGTCCGCGCTGGGGCTTCCTTTTATTACACATAAAAGTTATAAAGGGTTGGAATTTGATATTTCGGAATATACAATGAGTGAGATTATTGCTTCTATCTATGAAGTGATGGAACAGTCTGGTATTGAGGAGGGAATTTTATTTCTGGATGAGATTAACTGTGTGTCGGAGACGCTTGCACCGTCGATGTTACAGTTTTTGCAGTACAAAGTTTTTGGAAAGCATAGAGTTCCAGAAGGGTGGGTGATTGTCACAGCAGGAAATCCGCCTGAGTACAATAAATCTGTGCGTGAATTTGACGTGGTGACAATGGACCGCATGAAGTTGGTTGAGGTGGAGGCTGACTATGCAACGTGGAAGGAATATGCTTTAAAACAGGGAATACACAATGCAGTTACTACTTATCTTGACATGAAAAAGAATGATTTTTACCGTGTGGAAACAAATGTTGGTGGTAAGTCTTATGTGACAGCAAGAGGATGGGAAGATTTATCTGCTATGATGCTTTTGTGCGAGGAGGAAGGCATTGTGGTGGATGAGACACTTGTCGCGCAATACCTTCATAATGATAAGATTGTTAGAGAGTTTACAGCATATTACGAGCTGTACAATAAATATAAAAAAGATTACAAAGTGGAAGAAATTCTGGAAGGCACTAATTCCGCGCAGGTTGTGGAGCGCGCAAGAATTGCGAAATTTGATGAGCGTTTATCATTGCTTGGAATGCTTTTAGACAAGCTAGAGAGTGAGATGAAAGAAAATCTTGAGAAATCGGACTATCTGACAGAACTTATGAAATTACTCAAAGCAATACGATTGTCCTATGAGAAAAAACAAGAAAAAGATACAGAACTTTTTTTAGATATTTCTTCGATGCTGCAAGTGCAAGTAGAGAATCGGGAGAAAATAATTTGTTCTATGACAAATGCAGGTACGCTGTCAAATGAAGAAAAGAGAAAACACAGAGCTATTATTCGTTTTCTAACAGAACAGGAAAAAGCACTTCGATTGCAAAGTAATGCAGATTCAACGAAGGCATTTGGTCTTTTGAAGGCTGCGTTTGATACAGAGACAATGCAATTAAAAGAAGAAAATAGCAGGATACAAAAAAGACTGCACAACTTATTTGTTTTTAGTGAGACTGCATTTATGGATGGAAATGAAGTACTTGTTTTAGTAACAGAGTTGACGGTCAATGCTTACAGTGCACGTTTTATCGCTCTGTATGGAAGTGAGGATTATCACAGGCACAATGAGGACTTGATGTTGCACGAGCGTCAAGACGATATTATGAAGGAAATTAACGCGCTGGAGTTGTAGGAAGTGTGCATTATATGATACTGCGTGGCAGCCTTTTTGAATGCAATAAATAATTCTGGAGAAATACTATATGAATGATGATAGGAAAACAGACAAGTTAATAGAAAATTTGGGTGATGGTGGAGGGCAACTTATGTTTAGGCCATACAAGGAGGGATATATTCTCAAACAGTATCATGGTATTGGCGTAACAGTGATACTTCCGCCGCAGATAGAAGATAGGAAAGTGCTTGGCGTAGAACGCAAGGCTTTTCTAAGTTGTAAGACTGTTCGCAGCGTCATACTTCCAGATACCATAGAAGAAATTGGAGATTGGGCATTTGCCCATATGGAACAACTTAGAACTATCACAATACCATATCATGTTCTAAATCGTGGAAAAGAACTTTTTCTGGGTTGCAGACGGTTGCGAGAGATTGTATTAAATGGAACAGAGGAAGAACGCGCGTTACGTACATCACAGGGGATTGGCAGAATGTTAGCATTGGCAGTTACAATTTTACATGACTACTTTTTGTTTGACCCGACAAATGTGGGGAAAGATGAATGGGTGAAACGCTGGGATGAAAAATTGCTTGCATTGCTTGCGTTGGATGACTTAGACGGTTTTGAAGAACTGTGGACTTGTGGGGAAGAAGACTATGAGGGAAAGGATTACGATATTAAATCGTATCCCGTGGAAAAACGCAAAATGAAGTTGCGCGTGGTCTATTTTCGACTGCTACATGCTTACAAATTGTCTGATATTGTCAAAGATACACTTATGGCGTATTTGTGTAGACATACAAAAGGCACAGATGCGCCTGAGGCATGGGAAGTTATTGTGGAAGAACATCGCAGTGAACTTGATTATTATCGGATTTTTGCGGAGGCAGGGTGTATAACAGAAGATAATTTTGCAGATCTTTTAGAAGATATTAAAGGCAGTGATGCCGAGATCAAAGCATTTTTGCTGCGCTACAAAGAAGAACATTTTGACAGGAAAGATGCGTTTGCAGCATTTGATTTAATGTGGTGAAAAAGATTTGCTTTTCGTTTAATAATTAATTCTATCAAAGTTTTCTATAAAGGAATAAGGAACCGTTGTAAAATTTGACAATTGTATAATATGATACCAGGGTCAAAAGGTCAAGAAATCCGATGCAAGCTTGCTTGCAAGAGGATTTTTGAACTTGGGACCCGCAAAAACACCGAAAAGTAGCCATTTTTCACAGAAAAATGAGCGAATTTGAGGTGTTTTAGGATTGCGGGAGCATGAAATGCGGAGCAATCCGTGGTATCATAAAAGGTAAAATACCTTTTTGCCCCTGGTATCATAATATATGGTTAAAATATCACTACTATCTATACCATATATTGCCTGCATACGTCATTTTACAATGGTTCCTTTATATACACACTATCGGCTATTATTTTTTGTAGAGTGTGGTCAGGTGTTCAACTACTGCTTCTTTGATTTCATTTTGTGCTATATAGCCTTCGCCGTTAGTCTCCTTCATCTGCGTTACAGATTCTTCGCCGTATTGTTCTGTCATCTCAGCATAAACGGATTCCATATCAATGGTCAGACCAGCGTCTTCAAATAATGCTTGATAGACCATTGCATTTTTGGCATCTTCTTTGGCACGTTCCCTAAGTTCCAACTCATAGGACAACTCATCTGAAACATCATCATCCCTTAAATCCCACAGATTTTCATACATAGAAAAACCATAGTAGGCCGGCATTTGCTCATAGGAGGCAAGCATTTGCTCGTCATTGTATTTTAGGAGTGCCCGCATCGTTTTTAAATATTGAGAGGGATAAGATTTTACAGTGGAATTTTCCAAAATATAATTGGTTAAAAACTCTTTAAGATGCTGTTCGTAAAAATTATTTTCAACAAACGCGCGATATTCCGCAGCGGTGGTAACACCTTCCTCGGTAATATTTTTTGCGACAAATTCATCTGTAAGTTCCGGCGTTATATTAATACTATTGATTGTGACTGCAAAGCTTGCGTCTTTACCTGCAACATCTTCACCGTCGTAATCCGCTGGAAATGTTACTTCTACAGTTACTTCTTCACCCGGTTTATGTCCAATGAGTTGCTGCTCAAAATCGTCAACAAAGCTGCCAGATCCAATTGTTAGGTCATAACCTTCACCATTGCTGTTTCCGCCTTCAAATTCAACGCCATCAACAGTTCCCACAAAATCAATGTTCACTTCGTCGCCATCTGCAATTGCGATAGATGTGTCAGTGCTGGGTTCTTTGTGTTGTTCTAGGGTAGATTTAATAGAGTCTTCAACTTCCTCTGTTTTTGCTGCAACTTCTTCTTCGGGCACAGAAATATTGGCGTAATCTGCCAACGTAACAATATCTTTTACATTGACATTTTCAATTTTACCATCTGCGGTAAGCCCGACACTAGGATTTTCTGCGGAGGTTGTCCGAATTACAACAAGGAAAACACTTTTACCTACTGCGAATAAAATAATTGCTGC
The DNA here is from genome assembly GCA_910583965.1 of uncultured Lachnospiraceae bacterium. Taxonomy (GTDB): domain Bacteria; phylum Bacillota; class Clostridia; order Lachnospirales; family Lachnospiraceae; genus COE1. The sequence goes on from CAJUAE010000009.1 coordinate 30,367, forward strand.
TAATACAGCGGCAACTGTGATTGTAATGATTTTTGTTGTGCGTTTTTGACGCCGATCGCGGGCGACCTCCTTTTTACGTTCTTCACGTTTTGCTTTGCTTTTGCTTATATCAGCATTTTCCGCCGTATTTGTTTTTTTCTCCTTAGCCATTTTGATAACCTATCCTTTCCAATTTAATATTCCTTAGGAACTGTAGAAAAATTACTGATACATCTTGACTTGTCTATTTCTCCGATTATACATGTCAAAAGCCTTTCCATAGCCGCTGTGACTACGCTTTTTGACATATCTCCTCGAAGAAATATACTGCGTAATTTGTATTATTTATTTTCTTACAATTCCTTAAAACTGCAAAACCTCATATTAATTTATCACAAAACCGCAAAAAAATAAAGTCTTTGCGATTTAATTCACAAACATTTCTTACTTTAGGAATTGCGATACTTGCGACAGATGAAATCTGCTGTGAGTATGTTACTGTTCAGACAGGACTTAGCATCTACTGCTAAGTCCGTGAGAAAACGTACTGGTTGTAAGAAAAAATCCATTTGCGAAGCAAATTTTGCATGGATTTTTACCTGTTACTGGAACGGAGTGAACAGTAACGTGAGTATCACGCCTTCCTGAATTGTGATTCTTTATTCTTGACAAGAATAGACGATTCAGACTATACTGTAATTGAGCAATCATAGAAAGAAAGGAGCATGGATGCAGTATGAATGTAGAGGATATTCCAATACCATCAATGGCGGCGATTCGTGTAAGTAAAGAAGGTAAATCGGCGCTTTTTGAGACGACAATTATTCAGACAACGGATAATAAATATATATATGCCATGCCAGTTAGAGTAGATGAAAAGCTTGTAAATTTTGAAGCCAAGGGGCTGTTGAAGGAGATAAAGATAGAGTTTGCGCCATTTGAATTTTATGAGTGGAGAAATATTTCCATTATTCGGTTTGTCGAAGATGGACGAAGCTATTTAAGAATCCGAACGACGACACCTGGCATTCGGGCAATGGCATGGTCAGATAAGCCCGTAACATCGACAAAGAAAAAGAAAGAGAGCATTATTAGCGCAGAGGCGCTTGAGGTAATGAATGCAGCGCAGTCAGCCCAGACACAGGCAGGAGGCGAGAATAAGTGAAGAAAATGGCGATTATTGCGGCAGCAGTGGCAGGTAGTGTGCTGACAGCCGGAAATATGAGTGGCTGCGGTGGAGCACAGACAAACAATCCAGATTCCTATGTGGGCGGTGTCGTTAATGAGATTACAACACAGGCGGTCGATGAACTAAGGAAAGCTTTTACCAGCGAGGTCAGTGATTTTTTTGCTAATGATGATCTTGCAAAATCCCTTGGTATTAGCGCTGAAGAACAAGGTCAAATTGAGGATTCGATTAAAACTTACATTCGCGATTACAATATGGATGAGGAGAAGTTGCGTGAGGCAAAAGAATCGCTTGAACAGCTTCTTAAAAATGCAAAAGACTTTTCGGCAGATGAATTACAGGGAAAGATATCAGAAGTTTTTGGTGGAGAATAAGAGAGATTAAAAATCGTGTGTAAAGAGCTTACTTCTTTGCACGCGGTTTTCTTTTATGCACAGACCCATGCAGAGGAAATAAGCCGCTAAGGCGGCGCACGGGTCGTGCGGCGAGTAGGGGAAGCAACCTTCCCTACTCGATTGCACACGGACACCCAAGTAAAATTTATTAGTTTCTGCTGACAGGTGCTCAGTGCGCGAACGCGGAAAGAAAAATATAACTAAAGTTGCCTATACTGAAAAATATATAATAGGAAAAAATTCCTGGATTTGATTGTTTTTTATTGTCTAATTGGTCAACATAACTAAAAAGTTATGTAAATTTGCACAATTTGGAAAATAAGCATTGATTTATAAAAATACATATGCTACTATTTATAAAAAGTAAATAAACTTGGAAAGGAATAAGATTTAAGTATTTTTCACAATTTATCCACAAAATACCAATATTGGTGGATAAGAAGTGGATAAAGTTGTTTATTTACATAATACTAAGGATGATTAGGTTTCTGCGCCGGAAACATTGTGGGAGAGAATGACCGGGAATGAGACTGATCATATATCGCTTTGATTCATCTGATGGTACAAATGGTACCAGAGGCACCTTGACAACATAAGTAAAATAATTAATAGGATTATTGTCTGGGATATATACCAAAAACTACTCAGGTCGGAATCATTTGGATGGAGCAGGTTATCGGGAGTATATTCCATGAAAAAGGGTTGAAAGGGGAACAATAACATGTTAGTAGCGAAAAGAGAAGTATCTGAGAGAATTGATATTTTAAACAAGAAGCCTATGATTCGGAAAAATCAGTCTACTGGAGAGATGGTTGCGGGATTTCTGGATCCTATAACAGGGGCTTTTGAGGTAGCTATGGAGATCAACGATGAGAGGGATATTGATGCGTTCCTTGATGAGTATGACCTTTCTGTCGTGATGATCTCAAAAATGTAACGTTCAAAAAAGAGAAAAGAAAAATAATTTCATATGCATAAAGGTGCAGAAAAGCGTTGTTAGAGTAGCTTGGCACCTGAGATAGTGGGCGGACAAAGATCTGCCTAAATGCAGGGGTGGCAATCAAAGCAAAAGAGACGGGGGCAGATGGGACTGCTCCCGTTTTCTTTGACTCTATTCGATATTTTCATTGAATTACAGCAGAAGGGGTGTTATTATGGAAAGGAAAGATTTTTATATTCCGTCGCGGGATGGTGTGCATAAATTGCATGTAGTGCTTTGGGAGCCAGATATGGCACCGAGGGCTGTTGTACAGATTTCCCATGGTATGACGGAAATGATTGACAGATATGAAGATTTTGCGTTGTTTTTGACTTGCAATGGTTATGCTGTGATTGGAAATGACCATTTGGGGCATGGTTTGACTGCTGGAAATGATAGTGATTTGGGATATTTTTGTCCCAAAAATATGAGTGCCACAGTTGTTGCAGATTTACACAGAGTTACGAAATATGCGAAGAAAAAGTATAAGAAGATTCCCTATTTTTTGCTGGGGCACAGCATGGGGTCTTTTATGGCAAGAAGATATATTATGACTTATGGAATGGACTTAGATGGGGCAATCCTCTGTGGAACAGGAAGGAAAAGCCACTTGATTTTGATGGTTGGAGAACTGGTATCAAATATACAGCGCGCATTGTTTGGAGATCGTTTTCGCTCTAGATTATTAAGGAAAAGTGCATTTGGTGGCTATTTAAAAAGGATTTCAAAACCGCGCACGGAAAGCGACTGGCTGACACGGGACGAAAAAATTGTGGATTTTTGTAGAGGGAATAAATATTGTAGTTTTTCCTTTACAATAAATGGTTACAGAACAATGTTTGATGTGCTGCAATTTATCCAAAATAAACGCAATATTAATCGGATTCCCAAAGAGCTACCACTCTTTTTTATTGCAGGTGGCGAGGACCCAGTTGGGCATTATGGAAAAGATGTGCAAAAGATATCAGCATCGTATAAAAAAGCTGGCGTGGACATGGTGTCTGTAAAAATATACCCGCAGGACAGGCATGAAATTTTAAATGAATTGGATAGAAATCAAGTTTATCAAGATGTGATTTCGTGGCTGAATGTACTGTCATAAAAAGATATGCGACTTACAATGATTTGGAGGTCGTGTGATGTCAGTGTCCTAAGGGGGGATTATGTGTGATGGGCAACAGGTTGACGAAAGAAGAACGCTATATGCGAGAGGCTGTCAAACAAGCAAAAAAGGCATATGCGCTCGGTGAGGTGCCGATTGGCTGTATCATTGTATATGAAAATAAAATTATAGGGCGTGGTTATAATCGGCGCAACACAGATAAAAATACGCTTGCACATGCAGAGATTACAGCGATTCGCAAGGCAAGCAAAGTGATAGGGGACTGGCGACTAGAAGGGTGTACAATGTATGTCACTCTTGAGCCTTGTCAGATGTGTGCAGGTGCAATTGTACAAGCGCGTATTTCTCGGGTAGTAATGGCATGTATGAACCCAAAGGCAGGGTGTGCAGGGTCTGTTCTAAATATTCTTGACATGCCCGCATTTAATCACCAAGTGGAGATTGTACAAGGGATTTTAGAAGAAGAATGTTCCCAGATGTTGAAAGTCTTCTTTAAGGAGTTGCGTGTCCGAAACAAAACAGAAAAGGAACGGTTACGGTCCGAGAATATCACAACAATAAAATGAGCAAAAGCGGAGGCATTAAATTTATGGATGAGATAGCAGTACTGATTCCCTGTTATAATGAGAGTAAGACAATTGAAAAGGTAGTAAAGGATTTTAAGAAGGCACTACCAGATGCAGTGATATATGTGTATGACAACAACTCAAAAGATGGGACAGACGAGATTGCGCGGCGTGCAGGGGCGGTTGTGCGCTATGAGTATCAGCAGGGAAAAGGAAATGTAATTCGACGAATGTTTCGTGAGATTGATGCCAAATGTTATATTATGACAGATGGCGATGACACTTATCCGGCGGACGAGGCCAAGAAGTTGTGCGAGGCAGTACTTGTGCGCGGTGCAGATATGGTCGTTGGGGATAGACTTTCATCCTCTTATTTTGAGGAAAATAAAAGACCATTCCATAATTTTGGTAACTCGTTGGTGCGCGGTGCGATCAACAGTATGTTTAAGAGTGATATTCGCGATATAATGACAGGGTACAGGGCGTTTAGTTATCAGTTTGTTAAGTCTTTTCCTGTTCTCTCAAAAGGTTTTGAAATTGAGACAGAGATGAGTATCCATGCCATTGACAAAAACATGCGCGTGGAGAATGTAATTATTCAGTATAGGGACAGGCCGGAGGGCAGTGAGTCAAAACTTAACACATACTCTGATGGAATCAAGGTTATTATGACTATTATTAAACTGTATAAGAATTATAAACCAATGGGATTTTTCTCTTGGATTGCACTGATTTTGGTGTTGTTCTCAACAGCTTTTTTGGCACCAGTAATGGTAGAATTTTTTGATACAGGATTGGTGGAGCGTTTTCCGACGTTGATTGTGTGCTGTTTTGTATACTTGGCGGCAATGCAGTCATTTTTCGCAGGACTGATGCTCTCGACAATGAAACAGAAAAATATGCAGGATTATGAGATGAATCTTATTTTTTTGGATAAGGAATATAAAGATAAATTACAGGGATAAAAGGCATGGGTATACCAATGAATTATGTGGCTCTGGATATTGAGACTACAGGGTTAAATCCAAGATATGACAAGATAATAGAGATTGGAGCAGTGCGTGTCAGAGACGGAAAGGCAGAAGATACTTTTTCATCCTTTGTCAATCCAGCAAAAAGTCTTCCGACAAGGATTATAGAACTTACGGGTATTCAGGATGCAGATGTTTGCAAAGCACCTTATATTGATGAAGTTTTGGATGCATTTTTGACATTTGCAGGTGATGATGTACTGTTAGAACACAATTTGATTTTTGACTATTCTTTTGTGAAGAAAGCAGCGGTAAATTGCAAAAAGTCCTATGAGCGAACAGGAATTGATACCTTAAAAATTGCCAAATGCTTTCTGGGGGATTTGGAGAGCCGCAGCCTTGGATTTCTGTGTGAATATTTTCAGATAGCGCTTGACGCACACAGAGCGTTAAACGATGCGATTGCAGCACATACACTTTATCAAATTCTAGCGCAAAAGTATGGAAATGTGGAGACAAAGCCATTCCAGCCAAGACAGTTGGTATACAATGTGAGGAAAGAGAATCCTATCACCCCAAAACAGTTAGAACTCTTGCTAAAACTCATAGTACAATATCATTTACAGCGAGAAGGATATCTATTGTCTCCTGTCGTCAATGTCACAGAGGACACAATTGATTTACAAAAATTAAGTAAGAATGAAGCGAGCAGGCTTATTGATAAGTTGCTTTCAAATTTTCGACGATCGTATCCTTTAAGATAGAACGTATATTCTGTGCTTGCGCAATGAGTTCCTCAACTTTTTCAGATCTATCCGTTTCCTGATAAAGTTGTGCAAGTAGATAGTAACTTTTGCTGACATCTGTTCCCGTGGAGACAGCAAATTCAAGGGTTTTAACGGCGAGTGTATCTTCTAGGACATCATGGAGTAGTTCTGCAAGTTTTTGTAGTAGAGTCACTAGATTTGTGTAATGAAAATCATAATCGCTTAATATATTGATATTAGCGGTTCCGTATTCCAGTTTTAAGTCTGTGTTTGTATAACCTGTAAAATTTACAATCTTGAGTGCGGACAAGTCATTTAGATCACGAAGGCAGCTCATAATTTCTGGAGTCATGCAATCTGGTTTCATTTGAAGAATGTCTTCAGGAATTGTAATGTAATTTAGATTGTCAAGAGATTTTTTGCGGGTAAAATTTGCTTTTTGCTCACGTTTCCAGAAATCTTGGTCAAGATTCTGTTCGATGCGTTTTGTCCTGCGCAGTGCAATAGAAAAAACAATACAAAATATGGTAAAGCTTGAAAATAAGAATAAATTCATATATAATATCCTTTCGAAAAGAGGTGAACAGCCATGATGAACAGGAATCACAAAAAAACACAACGGACAATTGCAGCGGTTATCGCAATTATTTTGGTGCTGGCAATGGTAGTTCCGCTGGCGGTTGGCATAGTCGGGTTCTAATTGATTATAACATATTGCACGATTTAGGACAATGCAAAAATCCAATTCGTGTATGGAGGATTTGTATGAAAAAAATAAGAGGACGTGTGGGACTGATTTTGTCAGTCTTTACATTGGTAGTCATACTATTAGGAACATTTGGGCCAAGTGAAGTTTTGGCGGCTTCAGACAAAGATGTAATCTTAGATGGGATTTACATGGGAGGGATTGATCTCTCTGGCATGACAGCCGACGAGGCAAGGGCTTCTGTCAGTACATTTGTGGAGGATTTAAAACAAAGAAATATCACGTTTGGCGCGGTGGATAACCATTATGTATCTATTATGGTAGGTGAATTGGGGCTTCGCTGGGAAAATGAGGCAGATATAGACGCGGCGGTCTCTCTTGGCAAGAAGGGAAATATTGTCAAGCGATACAAAGTAATGCAAGATTTAAAACATGGAAACAAGGTATATGATTTGCGGTTGACACTTGACAAGGAACTGATTCGTTCGGTGTTAGAACAACAATGTACAGAGTATGACATTCTGGCAATGGATACAACATTGACAAGGGCAAATGGTCAATTTGTTGTAGAAGGCGGGCAGACAGGACAGAAGGTGAATATTGAGGAATCCCTTAATAAGACATATGATTATATTACCAATGGATGGGATTATCAGGATGCGTCAATCGACCTTGCAATTGATGTGACAGAGCCGCGTGGTAGTGCAGAAGAACTGGCAAAGATTAAAGATGTTCTAGGCACTTTTACCACAAGCTACTCAAGTAGTAGTTCATCGAGATGTAAGAATATAGAAAATGGTTGTCGTCTGATCAATGGTACATTGTTGTATCCGGGAGATGAGTTTTCTACATATGATACAATCAAGCCATTTACCGAGGCAAATGGATATTATCCGGCTGGTTCTTATATGAATGGAAAGGTGGTTGACAGTCTTGGCGGTGGTATCTGTCAAGTATCGACTACATTGTATAACACGGTTTTACTTTCTGAGTTGGAAGTAACAGAGCGAAATAACCATTCAATGATTATTGCCTATGTGAAGCCATCAATGGATGCAGCAATTGCAGAATCGGCTGGAAAAGATTTTCGCTTTGTCAATAATTGGGAGCACCCTATTTATATAGAAGGAATTACAGAGGGAAAGCAGATTACTTTTACAATCTATGGGGTGGAGCAACGAGACCCAGGACGCGTGGTGCGCTATGAGAGTGAGACACTTTCAACGACACGTCCTGATCACGAGATTATTACACCGACAGCAAGTCAAGGCATTGGATATGTCAGTGTGGAATCTGCTCATATTGGATATACAGCACAATTGTGGAAAGTTGTCGAGGAAAATGGTGTGGAAGTCAGCCGTGAGGTGATTAACAAAAGCTCTTATAAAGTATCACCCCGCTCAGCAGTTGTGGGAGTAAATACAGATAATCCAGCGCATGCTGAGCGGATGAATGCGGCGATTGCGTCGGGCAGTATTGATACTTGCAAGGCGGAGGCAGCAGCGATAAAAGCAGAGATTGCAGCGGCAGCACAGCAACAGGCAGATTTGGAAGCTTACTATCAGGCGTTACAACAGCAACAATTGTTGGAACAGCAGGCACTACTTCAGCAGCAGCTTTTGGAGCAGCAGGCGCAGGCAGAACAACAGGCGCAGCCGTAAGAACCATATTGATGATGGAAAGGGATTTGTCATGAAGTATGGAAAACTGACAGAGAGTATTTATGATCGTTCCGTCAGAAAAATAATGAAATCAAATGGCGCAGGTCTGGGGGCAGACTGCGCCGTTTTGGCAGGGAGTGCGGTCTGCGATGGTATTTTGTCGGGACAGGCACTTGCTTTTGGAACAGATAAGAGGACTGCGGCGCGAGCGTATCTGGCAGCAGTCAACTATGTGATTGCTTGTTGTGCGAATCGTGCGGCATTGGGATTGTTTGACACAGGCGCTTATATCACGATTATGATTCCTGAACGAATGCGGGAAATTAAAGTTCGCATGATGATGGAGGTGACTGCTTTACAGGCGAAGGAGACAGGGGTTCCAATTTTAAGCTGCAATGTTCAGGTACTTCCAACAGTCACGCAGATCGTGGTATCTTGTGTGATTAGTGCTGGATTAGAGAAGCATTCTGAGGGAACCATTATCTCCATGAAAAAAAAGACTCTGGTAGACGAGGATATTGTGATGACAAAGTGGCTGGGACTTGAGGGAACAGCAGTAATGGCAGCAGAAAGCCACGATAAACTATGTCAGCGTTATCCGTCTGATTTGGTGAACACGGCAGCGGATTTTTACGAGTATTTGTCTATTGCGCCGGAGGCTGCAACCGCCGTGAAGTCCGGCGCAGATTATCTGTTGGCGTTGCGGGAGGGCGGTATATTTGGCGGTCTCTGGCAATTGGCGGCGGAGAATGGCGTTGGACTGGTCGCAGACTTAAAACGCATACCTGTGAGACAGGAAACGATAGAGGTATGTGAGTATTTTGATTTAAATCCATATGAATTGCTAGCGGGAGGCAGTATGCTTATCGTGACAGCAAATGGTGAGGGGCTGGTGCACACATTGGAAAAGGCAGATGTGCCAGCGGCAGTAATTGGACGCATCACACAGGGAAATGACCGTGTGATACGCCATGGAGAGGAGTCCAGATTTTTAGAACCGGCAAATGGGGACGAGATTTTCCAATACTATGCGCAGGTAGAGACTTCTTGTAACTAAGAAACTTTAAAATAGCTTTTCGGAATCTTCTTTTATATACCGACTTTTGCGGCAGATTTTTCACTATATATACAGATTTAATTGATGTATGTCATATAAATTTGTAGCTCTTTTATAAAAATCTTTTGCAATATCAGGTATAAAAGACTCCGAAAGTCTATTAAAAATAAGTGGCATGGGGGAGTTTGTGTGAAATCAAAGATTTCACACCTTCTGATTTGAGTGCCCGTAAAAGCGGGCAGATGGGAGTTCGTGTGAAATTAAAATTTCACATATTCTGATTTGAGTGCCCGCAAAAGCGGGCAGATGGGAGTTTGTATGAGAGAACAAATTTTAGCAATTATAGAAAAAAATAGTAGGATTGATCTGCATGAGCTTGCAGTGATATTGGGTATGGAGGAAACAGATGTTGTCAATGAAATGGAACAAATGGAAAAAGAGGGGATTATCTGCGGATATCATACTCTGATTGACTGGGAAAAGACATCGGTGGAGAAAGTAAATGCTTTGATAGAAGTGCGTGTGACTCCGCAGCGCGGGAAAGGTTTTGATAGTATTGCAGAGCGCATCTATAAATACCCAGAGGTGCATGCGGTATACTTGATTTCAGGTGGGTATGATTTGCTTGTAAGCCTAGAAGGAAAGACGCTCAAAGAAGTTTCAAATTTTGTGTCAGATAAGCTTTCGACTTTGGAGACTGTCATCAGCACAGCAACACATTTTATTCTGAAAAAGTACAAAGACCATGGTACGGTTTTGGATAGAAAACAGTCTGACGAAAGGATGCAGGTGACACCATGAGAAATCCACTATCAAAGACGATTGTAGAGATAAAACCTTCGGGAATCCGTAAATATTTTGATATTGTAAGTGAGATGAATGACCCAGATGTTATCTCGCTTGGTGTTGGTGAACCAGACTTTGAGACGCCATGGCATATTCGAGACGAAGGTATTTATTCTTTAGAGAAAGGACGTACTTTTTACACGGCAAACGCAGGTCTTTTAGAGTTGCGCGAGGAAATCAACCGCTATTTAAATCGTCGCTTTTCTTTAAATTATGACCCAAAGAATGGAATTTTGGTGACAGTTGGCGGTTCAGAAGCGATTGACATTGCTCTGCGCGCGATGGTGGACCCAGGTGATGAAGTGATTATTCCACAGCCAAGCTATGTCTCTTATGAACCATGTGCGATCTTAGCAGGAGCAAAACCTGTGATTATTGAACTGAAAAATGAAAATCAGTTTCGCTTGACAGCAGCAGAGCTTGAGGCTGCTATCACAGACAAAACGAAAGTGTTGATTTTGCCATTTCCAAATAATCCAACAGGTGCGATTATGGAGCGAAAGGATTTAGAGGAGATTGCAAAGGTGATTGAAAAACATGATCTTTTTGTGCTTTCCGATGAAATTTATGCAGAACTTTGTTATACAGAGAATCATGTTTCTATCGCCAATATTCCTGGTATGTGGGAGCGCACAGTTCTCATCAATGGATTTTCTAAGTCCTATGCAATGACAGGATGGAGGCTTGGTTATGCATGTGGTCCGAGACAGATAATTGAACAAATGTACAAGATTCATCAATTCTGTATTATGTGTGCGCCAACTACTTCACAGTACGCGGCGATTGACGCGCTGAAAAATGGTGACGCAGATGTGCAGATGATGCGTGATTCTTACAATCAGCGGCGGCGTTATCTGGTGAACGCTTTTCAAGAGATGGGATTGGAATGCTTTGAGCCATTTGGTGCTTTCTATATATTCCCATGTGTGAAACAATTTGGCATGACAAGCGATGAATTTGCTTCAAGGCTTTTGCATGAGGAGAAACTTGCTGTTGTACCTGGAAATGCATTTGGTGATAGCGGTGAGGGATTTTTGCGGATATCTTATGCATATTCTCTTGAAAATCTCAAAATTGCAATTGGACGTCTAAGACATTTTGTGGAAAGATTGCAATAAAATCAACATAATTGTGCATAATTAGCAGGTGAAAAAATGAACATAGTGCTATATCAGCCGGAGATACCGGCGAATACTGGAAATATTGGTCGCACTTGTGTTGCTACTGGATCTGTACTGCATTTGATTGAACCGCTAGGTTTTCGTCTGACAGGAAAGGAATTGCGCAGAGCGGGTATGGATTACTGGGAACATCTTGATGTGCGACGATATATGAATTTCACAGAGTTTGTAGAGAAAAACCTTACAAATCACCCAGATACAAAACTTTGGATGGCAACTACGAAAGCAAAAAAAGTTTACACACAAGCTCAGTTTGGCGAGAGCGATTATATTATGTTTGGAAAGGAGAGCGCGGGGATACCAGAGGAGATTTTAGTGGAGTATGAACAAACATGTATTCGCATTCCAATGTTGGATACTATCCGAAGTCTCAATCTGTCGAACAGTGTCAGTATTGTACTTTATGAGGCACTGCGACAGCAAAATTTTGTCGGAATGCAGAAAGAAGGAGCGCTTCATCACATGGACTGGCTGGGTACACAATAAGATTTGACAAAAACAGTGTGCCGTCATATAATAAGAGCAGATACAATAACAGGGAAGTTATGGAGGATGGAGCTCATGGGGGAGTATAAGATTCAAATAAGCGGCTGTTTGGCGCTTGTCACATTGCGGGGGCCAAATAGTTATCGAGGAGGTAACTGATATGCGTATAGTAGAGAAGGTACTGTACGGATTTGGTGGCTTATTGGCGCTTATGCTTCTTTTTATTGCGATATGCCACTACAATCCAGAACTGGCGCTTAAGATTGGCGCCGATTTGAAAGCGAACGCGGGGGAAGCGAACCCAGAATATTCTTTGGATTTCCAGACGGTCAATACAACGGTGACACATGGAGTGCTTCCTGCAGCAGAAAAGACATTGACAAACAATACTGTATCAGCAGGTACAATGCGGGCAGCAGACGACGAGGATGCGGATGCTGAAAGCAAATTGAAGATTCCTGGAAAGGTTGCAGGGTTGAACGGCTACATTCCTGTCAAGGCGACAGGAAAAGAGATTACCCAGAACAAGGCAGATGAGATTGCAAAGGAGCTTGGAAAAGGGGAAACTGGTAGCAACTTGACTTTTGATACGGAAATGTATCCGTATTATAGCATTATCAATGAGACACAAAAAGCAGTTTATCGACAAATCTATGCCAATGCAGAAGCGAAAAACAAACATTTTGCGCCAGTGGAGGACATCACGGCAAACGATTTGAAAAATGCATTTACTTCTGTAGTAAACGATCATCCAGAGTTGTTTTGGGTAGATACAGCGTACAAATATCAATATACGCCTAAGGGAAGTGTAGCAGATATCACACTTGCATTTAATGTGACTGCGAATGATTTAGACGCATCAAAAGCTGAATTTGAGGCGGCGGCAAAGAAAATTACAGATGAGACTTATGGAAGCTATTCAGACTATGATAAAGAAAAAATTGTGCATGATACACTTATTAGCAGGGTGAAGTATGATCGAAATGCGCCAATGAATCAAAGTGCTTACAGTGCGCTAGTATACGGAAGAACAGTGTGTGCTGGCTATGCGAGGGCATTTCAATATGTATTGCATCAGCTCGATATACCATGCTATTACGTGACAGGATTTGCCGGTGAGAATCATGCATGGAATATTGTGAAACTCAGTGATGGTTACTATAATGTAGACAGTACATGGGATGATACCAATCCAAACACTTATGATTATTTTAATTGTTCGGATGCGGATTATGCATCCGATCATGTGAGAAAAGATTTATCGATTTATCTTCCACCATGTAATGGTAATCGTTACAGCGGACTTGAAGTAAACCCTTCAGAGACCCCGCCTACAAATACAACGAAGCCAGGAACGACAACGAAACCTTCTACAAATACAACGACAAAACCTTCCACAACACCATCTGGAAGTACTGGCAGTAATACATCAAATCCGACCACAGCAACCAATACAGATTCGATTACTGTGATAACAGTGCGAGGTGGTGGTGACGAGCATTATATTGACAATGTTGGTGATTACTTTAACGAATGTTTTGGGGCGATGATTAACAGTGATGATGAGGTGATAACATTTGATTTGATTATCACAGATAAGAAGCTCTGGAACAGTATTTATAAGGCATATGATAAAGGTGACTGCCAGGAGGGATACATTGACCGCTATCTGGTAGAAAAGCATAAAAATGCGTGTAGCATGTATGTGGAAGCTGTGCCAAGAACGGATGGAAGTTATCTGTTGCGGCATCGCGGTGTGATTAGTTAAATATTTTACGATATGTAAAAAGATGAGTGCTCTGACACTCATCTTTTTTATGTATACGGCACTCAGGGAAAATCTTTCTCCTTCGATTGCATTACTTTATGCACAAACAGTATGTTACTGAATCCATGTATTTTCTATAAGTCTACACAAGGGATTTTTTTGTCAGTATATAAAATATGATTAATTAGCCAACCTAGTAAAAATTCTAGCAATTCTTGTAGATACTCTTGCGGGTTTTGATCGATTTGGTTGAGGTCAATGTTTTCCAGTTTATCAATAAATGCCTCATGCGCACGTTTCTGCGCACTTAAACCTTCATAATGGATTGCCTCCATATATTCTTGTTCGTCAGCAAAATGCTCTTTGGTGTATTCTTTTAATTCGTTTAAAATCAACATAATGTTATCATATCCTGAAAGGCTATCAAAGGATTTCACAAGCTGGTTTGCCTTGTCAACAATGCGGAAAAGTTCTTTGTGCTCTGCGTCAACAAGAGCAATACCTGTCAAATAATCATCTGTGAATTCACAAGGATTTTCACGAATCATCCATTCTTCTAGTGGTGGTAGCTTTCCAATCATAATATCGCTGCTAAGAATGTGATGGTACAACCATTTGGCGAGGAAGCGTACAAGTTCAGTAAGTACACGTTGCTGTTCTTCTTCATTGTCAATATTGACAAATTCGTACTCACGAATTTTATCGCGGAAAAAAGTGTGCTGCGTTCGCTGACGAATTAGTTCTGGATCGCGGATTTGCATCATATATTCTTCCTCATGTGTAAAGTGTGTCTCCGCGTAATTGTCCAGTTCCTCAAGGATATTTTTCACTTCTTGATAGTAATCACTGTGGTATTCTGTGCAGGCTAATGTATAAGCTTTGGAGAGCAGTGCAAATAGATTGCGGTGCTCATCATCAATAAGATTGATTCCTGTTATGCAATCCTGCGTAAATTCAAATATCATATTTTTCATCCTTTCTAACCATATTATTTTGTGGTAAAGATATGCCCGTTGGGACTAGGGACTATAAAGAAATAACATTGCAAGATTGCGTGGGATATAGTTTCAAGCGTGCAGGTCAAAAAGCAGACATAACAGGTTATATTGAGGTTTTTGACCTATGGAATTGGAGTTGTAGACAAGCAAGATTGTAAAATCATTCTTTACAGTTCCCTAGATATAATGTCTAACGACATTATATCATATATCTGCGAAGTGTGGGGAAAATTTTTCTGTAGTTTTGTATAAATGGAGAATCGATAAGCTATACTTCGCACTCACATTAGTACTCCATCCAGTTAGAAATTGGAATACGGGGCTGCATGCTTCGTGTGAAAAGTAACATCTATAATGTCTCTACAATCGACATTGTGCGAAGTTTTTTCACTGGATTATAAATTGCCAATATAACAGCTACGATTACAATAGTGAGAATGATGAAAAGTTCTGTTATTGGAAGCTGCCAAGGGTCATTCCAACGATTGGTTACTAGAAATTCATAAAGCATTTTATTTAGAAATAGTCCTAAAATTGTTCCAAGAAGTCCTCCAGTTACTGCATAGCAAACAGTTTCAACTACAATCATTTTCTCAAGTTGTGTGTCGCTCATTCCAATAGCGCGCAATCCGCTGTATTGTTTCATATGTGCTTCGACACTCATAGCGATGCAGTTAATAATATTACAGATAGTGACTAGGGCAATTAGAAATAAAAATCCATATAGAAATAACTTAAAGGAATAATTGGCTCCTAGTACGCTTTGATTGCTCATGCGTTGGTCAGAAAAAGTGTACGTTGCACCAACAAGCGCGCGAATTGTGTCCACATCTGTATCTAAGGCATTGCGTGTCAATTGGATATCAATAATGGTGTAATTCTCCGCGCCTGTAAGTTGTCGAAACGTATCCTCTGAACAGAGGAGAATGTCGCTATCAGAGGTGTTAAAAGGACATTCGGACACCATACCTGCAATCGTAATTTCTGTAGTTTGACCATTGACTGTAAGTGTTACAATATCACCTGTCTGTATCTTTGTGTGATTATTGTATTGCGGTGCAGATACAATCAGTGCAGTTGTAGGCTGGGTTTGTACTTCTTTTATGGAGCCGTTTAACAGGTATTTTTCTGCCCAACGAAACTGTTGTTCGTCATAAGAGATTAGCATGGTCGTATGTTCTCTGCCATTTGTTACAGCGGGAAGATGATAGGCAAACATACGTCCATAAGTGCGTTTTATAGCGGGATTTTCTTGTAATATTGTGATAAGGGAGCGGTCAATGGTACAATTTGCTGTGAGATTTTCATTGACATCATTGTTAGCACTAATAATAGAAAGATCAGGCGTCCATGGGCTAAGTGCTTTGATGGCATGTTTCATAAAGTCAATTGTTGTAGAAAAAGACAAAAATAAAATAATACTCAATGCAAAAGAAGCGGAAACAAGCAATAAATTTCTGCGGCTTGCAATCGCATGATGAATACCAAGCGCAATATGAACTTTACAAAATGTTGTGTTGGCAGCGCTACGCACAGGGGGCAAATGATTCGTATTGCCTGTCACTGCTGCCAATGGAGAAGCTTTTGATGCTCTTTTTGCAGGTGCGCGGGACGCAAGAAACACTGTTAAAATGCCAATTATTATTCCTGCAACAATGCTTGGAAGACTGACAGCAAAGGTGGGCATAGTGGCGAAGTACATAGGACTTAAAATACGTAAAATTGCGCAGAGTATCCAGATAAGAACCATGCCGATAAGAACACTTGCAGGAATAGCGAAAGTACATAGACTAAGTGCTTCTCTGTGAACAAGTCGCATAATTTGTCTTGGTGTTGCACCCACACAGCGAAGCATACCAAAAAACTGTGTCCGTCCGGCAATATTGCTGTTTAGACTTCCTGCAATCATCAGAACACTTGCTATCAGAACCAGTGTAGATAAAACGGCTGCAGCAGCGTAAATCGTGAGCATAAACCGATTTCCTTCGTCGCTTTGACCAAGCAGTCCCAGCAGCATTGCCTGTTCCTTTATTTGTGTGTCAGATAATTGAAATTGTGTTTTAATGTCGTTGATTGTTTTACGGATCGTGCGGTGATTGTGAAATTGAACAAAAAAACTACTATCGTAGTCATCAGGAGCGCCGTCTGTCACACCAGGATAGAAGGTGCGAAAGGCAGCGGTGTTCATAAAGACTCCATAAATATCCTTGCTCAATATCATTGGCATATCACTTGTAAAACCGGAGATAATATAGGAGTATGTCGTTCCAGAAGTGTCACAAATTAATATTTGATGGCCAATGTCAAGACCAAGTTCCTTTTTTATATTGCCACTTACAACGACTTCGTGTTCTGTCTGTGGAAATGTGCCTTCTGAGATAGAGTTGGGATAGATTTCTTCTAGAAAAGCTGGGTCACTTCCACAAATAACCACATCTTTTCCAGCAATCTGATAGCCCTTATCCAACTTGTAATTTAGAGTGCCATAGCAGGAGAGCGCGTTTACTTCAGGGCGTGCCGCAATCAGTTCCGCTTCTGCATCACTAATTTTGTTGAGCGCAATATGCCAATTGCCATCTTCTTTTTTTGTTTTTAGTAGCTGACTTTGAATGTACATGTCTGCCATACCAAATATTGTTGTCACAAGAAACACTGATAGAAAGATACAAAAAATCGACATGCGATTTTGTTTTCGATGTACTTTTGCATAGAGTGAAACAAGTTCAAGATAATTTTTCATCTCGATATAGCCCCCCTTCTCCACTTGCAGTTCCCAAATCTGTTAGACAGCCATCCACCACATGCAGAACTCTGTCCGCGGATGCGGCTAATGCATTGTTGTGCGTAATCATAAGTATCGTTTGTTGATAGTTTCGTGAGGCTTTAATGAGCAAATCAAGAACCTCCTGACTGTTGTGGCTGTCAAGATTGCCAGTTGGCTCGTCGGCAAGAATTAGTTTTGGTTTGGTAATTAGTGCTCTCCCAATAGCGACGCGCTGCTGTTGTCCGCCTGAGAGCTGGTTTGGCAGGTGGTGGCGTCTGTCCTGCAACCCAAGAATTTCAAGAGTTTCTTCTACAATGGCAGGATTTGGCTTGCAATAGTCAAGTAGTAACGGAAAGATAATATTTTGTTCCACAGTCAGTTCCGCTACTAGCTGGAAGGATTGGAAGATAAAGCCAATATTGCGGCGCCGGAAAATAGTACGCTCTTTTTCTTTTAATGTAAAAAGATTGTTTCTATCAACATAGATTTCTCCAGAAGTAGGGGTGTCGAGAGCACCAATACAGTTCAAAAGTGTGCTTTTGCCAGAACCAGACGCACCAACCACCGCGCAGAATGTTCCTTTTTCAAGGGAGAATGTCACATTTTTGAGAGCGTTTACTTGCGTTTCTCCTTTTCCATAGGTTTTGCATAAATTGTTTACTTGTAAGATTTTCATGATAATATTAATTATGACTCCTTTCCAAAAGCATTTTTATAATTTTTTACACCACGCATTAATTATTTTTATTAGGTTTTAAATTAGAGATTTGGCGGTGTAAGATTATCATAACAAATATAGCTTACAGAAAGATGAATTTTAGCTTACAGTTTTGTAAGTTGTGTTAATATCTGCACACGCTTTGCAATATTTTGCTCAAATTCTTCGCCAAAATATCAAGGATCTCTTGTTGTTTTTATTTTGTACAAGTTCATGTAATTTTGTCTTTTTAGTGTGTGTTTGGAAAATCTGCCTCTTGTGGAAATAGAATTGAAAAACAGGTTCCAACATGCAAAGTACTTTGCACCGAGATTGTTCCACCTTGTCCTTCGATAATAGACTTGGCAAGTGGCAGTCCTAGGCCAATGCCCAAAGTATTAGCAGATGGATTGCTTCGATAAAAGCGTTTAAAAATATGATAAATATCTTCGGGCGCAATGCCATCTCCGCTATCGGAAATCTGAATCACTGTGTGAAAAGGCGTATTTTCCCAAGTAATATGAATACTATCTTGTGCGCGCGTGTGATCCAATGCATTTTTTACTAAGTTACCAATTGCTTCACACGTCCATGTCATATCACATAAAACCGTTTCTGTGGCAGAGCCATCAAATAGAATTGTTTTTCCTTCTTGCTCTGCGCGTGTTGTCAACTCACTGACAGCACAGCCAATAAGTTCTCTTAAATTGCATCGCTGTTTTTCAAACACAATATTACCAGCGTCAAGTCTTGTAATCTTGAGCATGGATTGAACTAACTGTTCCATACGCTTTAAGGCAAATCCTGTCTTAGCAGCAAAATGTTGTATTACATTAGGCTGATCAGGTTCATTTTCCATAATTTCCTGATACATAGATAGCGCTGCAAGTGGTGTTTTTAGTTGATGAGAGATATCAGAAATCGTATTTCTTAAAAAAAGTTTTGATTGGTGTTCCGCATCCTTTTGTGCCTGCAACATTGTGGCAAGTCGGTCTACTGCAGATAGCATTTGATGGAGTGCTCCTTCATCCGTTTGTGGTAGTCGACTGGAAAAGTGACCTTTTGTATAATTGTTAATGATAGAAGTAGCATGTTGATATAGAGAAGTTCTTCTGTATAAAAATAATAGACTAACACTAAGCAGTAGGAGACAAAACAGAATGTTTATTGCCAGTGCGCTACGTATAGAAACTTGACGAAAGTGATAAAGATGTGGCAAAAATTGGTTTTCTAGTGTGGGGCGGATTCCAATTTTTTCAAGGAGCGCTGTTGTGGATTGTGTTATTGTTTTATTAAAAGTGACATCTGTTTCCGTAAGTGCTCGCGCAATTATGGTTTCAGGGATTCCCTGTGCGATAAGAGAGGCTGTAATTGCTTCATCGTGCTGTAAAAGCATTGTTTTAGCGGAATTTGTTAATTGATTGCAAAATAGCAGCGCAATGCTGAGAAGAAAAAACGAGAGTGAGAGCAGAAATAGATAGTATCGCCGAATTTGTTGGTCTTGCATTAGTCCAAAAGTTGATTGATTCATGCTTTATTTCCTCAAATAAGTTTTAATTTGTTTTATGATACCCATTGATAGCCAAAACCGCGCACTGTAGTTAAATGTTGTGGTTGCGATGGGTCCAACTCAATCTTTTCCCGAAGCCGTCGAATATACACAGACAGAGTATTATTATCCACAAAGTCTCCTGTGTTATCCCATAGAGCATCAAGTATAGTCTCTCTTGTGACAACTTTGTTCGCATTGCGCACAAGCAAGTTGAGCAGACGATATTCCGCCCGCGTTAGTTCCACAATAGTTCCATCTAAAATTACGCGGTTTTGCGCAAGATCAATACAAAGATTACCAGATGAAATAATCGGCTGTGCTGTATATTTTGTTCGTCGCTGTAGTGCGCGAATGCGAGAACAAAGTTCTCCTATTTTAAATGGTTTTGTAATGTAGTCATCTCCGCCACTGTCAAGACCACGGATAACATTTACTTCTTCATCCGCGGCAGTGAGAAAAATAATAGGAATTTGATTGCCACTTGCCCGAACTTTTTCGCAGATGTCAAATCCAGTTCCATCAGGCAGAGTCACATCCAGCAGAAGCAGGTCGTAATTGTTTGTCCTATTGAGATGTTGTAGCGCTTCATGCACAGTGCGTACAGTTTCTACCGTGAACGCATTTTTTTGGAGTGCATATTCTAGTCCGTCAATTAGGCTGATATCATCTTCTAATAGTAGTATTTTTGCCATAAATTTGTCTCCTTAGAATATAAAAGACTTACAGAGTCTTTTGTGATTGTTTGATAAAGGTTTATTCTATTATAGCGCATTTTATAGATTCATCAAGATTATAAAATTCCTAGTACAATATTTTTCATTTCTCAGATATTAATCTTTATGCCGCCATTAACAACACAAATAGTAAGCATTCATGTGAAATCAAAGATTTCACCATCCTGATTTGTATGCCGCCAAAGCGGCAGATGGAAGTTCGTGTGAAAATTTAAGCCGCCAAAAGGCGGCATGGGGGATTAACATGAAAAATTTTACTAAATTTTTTGATTGCTAAAAAAGTAATTTTTGGGAAATAATTTCTTGAAAGAGAAAAGTGAAAAATAATTTCACAAAATGTTCGGTAATACTTTACAAATAGAAAAATATAAGTTATAATTCTCCTATACAACTTTACTAAATTAATTCAAAAAATAGTCTTTTGGAATCCTTGTATGTGTTTTTGAGGCTTGTTTTTTGGTGTATGCATACAAATTTATTTTGCATAGACCTTAAAATTTATACATAGCTAACAAAAAACTTATAAAATTCCATACAAAGAGACCTTAAAAGTCTATCAAACAAAGGGAGGTACACAAACTATGAAAAAGTTACACAAAAAATTTTTATGCACTTTGCTTTCTGTGAGTATGCTGGCAGCTTTGACAGCATGTGGCGGCAAAGACGATAGTGCAAGCACTGCGGATAGCAAGGCAACAACCACAAACACAGAGGCTAATGCAAACACAGACGCTAATACAGCGACAAACACAGAGGCAGATGCTCCTGCTGAGAATAAGGCACCAGCTTCTAAGGACGGCAGTGTGGCAGTATTCTACTACACCTACGGCGATACATATATCTCAAGTGTGCGTACAGCATTGGACTCTGCACTTGACAAAGCGGGAATTAGCTATCAGGACTATGACAGTAACAACAGCCAGACAACACAGTCTGAGCAGGTGACAACAGCGATTGCACAGGGTGCAACTGTATTGGTTGTCAATCTGGTTGACACTGGATCTGATGATGCAGCGAAGAATATTATCTCACAGGCGAATGGTGTTCCCGTAATTTTCTTTAACCGTTCTGTAAGTGAGGAGGCAGTTACAAGTTCAGATAAGTGCGTGTTTGTTGGTACAGACTATGAGATGGCTGGCCATATGCAGGGCGAGATGATTGGAAATTATTTGTTAGAGAATTATGATACATTGGATTTGAATGGCGATGGCACAATCTCATATGTTATGTTTAAGGGTCAGGAAGGCAACGCTGAGGCAGATGCACGTACAAAGTATGGTCAGGAGGATGCAGATGCGATTTTGACAGGAGCAGGCAAATCAGCACTTAGCTTTTATGACAGTGCAAACAGCAACAAATATCTGGTAGACCAGGCAGGTGCATGGTCTTCAGCAGCAGCGACAGAGTACATGCAGACAATTATGTCTCAGTATAACGAAGCAAACAATAACATGGTTGAGCTTGTTATTGCAAATAATGATGAGATGGCAATCGGTGCTGTCACAGCGCTTCAGAATGCTGGATACAACAAAGATGGCGCGACAGTGATTCCTGTGTTTGGTGTGGACGCTACAGACGCAGCAAAGGATGCAATCTCAGCGGGTTCTATGATTGGAACAATCAAGCAGGATGCAGAAGGTATGGCAAATACGATTGCAAATATCACAGCAAACTTTATGGATGGCAAGGAAGCATTTGATGGGGTAGATTCTGCGAATGTAGTTGGTACATGGCGCGTTAACATTCCATATGCTACTTACACAGGTGAGTGATTAAAATAATTCATCGACGATGCGGCCGCACTTCGGTGCGGCTGTGTTTTTGCACATGCGACATAACGCGTAGGAAGTCGGAGTGTGCATCAATGAAATTATATCAGAAGGAAATAGTGTGAAATCAAAGATTTCACATAAGAAAAACGCAAAGGACAGCGTTTTTCATTTTAGCAAAAGGATACCTCTATTAATTAAAACAGTCTGATATAACAATGATGTAGCAATCTGGGGTGCAACTGGTCAATGCTCAAGACCCAAAAACCAAAGCAAAATAAAAATCTAGGAAAGGAAAAGCGAAATAGATGGAAATTTACAAACTCACATCGATAAGTGATTGTGGATATGTACTGATGACTTAGTTTGCAAATTTATGGCTGTGGAGTGTACAAGGACTTGTGAGTAATTATATTTTAGCCTGGGTATACACGTTGAAGCAGTAGCTACAAATCGTGAGGTTGTAGAAAATCATCTAGCATATACACTTTTGTATATGTTTTAGTAGCAGGTGAGAATGACAATGCAGGAGACAAATGCTTCCGCAAAAGGCGGGAACCAGAATGTCCTTCTGAAAATGGAGGGAATATGCAAGGAATTTCCTGGTGTTAAGGCGCTTAATAACGTCTCCCTGACTGTAAAGGCGGGAACCGTGCATGCGCTGATGGGGGAGAACGGTGCCGGAAAATCTACGCT
The DNA here is from genome assembly GCA_910583965.1 of uncultured Lachnospiraceae bacterium. Lineage (GTDB taxonomy): Bacteria > Bacillota > Clostridia > Lachnospirales > Lachnospiraceae > COE1. The sequence goes on from CAJUAE010000009.1 coordinate 53,251, forward strand.
CATGAAATGTCTGTTTGGTGTGTATTCCAAGGACAGCGGTGACATTTTTCTAGAAGGAAAAAAAGTGGAGTTCAAAAACTCTAAAGAAGCGTTGGAGAATGGTGTGGCGATGGTACATCAGGAGCTAAACCAAGCATTAAAGCGTAATGTTATGGACAATATGTGGCTTGGACGTTTTCCTAAAATTTCAAGCTGGTGTCCACTTACCAGTGAGAAAAAGATGTACGACGAAACCAAGAAATTATTTGAAGACCTAGAAATCAGTGTGGACCCGAAAAGGGTTATGAGCACTATGCCAGTATCACAGCGACAGATGGTAGAGATTGCCAAAGCAGTATCTTATCAGTCTAAGATTATTGTGTTTGACGAGCCAACTTCTTCTTTGACAGAGGAAGAAGTAGAACATTTGTTTAAAATCATTAATATGTTGCGCGATCGTGGCTGTGGCATTATCTATATTTCGCATAAGATGGAAGAAATCCTGCGCATTTCGGATGAAGTGACGATTATGCGTGATGGACAATGGATTGCAACCCGTGAGGCAAAATCACTAACCATGAATGAGATTATCAAATTAATGGTTGGTCGTGAGCTGACAAATCGTTATCCAGAGAAGGATAATGTGGTGGGCGATCCGCTTTTGGAGGTCAAATCACTTACGGCAATGTACTCTAAATTAAAAAATGTTTCCTTTGTCGCAAACAAAGGCGAAGTTTTAGGTGTTGCAGGTCTTGACAGTTCAGGACGTACAGAGCTGCTAGAAAATATTTTTGGCATAGCGACACGCAAGAGTGGTGAAATCTATCTTCATGGAAAACAGGTGTTCAATCGCAATGCGCAGGAATCAATTGCAAACAAATTTGCATTGTTGACGGAGGAGCGTCGTGCGACTGGAATTTTTGGTATTCGCGATATCCAGGCAAACACAACAATATCTAGTCTGCGCAAGTATCACTACAAAGGGATTCCACTTCTGAGTGACAAAAAACTTGCTGAGGTTACAGACTGGGGAATTAAAGCTATGCGCACTAAGACACCAAACCAGAAAACACAGATTCGCTCGTTGTCTGGAGGGAATCAACAGAAGGTAATTTTGGCACGTTGGTTGCTGACTGATCCAGAAGTGTTGTTGCTTGACGAGCCAACACGTGGTATTGATGTGGGGGCGAAGTATGAGATTTATCAGCTTATATTGAATCTGGCAAAAGAAGGAAAAACGGTTATTATGGTTTCTTCTGAGATGCCAGAGCTTTTGGGGGTATGTGACCGAATATTGGTGATGTCTGGTGGACAGCTCTCAGGAGAAGTAGATGCAAAGACAACAACGCAGGAGGAAATTATGACTCTAGCGGCAAAATACGCGTGATGAAAATCACAATAAATTCTTCTAATAGACTCCGAGAGGCTATTCTATAGATTGGAGGTATGAACTGTGACTGAAAAAGAAAAATTAAAAAAAGTTGGGGATATTTTACTTAATAATGCCATGTATATTATTATAGCGGTGGCAGTCGTGTACATAGCAATTATGCGCCCTACTTTCATAAAGCTTCCCTCAATTGTGAACATATTGTCCCTGACAGCAGCGAAACTACCCATTGCATTGGGGATTGGAGGCTGTATTGTACTGACTGGAACTGATATTTCCGCAGGTCGTGTTGTCGGTTTGACAGCATGTATCTCTGCATCTCTGTTGACAACTGTATTTAAAATATTTCCAGGTATGACAAGCGCAGCGCCATTGCCGCTTGTGCTTCTGCTAGTCATTGGCGTAGGCGCTCTTGTAGGCTTTGTAAACGGCTTTAGCGTGGCGAAATTTAAGTTGCATCCATTTATTGTAACACTTTCTACTCAGCTGATTGTGTACGGTATCATTTTAATGTACTTGATGCGAGGTGTCAATAATGGTCAGACCTTGAGCGGATTGGCTGATAATTATCGTTCATTTATCACGGGTACTCTGTTTAGTATTGGTGGTGTGGCAGTTCCTAAATATGTGCTTTATTCTATAATTTTGACAATTATTATGTGGATTATCTGGAACAAAACAACTTTTGGGAAAAATATGTTTGCGGTTGGCTCGAATGAGGAGGCAGCAAACGTGTCCGGCGTCAATGTAGTGCGCACAATTATTATGGTATTTATGCTCGCAGGAATGATGTATGGTATCACTGGATTTTTGGATGGTGCGCGTATCGCTTCTGCAAATGCAAATACAGGTTTGAACTATGAGTGTGATGCAATTGCAGCGTGCGTAATCGGTGGTGTTTCTTTTGTCGGTGGTATTGGACGCATTAGTGGTATTGTGGTGGGCGTGTTGCTTTTGCAGATTATCTTTACAGGATTGACTTTCCTTGCGGTAGATGCTAATATGCTCTATATTATCAAAGGTTTGATTATCTTGATCGCATGTGCAATTGACATGCGCAAGTATCTGGTGCGCAAATAAGCTATGGCAGGACAGAACAAACAAAACTTGGAACAAAATAATTCCGCTCCACAGCGTCAACTGCGAGGATTGTATTCTAAGGTCAATATTTCAGTTAAGTCACTGAATATTATTATTATTGTATTGGCTGTGGCGCTTGTGGTTTGTATGGCAATCGGTGTATCTAACGCAGGATTTACGGTTCAATTTGATTCTCTAGGTGGAACGACAGTGGAAAGTCAGAAACATATGTACGGAGAATTGATTATGGCACCTGTTCCGCCCACGCGAGAAGGTTATTTATTTGATGGCTGGTATTTGGACCAGAGTACAACGAGACCTTGGAACTTAGAGAATGATGTTGTTACAGAATCTATGACATTATATGCAGGATGGCGGTTGCAATAAAAGAAACAGTGATTAACAATACGAAACCATATATTTGGAGTGCGAATAAAAGACTATGAGATCTGCAATGGGAATCATAGTCTTTTTCTTTTTTATGCACAGACCCATGCAGAGGAAATAAGCCACTAAAGCGGCGCACGAGTCGTGCGGCGAGTAGGAAGAAGATAAACCTTCCCTGCTCGATTGCACAAGAGCACCCAAATGAAATTTGTCAGCAGAAGCTGATGGGTGTCCGGCGCGTGAGTAGGGAAAAGAAGTCTTATTTGGTGTGCATCAATTGTAACAAAATCGTTACTTTTCACACCCGCGTCATGCACTTGCTGTATGGTGTCGGATCCAGCGCCAAAATGCTTGTTTTTAGGCATTGTGTGTGCATCCATTGTTGCAATTCATACCGAATGTTCGTAAATCGGTGCAAAATCTGACGTTGGTGTGAATTGTAACACAAAATCAGTTCCACAATTAATGTTACTAAGAAGCATTATTGAAAAATTACAGTTTATAGTTTATAGTAAAAGCGAGTAGATAGTTCCGAATTGTATAGAGACGAGGATAAACAATGGCAACAGAAAAAATAAAATATCCCCTAAAAAACAAATTAATTGTTTTAGTGCTAGTTGCAATGGTACCAATTCTTTATGTGACAATTTACTTGATCTTAGCATTGGTAAATTATAGCCGCGCTTATGACCAGATAGTAAACAGTATGTTGCTTGCCAATGATTACAATATTAATTTTAAGGAAGAAATGGATGAAAGTCTTTATAAATTAGTGGTTAGTAGTATTACTTTTGACACAATTGAGGAGGATGGGACGTTAAAGAATCCTTATAAATTAATTAATGAGTTGCGTACAGAGAGTAATAATCTGCTGACAATGACAAGTGATAAAGAGAGCCGTGTCTGGTTGCAAAGCCTCTTGCGCAATGTCGATACATTGAAAGATCGCGTCGATGATATCAAGGCAAATCAGCAGGCAGAAGGGCAATATGAAAAAAATATTGATATGTTGTACAATGATATTTATATTCTAACGGAGCTTATACAGGACGACATTCAGTATTATATTTATTATCAGACGAAAAGTATAGAACAGTTAAAAATTCAATTAAATCAAGAAGTACAACATGTGATTCTTATTAGCATTTTGCTGGGAGGCTGTATTGTAATTGTGGTTATTTTAATTACCAGTGCTATATTGAACAGTATCACCAAGCCAATACAAGAGCTGTGTGGAATTACCAGCAGAATCGCGGAGGGAAATTTTTCTGACCGCGCAAATGTGCAGACGGAGGATGAACTAGAAGTGCTTTCTGATAGTGTGAATGACATGTCAGAAAATCTGGAAGTTTTAGTCAATCAGATTAAGGAGGATGAGCGTAAGATGCGCCATGCAGAGTTGCGGCTTTTGCAAGAGCAGATTAACCCGCATTTTCTGTACAATACGCTTGATACCATTGTATGGTTGATTGAGGGAGATGACCCCGATAAGGCAGTGGATGTTGTTGTGGCACTCTCAGAATTTTTTCGATTGGTGTTGAGTAAAGGGAAAGAATACATCTCGATTTTAGAGGAAAAAGAGCATATTCGTGGTTATCTTGAAATTCAGCAAGTGCGCTATCAAGATATTTTGGACTATGAAATTGCGATTGCACCAGAACTGTATTCTTATAAAATTCTAAAATTGACATTGCAGCCACTTGTTGAAAATTCTCTATATCATGGAATTAAGTGTAAGCGACAAAAAGGGAAAATTTGTGTGACAGGGAAGTTACAACAAAGTGATTCTCCACAGAAAGATACGATTTTGTTGTGTGTGGAGGACAGCGGAATTGGAATGGAAATTGATGATGTAAACCGATTGCGTACAGAGATTGAAAAGCCTTGTAAAGAGACGGAAAAAGGATTTGGACTTGCCAATGTAAACGAGCGAATTCGCATGAATTTTGGGGCCGAGTATGGTATGACTATCGAATCAGAAAAAGGGGTGGGCACAAAAGTTAGTATTATTATACCAGCGGTAAAACTTGATGAAACATTGGCAGGCGAATTTTCGTAAAAAGGCATAACTGGACGATATCATAAATAAGGGAGGGGGCAAATGAAAACAACATCTAAAATAATAAAAGAAATTATCTTTGGTCATGTGGGTGCTTGCATTGTATTACTGTGTATTGTTCCCGTCTTTTTTACTGCGTATGGGCTTTATCGAGGATTTGAAATAAAAGTAGAGCAGATTTCTGACCCATCTGATGAGGAAGATTTAATTGTGGTTGGTTTCTCTCAACTTGGCAGTGAATCTGGCTGGAGGTCGGCGCATACAGCATCAATACAACAAGCATTGACAAAGGATGCAGGTTACTTTTTGATTTTTAACAATGCTCGGCAGATGCAAGACAATCAAATTAAGGCAATTCGCAGTTTTATTTCCCAGCGCGTGGACTATATTGTGTTTGCGCCTGTGATTGAAGATGGATGGGATACTGTACTTTTGGAGGCAAAGAATGCAAAAATACCTGTAATTGTTACAGACCGAAAGGTCAATGTGCAAGATGATTCGCTCTACACTGCATGGATTGGAATGGATGCGAAAGAAGAGGGAAAAAAAGCAGGTAAGTGGCTGGAATCCTATCTGGAACAGGAACAAAGACAAACAGAAGAAATCAATATTGTGGTTCTAAAAGGAACAGTGGGTTCCACAGCAGAAATTGGTAGAACAAAAGGATTTGCTGAGATTGCTGCGCGACATCGAAACTGGAATATACTGGAATCTGTTACAGCAGAATTTACGGCGAACAAGGCTAAGGAAGTGATGCGCGATATGTTGCGGCGTTATCCAGAGATGGATGTGCTTATCTCGCAAAATGATGATATGACCATAGGCGCTATTGACGCAATGCAGGAAGCTGGCATAAGCTTTGGCGAAGAAGGCGATATAACAATTATCTCGTTTGATGCAACGCGCGATGCGTTAGAACTGGTGAAAGAAGGGCGTATTAATGTTGATGTGGAATGCAATCCAGTACAGGGTACTTATGTCAATGAAATTATACAAAAACTTGAAAATGGGGAGTCAGTGCAGAAGTATTATGTGGTGGAGGAAAAGGTATTTACGAAGGAAAATGTCGCAGAGTTTCTAAAGGACAGAAAATATTAATCGGATAAATGATATCAAAAGAGGGAAAAATAAATGTTAAAAGTATTTTTGGTGGAGGATGAAAGCATTGTCAGAGAAGGACTGAAAAAAAATATTCCGTGGCAGGAATATGGATATCAATTTACGGGGGAGGCGAGCGACGGTGAGATGGCGCTGCCAATGATTCGAAAAATTCGACCAGATGTTCTTATCACGGATATTAAGATGCCATTTATGGATGGGCTTGCACTCAGCCAGATTGTAACACAAGAAATTCCTGAGATTAAAATTGTTATTATCAGCGGATATGATGAGTTTGAGTACGCGCAGCAGGCGATTCGTGTCGGCGTGGAACAATATCTTCTAAAACCGATTACAAAAGGTACTCTGCGCAAGGTGCTTCTTGAAATAAGAGAAAAGATTGAGAGTGAACAGGAACAGAAGAATTATCTGGAAACTTTTCAGAACGAGATGAAAGAGTATGAAAATTATGCCCGCAGAAGCTTTCTGGAAAAAGTGTTTAGTGGTGTATTTTCTGTTCAGCAGATTTATGAGGAAGCAGCAAAAATTTCTCTGAACTTAGATGGACCGTGCTATAATCTTATACTGTTGAATTTACAGGTAAAACGTCAAAATCCAGAATATATAATGCAGGAACCAGAAGGCATGAGTGAAGTGCGAGAGGCACTGTTTCGCTTTTTTTTACGTTTTCCCCAATATCTTATTTTTCAATGGAATGTCAGTTTGTATGGCGTGTTAATCAAAGGGGAAACGGAGCAGATGGAAGCGTTAAAAGAACAATGCATTCATAACATTGAAAAAATCTGCTCGCAACAGGAAATTTCATTGGAGTGGTGTGTGGCAGTAGGGAACCCAGTGGAACGGCTTTCTTTGTTGCCAGAGTGTTACGCAAAGGTCAATCATATTCTTGCACATCGCTTTTTTAATTCACAACGTCATATTTTGACAGAAAAAGATGTGGAGGAGCTTCTTCCGGGAAAGGATTTAAAGAGTTTTGCATCAGTGGACAGTGCAAAAGTTAATCCAGATATTATTCAGGGGTTTTTGCGGGAGGGAAAACAGGCAGAAATCAAAGACTTTGTGGATGGTTATCTGGCAGGGGTAAAGGAGGCATTAGAATCGCGTTTATTTCGTGATTATCTGCTTTTAAATATTCGGTTTACAACAATTAATTATATGCAAATATTTGGCGTGTGTCAGCAGGACTTTTTGCCGGAGGATGATGACCGTAAAGTGCACGACGCTTCTGCTAGTGGGGGTAATATTGATGTTTATATGCTTGAGTTATTGGAGCGCGCCCTAACACTGCGCGACAGAGAAAGTGAAAATCAAGGCAAGCGCGCCCTCAAAAAAGGTTTAAAATATATCGAGGAAAATTTCAGTGATGAGTCACTTTCTCTAAATAGTGTTGCGGGTGCTATCGGTGTCAGTGGCAATTATTTTAGCAGTATATTCAGTCAAGAAATGCAGATGACCTTTATTGAATTTGTCACCAAAAAACGCATGGAAAAAGCAAAGAAACTTCTGATTCAGACACAGCTGCATTCCAATGAAATCGCGGGGAAAGTAGGGTATAAAGACCCACATTATTTCAGTTTTGTCTTTAAAAAGACAGTGGGTTGTACACCAAGAGAATATCGGAATGGAAAGTAAAAGGAACGTTAAGCAATCGGTGGCATAGTGCTGCGTTTTATCGCAAGTTGCCAAGGGAATTTTTGTGAAGAAACTGATGTTCCTTGAATTAAATGAATAATAGATTCAGCAGCAATGATTCCCATATCTTGTTTTTCTTGAGAATAGTGTGTGATTTGCACAGCGCTTAAGTCGCTAAGGTAAGAGCAGTCAAAACAGACCACGCTCATATCTTCAGGAACACGCAGATTACGATGAGTTAGCTCTTTAATCAGCCAGTAGGCAATCTCATCATTGCAACAGACAATAGCTGTGACCGTCTTTAGCTGTCTTGCAATAAAATCAGACAAAAATTTTGTATCTTGCTGTCGCTGCAATGCAACAAGCTGGTGGGTGTCAAAACTGCAGAGATTGTCTTCACAGGACAAAAGTTGTGCATCTCGCAGGGCAGACAAAAGTCCAAAACGCTGTTCGGTGCTCTGCACATCATCAGCATTGAAGATGCCGCCTATTTTTTGATGTTCCAGTGAGATAAGATACTTTCCTAGAGCGTACCCGCCATTATAATTGTCGTCCTTAATAGATGGAATATTAGGCAAGTTGCTGTAACTTCCACGAAAAAACAAAATAGCAATATTTTGCTGGGCCAGACGTTGATACAGGTCATAATTCGGTGTTGGAAAGTTAGTCTTACAGCCTTCACTCAAAATTCCGCGCACAGGAGTCTTGTCATTTTCTAGTAAAAACTCTAATATTTCTCGTTCTTTGGAAATTTGATTTTCTGTAACATAGACCGTCCACGAAAATCCATGTTTTTGTAGTGTTGCGCACAAATCCGCAAGGAGTCGCGGATAAATGTATTCGGTATTGGAGTGAACTAGAATCGCAATTTGGTTTGCTCCTTTTGGGTTTAGATTTGCGACAGCATAGGATCCACTTCCTTGACGCTTTTGTATTAAATGCTCCTCCTCTAAGATAGAGAGCGCTTTTCTAACTGTTTGACGGCTGACATGGTAAATTTGGCAAAGTACGGCTTCTGTTGGAAGCTGGTAGACAGTGTTAGAATTATTTTCATATAGATTTTTTTGAATTAAGCTTTTGAGTTGACTGGCAAGTTGAATATATTTTGCGGACATGGAAAGGACTCCTCTCGCACTTCTTTGTTGTCTATTATATAATGTGCTCATAAAAAACACAAGATTTCACTAAGGAAAAGAGAAATTACATAATATAGAAAACTAACCAGAAAGGAATTAAAGTTTTTTTTCTATTGTTTTTATAATAAGTGCGCAACAAATAAGCAATCCTCCTGTTATTCCCAGCCACAGTTTCGGTGTAAAATTAGGAATTTGCATTGAAAATAAAAAGTAATTTCCCAATTTTTTTCCAGCGCCATAATTCAATCCATAATAGACAAGTGGTATCATATATGCAATGATGGTGTTGTTCGTCAGCGCGGCGGTTATTATGCCAAGCGCGCCAAGAAACAAGGCATTTGCTATTGTTCCAAGAAACAGCCAGGCGGTCACATTACATTGTCGCAGACATAGATAGCCAGCAAACAAGCCAATAAAGATAATGATTAAAATAGTCGCATAGACAGTCCTAATGCAATAGACCCAATTTGTGCTGATATACTTGGAAGATACTAAATCTCGGATTGTATCGTCTTGCTCCGGCTGAAAAACAGGAGGGAGCAAGACAATGCCAATCAAGGAGACAAACATCTCAAGAGGGACTGCTGTCTCGATTGAATTCAAATAGGCAGTTCCAAAAAGAATTGGTGTAATTACAAGGATAACGGCAGCTACAAGAATAGACAAAGCAGACTGATGTTTTATATTGATTACTGCAATTGAAATTATTTTTTCCATGTGAACTTTCCTTTTCGTTTTGCTTCATAGATAATAATCGTTACAAGGACAAGTGTAATCGACAAGCCTACAAAAAGCAGGCGATTTGCGATTAGGCGTGGGAAATTATCCAAAAAGTCTTGTGTTCTAAAATAAGACTTTGTTCCAGCGTTGTGTCTTGGGGCCAGACGCAATAAAGAATAGGATGCAAAGACAGATTTTATGCCTAAGTTCACATCGATAAACCACCAGAGACCACATACCGCAACCGCGATAGGCGTATTGGTCAGTTCAGTAAGGAACATACCAATTGCGATTACCATCATTGCAGAAGGCATAAGCCAAATCAAATCATATTTTAGCGGTGCAAGATAGTCTAATTTCATTCCCGAATACAGATGCCACATGCTACTGTTGGAAAGGTAGGATAAAAGGATAACAGGCAGCATAACCGCAGCGATAACTGCAAGGAAACGCACAAAAATAATTTTGGTACTCGACGTCTTTCGGATATAGATTAGTTCGGATATTTTTGCTCGCCGGTCCTTCATACTCATAATTACTGCCAGAAAAACTGGAAGGATAGAAAGTGCCATTACACCAGCATAATCGCTAAAAAGTCGCGCATATCCGCCCGTGAATTGGTCATAAGTTTTCACAAGTTCATACTGCTTTACGGCCTCCTCATACGTGATTGGTACATGCCCATAACCAATTAAGGATTGGGGTGCATAGTTTGAGCCACCGCCCAAAATGTTATCGACAGTCTGCATTAAGTCTTTAAACGCTGTGTACGAAATATCTTCCCTAACCGTAAGTTGCAATTCGTTTGCAATACTATTTTCTTTGGTATTGTTGTCAATTGAGATTGTAAAGTTACCGTTATTGTTTGGCTGAGTTGTTGTGTTTTCATCAAGAACGAAAGTGTTTTCATCACTGTTGTTCGAGGAATCTTGCGCAGCGTATATTTCGTCTGCGCGCACTCCAGTAATTTTAGAGAGAATGTCCGCAATTTTTTGCTGTTTGTCATAATCTAACTTTACATATTTTATAAATCCAATTGGATAGGTCCGATACTGATTTTCACAGAATTCTGTATAGAGTGACGTAAGTGCAGCAGGCATAATCAGCTCTGGTATTTCTTCGTTTTTGATTCCATAATTTTGCGTGACAGATTGATTGGGTACAATTACAGAATCGTTGCTAAAGTTTAATGCATCTTGAGAATTTAGGTCTATAACCATCACAGCGATAAAGAGTAGATAGGGAATACCGACAACAATTTTCTTAAATTCACTCCAAAACAGCATTGCCATTCACCTCCAATTCCGCGCCATTTTTCTTTAGATAAAACATATAGGCATCTTCAATATTTGGCGCACAAGCTTCTGCATCAGTCGTAGCGTTTTCTGCCAAAAAACGGATAGATATTTCTTTGCCCTGCGGGTGCATACTTGTAATAAATAATTCCTTTTTTAGAGTCGGCAGTTCTGTTTTGTTTGTAATTTTTGTAAATACCTTTCCTTCGGCTGCTGTTAGTAAGTTATCAACAGTGCCTTGATACAAAACTTTTCCGCTTTCCAAAATGGCAATATTTTCACAGGTCGCTTCAATATCCCCGACGATATGTGTCGATAGAATAACAATGCGTTCCTCTGCAACTTCTGACAACAAATTGCGGAAACGGATTCGTTCTTCTGGGTCAAGCCCAGCAGTTGGTTCGTCAACAATCAGAACTTTAGGATTGTTCAATAATGCCTGCGCAATGCCAAGTCTGCGTTTCATACCACCTGACAATGCCTTGATTTTTTTCTTCCTGTGCTCTGTCAAATTGACTTTTTGTAAAAGTAATTCTGTGCGCTCTTTCCGTTCCTGTTTCTCTAAGCCAGATAAAAGCGCAAGGTAATCCATTGCTTCCATAACATTCATAGAGGGGTACATAGAAAAATCCTGCGGCAGATATCCAATAATTTTGCGGATTTCTTTTTCATTTTCGATAGGGATTTTGCAGATAGTGATTGTACCGCTTCGTTTTTGAAGAAGCGCGGCAAGCGTGCGCATCAGCGTTGTTTTTCCAGCGCCATTTCTGCCCAACAGACCAAACATTCCCTGCCTAATTGTCAGGTTGACATCGCATAGGGCCTGTTTTCTGCCATAGAATTTATTTAGATTTTGAATCTCAATTGTATTGTCCATTTATTATGCTCCTTTCACATTTTCTGTTGACAGATTTAGGATAATAGGAAAATTTCAACTTTTTATCAAATTTTATTATTAAATTTGAACTATAAATGTATTTTTATGGAATGTATTCTTATTAGTGATATAATGAGGAATAGTACACTAGAGGAGAAAAGTAAATGAATTTATTATTGATAGATGCGTATGTGATTTTTATTTTGAAAACTAATGGTTGGACAGAAGAAAGAAATTTTGTGATGGCAAATGAAGCCTTTACTTTTGATGCATTATATGCTTTTCAAGACCAAGAATTAGTGATGGATTTTCGACTTGTAGAGACGCAAATAGGCGAAAAGTTATTTCCTATAGGGACAGTGGAACCAGATGGTATTTCTTATGCTTCTGAAAGTAAGAAGATTTATACGTTATTTAAGAATAGTGCTTTTTTGTCAGGTGACTGTATAGAGAATTATCTAAATATGTTGTTTCTGCATGAATATAAGCCACAGCAAATAATACAGTCTGTGTTAAAATTTTTGTTTTGCTGTGCTAAAACAATGGACTTTCTATCCTCTTGGATAAAAGCAACAAGGAAAAAAGTATATAGAGTAGCAAGAAAAGACATTATCGGTAGGCAAATAGTTAGAACAAAAAGCAAAAAATTTGTAAAAGTGTATTGCATTTTGTATTTTGCATTATATAATAGAAATGTCGATTTAATAAAAAATAATATAAAAATCATAAAGGGGTAATTAAGATGAATAAGAATGAAAGATTTGAGAAAGTTTATTCACAAGGAGCAGTGAATGTCATGGAAATTTGGGTGGATAGAGAAACAGGCGTGAATTATGTGTTTCATGCAAGTGGCTACTCTGGAGGAATGTCACCATTGTTAGGTAGAGATGGAAAACCAGTTATCTCTCCGATTGTAAATAAGTAAACTTCTGTTTGTAGGAAAAAAGTAAATTAATAAGTTTAGATTAAGCTATTCGATTTGAAATGCTGCGGTGACAGCAGCCCCATTCTTATTTTCCAGTTTTAGAAAACCACCGTGTTTTTCACAGAGCACTTTGCAGATATTTAACCCTATGCCAAAGTGTTCCTGATCTGGTCTTCCCGCTGCTTTATAAAATGGTCTTGTGGCTTCACAAAGGTCTTGGGCAGAGAAACCTGCACCGTCATCAGATACAGTTATGTGAAAATTGTTATCAATCATTTGGGTAGATACGGTGACTTGCTCCTCTGCATATCGGACAGCATTTGACAATAGATTTTCATATACCTGCAGAATAATAGGAACGTCTAAGGCAATCTGCACAGAGCAAAGATCTTCTTCACCAAAAGAAAGTGATGGATACTGCGTCTTTTGAAATACAAATCTCTTATCTGCGCAGATACAAGCACCTGTATCTCTAAGCTGTTTTATAAAGTGCACCATATCAACAGATTTACAATGAATTTCAATATCTTCAAGACGCTGCAAGGTGTTCATTGTATTGACATAGTTTTCAAGGCGCGCAATGTGGCGCTGCATCATTTTTGCAGTTTCTATAATTTTTTCCTCAGATAATTCGGGCGTATATTTTATAAGCATATCACTCTGTCCTTTGAGTACCGTAAGTGGTGTTCGCAAATCGTGTGCAAAAGCGGCATTGAGCCGTCTGCGTTCTTCAATTTGACGCCATAATTCCAGATGGTTATTGTGCAGTGCACTGCGCATCTTCTCAAAAGATTGACAGAGTCGTCCGAATTCGTCTGGCCTATCGTAATGAATTGTAAAATCTAAATTATTGTCTGCAATTTTGTCCGCAGCAGCGCCAAGCAGCTCCAATGGTTGCTGTAATATTTTTTTATAAAAAAGTATGCTTATCAAGCTAAGGCATACAATAAAGCTCAGTGGATATACAACACCGCTTGCAATGCCTAAAATATTGGATTTTATCCTATCAACAGGCGTAAAAAGAGTAAGAATATCCAATGAGTAGTGGATTTCTATCTTAACGTCATTATCGTTATAATAATGATATGCTGTGTTAGGTTTTCCTTCAATGTATTCTATCTTGTTTTGATATTCATCATAATATTTTTTGCGAATTTGATTTTGTTTGTACAGAAAAAGTTGAGAACAGGCAAAACCGAGCAACAAAGATAAAGAAATATACAAAATAATATAAAACGCAAAATCTTTTTTAATGGATTTGCGGAAAGATTTCTTTCTTAATTTTTTGCCCATCGGTAACCAATCCCCCAAACTGTTTCAATATATGGTTTCATTTTGGCATCTTTGAATTTGACACGAATGCGTCGGATATGTTCGGCGATAACAGAGGCGTCGCCCTCGCTATCATAGTTCCACACCAGTTCATAGATGCGTTCTTTACTAAAAACTTGCCCTCTGTGCTGCGACAGCAATTCAATAATGTCAAATTCCTTTTTTGCAAGCGGAATCGGACACCCATCGTAATAGAGACAACGTTCTGTGTAATCAATCGCTAAGGAATCGTCAAAGCGAACCTTTGCCGCTTCCCGTTTGCGATGTTCCCTCCGTAGATGTGCTGCAACCCGCGCGCCAAGCTCGTCCATAGAAAAAGGTTTTACAATGTAATCATCTCCGCCAACACCAAAGCCCTTAATTTTATCTACTTCATCAATTCTTGCAGTCAAAAATAGGATTGGACAGCAAACAAAATTTCGGATGCGGGAACAGACTTCCATTCCATCAATATCTGGCATATTGATGTCGAGCAAAATCAAATCGGGCTGTTTTTCTGCCTGTGCAATTGCCTCCAAACCATTTGTGGCTGTAAACACATTGTAGCCGTTTATCTCAAAAAAATTTTTTAGCATTGTGACAATATCTGGTTCATCATCAACAATCAGTAGTTTTTCTCTCATTGTTTCTCCCTCCAATAGAATGATAGGTGTAAAATTTCAACTTTTTATCAACTTTAAAACTGATTTTTTGTTGTAGTTCAGTTTTGTATCTTCTGTAAGCTCACACTCTTTGGTGTAATTTTTGTGATGAATTTATTATATATCAGAAAGTGTCTTGTGCGTTATTTTATTTTCAAAAAGTCGTAAAGTGGTAAAGCCAGTTAAGATTGACGATAAAAGAAATCTGATTTAGAATGTAGTCAAAAGCAAGGTAATTCTTTCGTGTAGAGATTTTTGTAAACTAGAGAAAGGAGAATTTTGCAAAATGGTCTTTACCAGAAAGTTTTATCATTCAAAGAAGTTATGGAAATGGTGCTGCTATGCGTGTAAGCGCAATCGGTTATGCTTTTGACTTTCTTAGAGAAGTGCTAAAAGAGGTCAAACAAAGCTGCTATTATACACATTACCATCCCGAAGCAATCCGCAATGTACAAGCAGTTGCCACAGTCGTTTTTCTAGCGCGAAAAGGCTGTGACAAATCCATTGTCATCAATCAATATAGTGCTCACGACAGCTTACCGAAATAGGAAAATGATGCAATGTGCGAATAAATATCATAGTATAATTATTTTTCGCTTTTCTATGCAGCAAAATATTAAAATCACAATTACAAACGAATACAATTCCTGTGCTATCATAATGATGTAACAAAAAACAAAGTTGTTTTAGGAGCTTCCTGTATAATTCAAATATAGGGAATTCCAAGAAGGGTGGTTGAT
>CAJUAE010000010.1 GCA_910583965.1 uncultured Lachnospiraceae bacterium
TTTCATAACTATTTGTGCCGCCAACTGAAAGGCGGCGGAATGGAGATTTATATGACGGATCAAGGATTACTTTATCAAAAAGGAACACAAGGGATATTGCTTAATTCTTTTGATGTGCCGTTAATCTATATGGGACAAATGCAACATCATCCAATTTTATTGTGCGATAACAAAGAGCAAAATAATCACAGGCCTGTGTATAGCTGGATTATGAACAATACTTGGGAGACAAATTTTAAGATGGATTTGTCTGGATTTGGTGAATTTCGATATTGCTTGGAATTGTGGGAGGGTTCTTTAACAGAAAATCTTCAACAGTTACAGGAAAATGATATGGGTGTTGTAGCATTTATTGTGAGTGAGTAGGGAAGGATACTTTTCCCTACTTGCTGTGTGACCTGTGTGCTGCCAAAGCGGTTTAGAGTTGTGTGTAAATCAACAGGACTGGAAAATATTAATATACTTTTCAGTCCTGTTTACGTATATTATTGCTTGATATGCGGTATGATAATGGAAGGCTTTACAAAGGTTAACTCCTGCGGTGCTTCTGGGTGTTCGGAACGATACAATAATTGTAGAGCAAGTCGCTTGCCCAGAAGAGCAGTTGGAACATTTGCAGTGATGATGCGACCTGCAACATTTGTGTATTCACCAGTGTTGTCAAAGCCAGTCAACACAACAGGATGTGGTAGACGGTGTGAGTTATTGTCAAGGTAGGCTTGCACAAAATTGGCAACATAGTCACTGGCACACACAAAAGCACTGGGCCAACTTTGCAATTCATCTAAAAAAGTGTGTAGTTTTCTGTCATAGGAGAAGATATCAATACGTCCAGTTAGACAGTATTCTGACCGAACAACAAGCTCATGCTTGTTCATGCAGTCGCAGTAGCCAAGATAACGTTCTTTGTTTGTCATCGCATAGTCAATGTCCCCTAAAAATCCGATTTCGGTATGCCCATTTTGTATCAATATATCTGTAATTTTAGCTTCTGTACGAAATCCCTCAATCAAAACCAAATCACCGTTAAGTTGACTGTCTGTCAACGTGGGGATTGTGTCCAGAAATACTTTTGGAACAGAGAGTTCATTCACCATATTTAAAATTTCTGGGTCGTATACATTTAATACAATAACACCATCAACGTTTCCGTTTAAGAGTACAGAAGGTAAACTGAAGGTTTTTGTGTAAACAGAAGGAACGTAAGTGTAGAGCAAGTTTACATTGTAATTGGCGAGTTCCTGCGCCATGCGATGAATAATGTTCGTCCAGAAAAGAGCGGAATCTGGCCTTGACACAATCAGTGAGACAGTGCGTTGTTCTTCCTGTGGTTGTTCTCTAATTTGATAAGGAATTTTGGCATATCCAAGTTCCTTTGCTTTTGCAAAGATTAATTCTCGCAAGGTATCTGAGACACCTGCTTGATTGTTAAATGCTTTACTAACTGTAACTCTGGATATATTGAGAGCATCTGCAATATCTTTCATTGTAATTTTTTCCATAAATAACATCTTCCTTTCTGCCAACATTTCTATAAAATATATTGATAGAAACTTTCTATTTGCTTTATACATTTGTAAATCTGACTCTGATCGGTGAAAAGTATAATTGCTTATGCAGAGTATAATTTATTATTATTATAACATAGCAAAACTTAAAATACAATCGATTGGTTTACAAATGTTAATGCGCAAGTGAAATTCAATAAATTGTTATGATAATCTTGCAATTTTTCGTCAAAACGTATGCTTAAATATCTTTTGAGTAGAGACGTCAAATAAAAATATATACAAAACGCTGATACTTATATCGTATAACAAGAAAAATATAGGCAAGTTTTATAGAGCAGAACAATAGTAAAAAATGAAGCTTAAAGATTTTATTAGTTAATGTTAATAAATGTAATTGTGCAGAGTGTTTATAATATTGATAAACACAAAACAATTTAAGTAAGTTTCTACAAAATATAGACTTATAAATTGGACAAAATAATGAAAATGCTAAAATTTGTTGACACAGTAATTTATAAATGTTAATATAGTGTTAACAAAAAATAATAAAAGGAGGTAAAACAAATGGGAAATCGCAAGACGACTGATGGAGGGAGGATAAGAGAAAAACCTTGGTGGAAGCGGTGGTCACGGGACGACACAGAGCTGTTCCTATTGTCATTGCCAACCCTAACTTGATTTTTGATTTTTTCTTACTTGCCGATGTTCGGTATCATCATCGCGTTCAAAAACTATAAACTGCAGCCCGGAGGACATGGTTTTATCTACAACTTGTTAAATAGTGAATGGGCAGGGTTTGGAAATTTTGAATATTTCTTTACATCAAACTCATTTACAATGCTTCTAAGAAACACCATACTCTACAACATTGCATTTATCATTATCAGTGCAAGTGTTGCAGTCGGTGGGGCGCTGATGTTAAGCAGTATGCGCAATAAGAAAGGTTCCAAGGTATATCAGACAATGATGTTCCTTCCCTATCACAAACTATGCAATCTGGGATAAAGAGTTGGTTGACGAGTACAGCCTTGATATTAAATCTCTGACCACTTTGGATTCCTTGACAGAAACTTTTGAGAAATTGAAAGCGGATAAGAACGACTATCCAGTGTATATAAAGAATGATGGTTTGTACTATATTTTCGACGTGTATGATCAGATTGGTGCTGGTACACAGATTCTGGGTGTTCGCTTTGATGACAAAGAAGGAAGAGTATGCTTTACATTGGAAGAACCAGATATTATGAATCAGCTCAAAACGATACATGAGTGGAATAAGAAAGGAATTATCAATCCAGACGCTGCAACATTGACAGAGGGACGTGTTTATAATATGTGGCGTGTTGTACAGGGCTGGGAGTCTGCATGTGTGACTTCATGGGGGCCTCAGATGGGCAAAGATGTAGTGGTACAGCAGATTGAAAAAACAATTCTTTCCAACGAGACAGTTCGTGGTTCTTTGAACATGGTTTCTATCAACACAAAATACCCAGAGAAGTGCTTACAGCTTTTGGATTTGGTAAACTGTGATACAAAACTTCGTGACTTGTTCTACTTTGGTGAGGAAGGTGTAAACTTTGAGTACACTGCTGATGGCAAGGTACACAAAATCAATAACGAATGGGCGCTTGCAGTATTTTTAATAGTGCCATTGTTCCTTTTGAGGATGGCTATGCAGGTATATTTCGTTGTGATAGCAAGTCAATCAGCATGGATATCTTTACTGGATTCAGCAAAGATGGGATTCATTGGGAGATTTCCGATGAGCCACTTACATTCCAAGGAGCACACCCTGAGGTTGCCAAGAGAGATTTTCGGTATGATCCCAGAGTTTGTTTTATAGAGGATCGGTACTATATTACATGGTGCAATGGCTATCATGAGTTTCCAACGATCGGCGTAGGATATACTTTTGATTTTAAAACTTTTTATCAGTTGGAAAATGCATTTTTGCCATTTAACCGTAATGGTGTGTTATTTCCGCGTAAGATTCAGAACAACTATTATATGTTGAGTCGTCCAAGTGACAATGGGCATACACCATTTGGAGATATTTTCCTAAGTGAAAGTCCTGATTTGAAATATTGGGGTTGTCATCGCTATGTGATGGGAGCAATAAAAGGTGATGCTTCCGCATGGCAATCCACAAAGATTGGTGCAGGAAGTGTACCGATTGAGACAGATGAAGGATGGTTATTAATTTACCACGGTGTTATCAATACTTGCAATGGCTTTGTCTATCGAATGGGCTGTGCGCTGCTGGATTTGGAGGAACCGTGGAAAGTGATAAAGAGAACAAAGAATTACATTTTGGGACCTCATGAAATCTATGAGTGTGTCGGGGATGTACCCAATGTGGTATTCCCGTGTGCGGCGCTTACAGATGCGGCGACGGGAAGGATTGCTATTTATTATGGCTGTGCAGATACCGTGACTGGGCTTGCATTTACGAATGTTGACCGTCTGATGGATTATATGGATTAAAACGAAATCTCATATAAGAGACGACAGGCTGCCGCAAAAAATTAAAAAGCAAGGAACGATAGTTCTGAACGCTGAATTGTTTTTTTGCGGCAGCTTTTTTAGATAAGTCTGACAGTTGCAAAGCAAGAACGGGTGTGAGAAGATGTATTTGCTGCCAAAAGTAAAAAAGCTTAACCAAAAACAGGAAATTTATGAGATTTGCTGGAATACCGTGATTACAATTGATGAGAAAATATAGGATAATGGAAACAAGTATGCTGCCATTTTGCAAGCGTGCATTCAAAGTCCAACAGGATAGAGTGTGCAGTCATCAAATGATATTTTTAGACCAGACAGAGGGTATTGACTCTTGTTTATCTGAAAAAATCGTAGAACGGCTTAACCGATATAAGATTAATGAATTTTAATTTTATACAGAACATACGTATCTATTTCGTGCTCTCACAGAAATGTGGCGAGATGAGACACCACTAGTGTAAGTGGTTGGAATCAGTGGATAAACTTAATGGAAGATTCTTATCAAAATATTGTTAGAATGTGCAATTATGCACGCCAATATCATGCGGAGGGAATTTTAAATACAGACTGGGGTGATTTTGGACATATTAATCATCCAGATTTCTCTGTGCCAGGTATGATATATGGAGCAGCATTTTCGTGGAATCAGGAGAATATTGCATTTGCTGAAATAAATCAGCAGATTTCACGCTTAGAATATGGTGGTATCACAGAACAGACTGTAGATATTTTGGCAAAAATGCCAAAGCATTCCCTGTTTGCATGGCGCGATGCGGTGGCATACTATGAACAGTCTACGCGAAATCGTAAATTGAGGGTTGAGGACCAGTTTTTAAAACTGTTATTGGAAGATGCTAGTACAACAGATAAGATGGTAAAATGTGCGGATGATGCTTTGCGGGAGCTTGTTTTGCAGATGAGGCGAACAGCAATTTCTATGAATACGCAAACAAAAGAAATTGTTGGGTTATACGAATTGGCAGCAGAGGCAATACAATTATAGAATGAAACTGGACTTGCGCTTGTTCATGAGAAACAGGAACATTTATGGAATAAAACAGAAGCATTTGCGCTTGCTGGAAGACTGGAACGCTGGTTTATGGCATATAAGAAACAATGGCGTAGCATCAGATTGCTACAATTGTATTCTGGTATGCAGATGGTCTGCGTCAGACAATATAAAAGAGGCCACAGCCGTATAAGGAAATGTGTCATTTTACGGCTAGAGCAATATACATCACCAATAAAATTGTTGTGTGTAAAATAAAATAAATTCTGCATAGTAATGCAGACATGGAGGTAATTATGCATTTTTTAGACAAAAGGGTTAATGTGATCTGCGAGGAACTCAAAAAGTTAAAGGTGAAGCAGAAATTTGAGATTGATAATTGGAAATATAAGGAAGGGAATTTTATTCGCCCTGAAGAAGCTGAGGCAGACACTGCAGCATGGGAAGATTTTGACTGTCAGAATATGCATTGGTACGGAAAAGATCGTCACTATTGGTTTAAGACGACTTATCAGGTGCCACAAGAATTGGATGGGAAGCGTATGTGGCTTCATGTTCGCACACAGATTGATGAGTGGGACGACGCAAAAAATCCACAGTTTTTGTTATTTGTAAATGGAGAAGTTATTCAAGGAATTGACATGAATCATCGCGATGTGCTATTGACGACATCGGCAAAGGCAGGAGATGTGTTAGAGATTGGCCTTCAGGCATACACAGGAATACTCCATAAAGAATTTAATTTAATCGTCGAGATGCAAGAAATTGATGCATTAATAGAAAAGCTTTACTATGATTTGTGGGTGCCGCTTGCAGCATTTACAAGAATGGAGGAAGACGATAAGAACCGCAAGGATATTTTGGAAATCCTAAATAGTACAGTTAATTATCTGGATTTGCGCACTCCTTACTCCAAAGAATTTTATCAGACGCTACAGGAGGCATCAGACTATATTGATAAAGCGTTGTACTCTGATATGGCAGGATATCAGGATGTGATTGCCACATGTATTGGACACACACATATCGACGTTGCGTGGTGGTGGACAGTTGCACAGACCAGAGAAAAGACAGGACGCAGCTTTGCGACAGTCCTGAAACTGATGGAGGAATATCCAAATTACCGATTTATGTCTAGCCAACCACAATTATATGCCTTTTTAAAAGAGCGTTATCCTGAGCTTTATGAGAAGGCAAAAGAGCGCATTAAAGAAGGACGCTGGGAGCCAGAAGGCGGTATGTGGGTTGAGTCAGACTGTAACTTGACATCTGGAGAGTCACTAGTGCGTCAATTTATGCATGGCAAACGTTTCTTTAAAGAAGAATTTGGTGTAGATAACCGGATTTTATGGTTGCCAGATGTGTTTGGATACTCTGGGGCACTGCCACAGATTATGAAAAAGTGTGGAATTGACTATTTCATGACTACTAAGCTAGCATGGAACCAGTTTAATAAGATTCCTTATGATACTATGATGTGGAGAGGAATTGATGGTTCTGAAGTATTGACACACCTCATTACAACGCTTGGAGTGAACCAACCAATCAAGGACTTTTTCACCACCTATAATGGTATGCTTCACCCAGATGCAATTATGGGCGGATGGATGCGCTACCAGAACAAAGATATCAATAATGATATTCTGATATCTTATGGTTATGGCGATGGCGGCGGCGGCCCAACCAGAGAGATGCTAGAGACTTCTATTCGTATGGAGAAAGGCGTAAAAGGGATTCCAAAAGTGCGCCAGGCATTTGCGCGCACTTACTTTGACGAGCTAAAGGAACGTGTCGATGGAAATAAGCGCCTTCCAGTGTGGGAAGGAGAACTTTATTTTGAGTATCATAGAGGTACATTGACCTCGATGGCTAGAAATAAACGCTCCAATCGTAAATCCGAGTTGGGATTAATGGATTTGGAATTGCTGTCTGTTTTGACACAAGATACAATGCAATATCCACAGGAGGAGCTGGATGCAATGTGGAAGCTCGTGCTGTTAAACCAGTTCCATGATATCTTGCCGGGCTCGTCCATTCATGAAGTTTATGAAGTGACAAAGAAAGAGTATGATGAACTAGCAGAAAAACTAGCAGAGATGACTGGACAGCGCAGAAAAGCAATTGCAGGAAGCGGAAATGCAGTTACAATCTTTAACACGACAGGTCAAGTTAGAGATGATATTGTCAATCTTGGTGCGCTGGAAGGTAGCGCTTTACTGGATACAGATGGAACCGTATACCCGATTCAGAAAACCGCAGATGGAAATGTTGCCTTTGTGCGCAGCTTGCCATCAAAAGGATATAAGTCATTCCAGATTCGTGATGCCGCAGACAACGCAGATAACAAAGTGCCATTTACATTGGTTGGTGAAAATCAATTAGAAACACCATTTTACACGATAAAACTTGACGCTCAGGGAATGCTTACTAGCATTTATGACAAAGAAAATGACCGTGAAGTGATTCAGGAAGGGCAGCGTGCAAATCTGCTGCGTATGTACGAGGATAAGCCAATTTACTTTGACAACTGGGATATTGATATTTATTATACTGAGAAATTCTGGGATGTGGACAGCATAGAACAAATGGAATGGACAGAGATTGGTACTGTTCGTGCGGTATTAGATATCACTAGAAAGGTATCGCAATCTACCATACAACAGAAAATGATCTTCTATGCAGATAGCCGCAGGATTGATTTTGTGACACATGTTGATTGGAAAGAACATCAAACGCTGTTAAAAGTACACTTCCCAGTAGCAGTACACACAGACGAGGCAACATTTGATGTACAGTTTGGTAATTTAACAAGAAAAACACATCAAAATACAAGCTGGGATGTAGCGCGTTTTGAGAGCTGTGGTCAGAAATGGATGGATTTGTCAGAAGGACATTATGGCGTTTCCTTGTTAAACGACTGCAAATATGGGCATTCTGTAAAGGATTCCAATATGGCACTTACGCTTATTAAATCAGGAATTGAGCCAAATCCAACAACAGATCAGGAAGAACATGATTTTATCTATGCGATTTATCCACATGCAGAAGGATGGCGTGCAGCAGGAACAGTGGCAGAATCTTACAAGCTAAATCAGCCATTGCTTGTACAAACGCAAACAGAAGAAAAAGAAGCATTTTCTTATGCATCTGTGGCACACGCAAATGTTATTATTGAGACCATCAAACATGCTGAAAATGAAAATGGAACAGTAGTTCGTATGTATGAATCTGAGAATGCATATACCAAGACAAAGCTGACTGTAAATACAGATTTCAAGAAGGCATACATCTGCAATCTGCTCGAGGAGACAGAACATGAAGCTGTTGTGTCAGACAAGGAGATTGAAGTGGTGCTAAAGCCATATGAAGTAGTGACTGTAAAAATCGTATGAGAAAAGTTAACACAGTAGATTTTTTTCATATCGGAGAATGTCCAAACAAGGGCATTCTCCATACAGTATAATAGATTCTCGTTTTACTGCAAAAGCAGATGTAAGAGAGATTCTAAAAGACTATCATAGAAAAAGGAGACATAAATATGATACGAAAAAAATTATATGAAAAAAGATAATGAGTATTCTTCTAGCAGCATCTATGACTGTTAGCTTGACAGCGTGTGGAGGCGGCAATAAAGAACAAGATACACCGCCAGCAGCATCACAGGAGCCCGTTCAGACAGAGGCAAGTTCGGAGGTAGCAGCAGCGCCAGAGACAGAAGCGCCACCAGCAGAATCAGAGATCGCAAAATATTCTGTGACTGGGGAGAATGAGAACAAAGAGCTTACCATGACACGTCAGCCGGAGGCTTCGTATTGATTTCCAGCACAGTTGTTGGAGTGGAATGCTGCGGACGATGAAGACTTGATTTTTAATATAAGCACTGTGCCACTTGCAGAGCGTGCAGATATTGAATCTCTTGAGACAGTCAATTCTACACAGAATAAAGATACAAAAGTAATGTCGATTTCTATTATGAATGCAAGTACAAGCGGAAACTCGCCACATGGATTGAACAAGGCAGAATCCAATGCTTTTACATACT
The DNA here is from genome assembly GCA_910583965.1 of uncultured Lachnospiraceae bacterium. Lineage (GTDB taxonomy): Bacteria > Bacillota > Clostridia > Lachnospirales > Lachnospiraceae > COE1. The sequence continues at coordinate 9,065 of CAJUAE010000010.1, forward strand.
GGCAGTATGTTGATATGTTAGTGTACTGGGGTGGTTCTTCAGGAGAAGGATTGATTGTTGCGCCTAGCCCAGATGTTGTAGATGCTGGTCATAAAAACGGTGTAAAAGTTATTGGTACTGTATTTATGCCACAGGCAGCACATGGTGGAAAGACAGAGTGGCTTGATGATTTGCTGCAACAGACAGATGATGGTAGCTTCCCTGTTGTAGATAAATTAATTAAAGTGGCAGAGACCTATGGATTTGATGGATGGTTTATCAACCAAGAGACAGAGGGAACTGACGGAGCTCCTTTGACAAAAGAACATGCAGAATTAATGCAAGGATTTCTTGCTTACTACAAAGAGAAGGCGCCAGAATTAGAATTGGTATATTATGATTCTATGACAGTGGATGGCGAGATGGACTGGCAAAATGCATTGACAGAGAAGAACGCTGCATATTTGAAGTCAGAGGAAGGTGAAGATGTAGCGGATTCTATGTTCTTAAATTTCTGGTGGACAACAGATAAACTTGCTCCAGAAGAACTACTAAAAACTTCCGCAGAGCTTGCAACAGAGAAGGAGATTGACCCATATGATTTGTATGCGGGCGTTGACGTACAGAGCAATGGATATGACACACCGATTAAGTGGGATTTGTTTGAAAATCCTGATGGCGGAACCTATACTTCACTGGGACTTTACTGTCCAAGTTGGGCATATTTTTCTTCACAGATGGTACAGGATTTTTGGAAGAAAGAAAATAAGTTGTGGGTAAATGGGGCGGGCGATCCTTCTGTGGATGTGGAAACAAAAGAAGATACAGAATGGAAAGGTGTATCGACCTATGTTGTAGAGCGTACTGCCTTGACAGAACTTCCATTTGTGACAAATTTCTCCACAGGAAACGGCTATGGTTTTTATAAAAATGGTGAGCTGATTAGTATGCTTGACTGGAACAACCGTAGTATCTCTGATGTACTACCAACCTATCGCTATATTATTGAAGATGGTGAGGGGAATAAATTATCAGCAGACCTTGATGTAGGAGATGCATATTATGGTGGAAATAGCATCATTCTGCGCGGTACAGTAAAACAAGGTGTGCCGTCCACCATTAAAATGTACAGTGCAGATATGCCTGTCTCTGATAATATGACATTTACAACAACTGCTCGATCAAAAGGGGCAGAGGTTGCATTGGACGCAGTTTTAACATTGGATGATGGTTCTGAATTGATACTGGAAAGCGATAAGAAGGTTGCGGACGCATGGACAACTGTAAATTATCAGACTTCGGAACTTGCAGGAAAAACAATCAAAGCAATTTCCTACAGACTGACATCAGATGCAGATAGTGGCTCGTTGCAGTTCCGTTTTGGAAATATTACAATGATTGAGACAGACACAGTTCAGATAGCGACCGTTAGCAATGTACAGGTACTTGACAGTGAGTTTGATGAGGATGGAATGTATGCAGGCGTGCGTCTTTCATGGGACAGTGATGTTGAATCCGACTACTATGAAGTATATCGTATCAATCAAGATCAGACAAAGTCGTTGTTAGGCGTATCTAATACAAATAGTTTCTATATTAATACATTGCCGCGTACAGATGAGACAAATAAGTCTACATTTGAGGTAATTCCAGTGAATCAATTACTGGCAGAAGGTACTGGTGCAACTGTGACAATGGATTGGCCGGACAATAGTATTCCAAAGGCGGCATTTACATCGGATATTACACTGGCAGCTCCGGGAGAAACAATTACATTCCAGAGCCAGTGCTCACAGAACACAGATAAAGTTACTTGGACACTGACAGGCTCAGATACCGAGACAGCAGAGGGTGACAGTGTATCTGTAACTTATGCAGAAGAAGGTGTCTATGCAGTTTCTATAAAGGCAGAGAACGCATCTGGCAGCAGCGAGGCATCAAAGGAAAGCTATATTGTTATTTCTGAGAAAGCATCGGAAGGTCTTGTATTGCTTTCCCAGGGAGCAGGTACAGAGGCGGACACTTATGTTAATGAAAATGAAGCACCACAGTTTGCAGTAGATGGTGATTACACCAAGAAATGGTGTGCAACCGGAAGTGCACCGCATGAGATTACTTTGGATCTTGGCGCTGTAAAGACAGTCAGTGCAGTGGATGTATACCATGCAGAGGCAGGCGGGGAGAGCGCAGACATGAACACGAAGTCTTATGTAATCTTAACGAGCGAGGATGGTACAAACTTTGAGGAAGTACGCAGTGTGACTAGAAATACATTAGGAACAACACATGATGCATTTGCACCAGTTAAGGCGCAATATGTTAAACTTGTTGTAAATAAACCGACACAAGGAAGCGATAGCGCAGCGCGTATCTATGAAGTTGAAGTTTTTGGTTTAGAGGAAACATTGGAATAGTTTTGTGTAACAGCCCGATTATACGGGCTGTTACAATATAGGGGGATTGACTATGTCAGACAACAAACAACAGGTGGTTATTGGAATTGACTTGGGAGGAACTGCTGTAAAAATGGGAATCCTGAATACATCTTATGAGATTCTGGCACAGACATCGATACCAACAGATGCCCAGCGGCCATATGAAGATATCATAGGAGACATTGGAAGGACAGCAGCAGCACTTTTAACAGAAAATGGATATGAGATATCAGATTGTCTGGGAGTTGGTGTGGGAAGTCCAGGTACTATTGACAGCAAAAATGGAGTGGTACTATATTCAAATAATATACGTTGGGACCATGTTCCTTTTTCAGAAACACTAAGAAAGTATCTTCCAATTCCTGTTTTTATCCAAAATGATGCAAATTGTATGACGCTTGGTGAAGTTTTAAAGGGAGCAGCAAGAGGATACCAGAATGCAATCTTTTTGACACTTGGAACAGGAGTAGGCGGTGGAATTGTAATTGATGGAAAGATATTTGAAGGTGGACATTCTGGTGGTGCAGAGCTGGGACATATCAAGTGTGGTTCAGAGCGGCGCAGATGCACTTGTGGCAGATATGATTGCCTAGAAGCATATGCTTCTGCGACAGCGCTGATTGACGATGCAAAAAAAATAGCAAAACAGCATCCAGAATCACTATTATGGGAATTATGCGGACAGGATTTAGAGACAATGAACGCTAAGATTCCATTTGACGCAGCGGATGCTGGGGATGATTGTGGCAAGATGTTAGTGGAACATTATATTGGTTATCTAGCAGATGGAATTACTGACCTTGCAAATATTTTTCGACCCGATATTATTGTGCTTGGCGGTGGTGTGTGTGCACAGGGAGAAAAACTCACCAAACCACTCAACCAATTTTTGCAAGAAAACTGTTTTGGCGGTGAAGTTACCTATGTTCCTAAGGTGGTGATAGCCCAGAATGGAAACAATGCGGGAATGATTGGAGCGGCAGGACTTGTAATTAGTGCTAAAAAATAGACAAATATTGTTTGTGCGATATACTTTAGATAAAATGAAAAATCTAATGCGGATTGTAGTCTGCATTGGATTTTTTTATACACAGGGGTGCGTAAGGAAATTAGCAGCTTTGCTGCACGCACTCCGCGCGGCGAGTAGGGGAAGATAAATCTTCTCTACTCGATTGGCACAGACCGTTTCATTTAAGATAATTTGGTGTGAATTGCAATCATTGATGCACGCAAAATACTACACAGCAGGCATTTTGGCGCTGGCTCAGATACCATGTAGTAAGTACATGGTATAAGGAGGAAAAGTAAGACAAGATATGTATTATATAATCTATAATATATATTACATTGACAGTGCTTTTTTTGGGTGATATGATAACAATATAGAAAGAACGAATAATTATTTAGATATTTTGATGTATTTTTGCTGTATTGTATGTGCAGGATGTATATTTGAAATAGTTTTTAAGGAGCTGTTAAAAGAAACTCTTGTATTTCTTAACAGTTTTTAACGCACAACAGAGAGGGAGATTATATGACAAACAGAGAGGCACAGATATTTCAATGGATAACAGAGAATCCAATGATCTCGCAGGAAGAACTTGCAGCAAAGGCCGGCATTGCCCGTTCATCGGCAGCAGTACACATTTCAAATTTGATGAAAAAAGGTTATATCCTTGGAAAAGGATATGTTACAAATGGTCCGAGCTATTGTACAATTATTGGAAGTGCCAATATTGATATTGGAGGAACCCCTGAAGAAGCATTGAGAGAGGGGGATTCCAATTCTGGAAAAGCAATGCAATCACTTGGCGGCGCAGGAAGAAATGTAGCACACAATCTAAGACTTCTTGGTGTTGGAGTGAAACTAATTACGGCAATTGGCGCTGATGTTAACGCGCGCAGTATTATTGAAAGTTGTGAGGCGTTAGGTATTGATATCACTAATTCTTTGAAAACTTCTAGCGAGGCGACACCGATTTCTCTGTATATAGCAGATGAAAAAGGAAATATAAAATTTTCGGTATCAGATATGCGAATTTATGATAAGCTCACAATAAAATTTATCTCGTCTAAGATGGAATTAATAAATAAATCACGCATGGTAATTTTGGATACGAACATACCAGCAGGAACAATCCAATATCTTTGTGAGAAGTGTAGGACGCCAATTTTTGCCTCCGCGGAATCGCGCAAAAGAGCAGAAAAACTTCTTTTAGTTCTTGATAAACTTTGCGTTGTGGTAGCAAATGAGGCGGAAGCGGAGGTTCTGAGTGGTATTCGGATTCAGGATAAAGATACATTAGAACGGGCAGCAGATATCATCTTAGAAAAAGGTGTGAGAAATGTTTTTATTTTGCCAGAAAAAGGCGGTGTTTACTGTGCCTGTGATGAGGAACAGTTTATGATAAATAATGTTGGGAGAGAATATGTTCACTGTAATGGAGTAGATGATGCATTTATGTCAGGTGTAGTCCTTGGATATATGAAGCATTTAAGTATGCGGCAGATGGCAAAACTTGGACTGGAGACTTCCAACATTACAAGTGAGGGAAAAATGGCAGTAAATCCACAGTTATGCGTTGCTGCGCTAGTGGAAAGAACAAAAATAATAATTGAGTAGGGGAGTTCCCCTACTCAATTTGTTTACTTTTTAAGGAATTGACCAGAATGATTCAAATGGGTTAAAGTAGCCATTATCATTTTCTCTGGATTCTTGACGTCGCTGATTAGATTGAGTATTATCGGCATCGTCTCCAAAGATGTCTTTTGTGCCAAGCGTTACCTGAACAGTTTTCTCTACATAGCCGTTTGAACTCTGTACCATTGCAACGACATCAACTGTTTCACCAGCACTGTAATAAGTGAGCAGTGATGTCAGTTCTTCTCGGGTTTTTACGGTCTGTCCATCAAATTTTGTAATGATATTACCCTTGACAAGTCCCGCAGCTTCCGCAGGAGAGTTTTCATAAACAGTATTGATATAGATACCAACTGGCATACCATATGTTTCATAAATATCATTTGTTACATCAATAGGCTGGATACCCAGATAACCTTGTTTTTCTTCTGCAACCACATCTCTTGTCTCCTTTAACATAAGTTCTTCAATAATTGATTGGACATCTGAAATTGGGATAGCGTACCCCATACCCTCAACAGAACTTGAGGAAACTTTTACAGAATTGATGCCAATTAATTCACCGTTCATATTTAGAAGTGCACCGCCAGAATTACCTGGATTGATAGCCGCATCTGTCTGAATCAGTTTGTTTGTAATGCTGCTACCACTTTCGTCAGAGATTGTGACATTTCGCCCAAGTGCACTGATAATACCTGTAGTAACTGATTGACCGTAACCGAGCGCATTACCAATTGCCACGACTTCTTGGCCAAGAACAAGGTTGGAAGAATCGCCAACAGTGGCAATCTTTATTTTGGAGCGCATCTCATCTGTAATATCGTCAAGAGAAACTGAGATAACAGCAAGGTCTTTATCAGCCTCATACCCTTTGACACGTGCACTGACCAATGAAGGTTCGTCGCTGTCTTCATCGTAGCTAAATACAACGCTCAATTCATTGCTTCCTGATACGACGTGATAGTTTGTGACGATTAAAAGTTCTGTATCATTCTCGCCAATAATAATACCAGACCCGCTGCTTTCGGTATCTTGCTGGTATGTGCCAAACATGGTGCGAACTTCGGTTATACCCTTATTTGTAATGGATACAACACTTGGCAGACAACTATCAGCAATCGCAGATACGGTAGCAGAAGTGTTGTTGCTGTGAAGTGCGTTGGAAGTTGTCAGTGAATTCGCTGTGGTTGAGAGCGATGTCTTGCCAGAAGTTGCATTTTGATTGTCCTGCAATTGTTGCATTTCAAGCTGGGCTTGTTTCAGTTCTTTTGTGGCAATCGATGCAGGAATGCTAAAAGCTGCACCAGCAGAAACCCCAAACACTAGACCAAGACAAACGATAGAAACAGCTTTTTTTCCAAAACTGTTTGCTTTTTTTTGCTTGACTTTTGGCGTATTCATTGGAGGGCGTTGTGTCTGTTCGTAATTGACATTTGGAATCCCTGTAGAATAATAATATTCTGGGTATCCATTATTGGTGTTTCCTGCGTTGTTTGACTGTTGTGAATAGCCATTATTGTTGTTTTCGTACATAATAGAATCTCCTTTCAAAATTTAAAAGAATCAATATTTATCATTGCAATATTTTGATGTTTTATTTCGCTGCTATGGTTATACTATAAAATAAATTTGTGTTTCAATTGTTATCTAATTGTGATAAATTTGTGAAATATACAAGGTTTTTATTTGAAATTTTTGACATTGTATGATAATATATACAATGTAAGAGCTTACACACATAGTATTACTTAAATAAATTGTGACATTAAGAATCAGTCTGAAATATACATTGTAGAAGGCAGGTAAATTGTTTATTGTCAAGTGTATCAATGAGAAATTTTACGGAAGGAAAAGGATACTTATGGAGTGGAAAAGCAAAATAGAAGATGAGTGTTGTGCAGACGAATTAGAAGAACTGATGACTGACTATATTAAAGCTGGTTTTTGGTCAGATGATAAGATTTTAAAGGAATGTGAACAATACATTGAAGACTTTTACTGTGATGAATGCGATAATATAACACAATATGATTTGCTTGACATTATCAAGGCACTTCGCAAAGAGTTGCAAAATACGGGAAATCAAGAAAATTTCTTGAAATTAGAGTTGGCATTTAACTCTTTAATGAAACGCGGGATTGTTGCATTACACTATGCTGGGTATACACAATCCGACGGATTTGTAGATTGTAATGAAATGTCTATATGGTTAGAGGAAAAAGGGGAAACGATTATTGGTTGCTGTTTTTATACAGCACAAGATTTAGAACATATTTTGCATGAGGATAATACACTGCTTTATATTTCTTTTGGTAATTACTTTGAAAAGCCAACCGCTATAGAAGTTGGACAGATAATCGTTGATGAGTTAATGGCAGTTGGATTTGGTGTTGAGTGGGATAAAACTGCTAATACAAAAATTGCAATTAAAAACTTCAAATGGGATAAATATTATACTGGCTAGAACAAAGATTGAGCATTGAACAAGCAAATTGATTGCGATTCTTGGAAGTTGCTGCTCAATGTTGAGACAGAATATTGGAAGAAATAGATAAAAAGTTTCTAAATATAAGGAGTTGAAGATATGGATACAAACACAAATAGGAAAGTATTTAAGAGACGGGAATTTGACTTGTTGGCATTAGGAGAAATTTTGCTTCGTCTATCACCGCCAGTAAATGAGCGCCTTACCAGAGGCGATATGTTTCAGAAACAAGCAGGAGGCGCAGAGTTAAATGTAGTGTCAGGAACATCACTGTTAGGACTGCGGACTGGAATTATTTCCAGAGTTCCGGCAAATGATTTGGGGAGATATATACAGAATAGGGTGCGGTTTTGTGGTGTGAGTGATGATTATCTGGTCTACGATCAAACAAAAGATGCTAGGTTGGGAATTTACTATTATGAATACGGTGCGCATCCAAGAAAACCAAATGTTGTCTATGATAGAAAGAACACAGCATTTACGGAAATATCGATTGACGATTTTCCAGAGGAAATGTTTACTTCTGCACGTTGTTTCCACACGACAGGTATTACGTTAGCACTTGGACAGAAAACTAGAAATACAGCAGTGGAAATGATAAAGCGTTTTAAAGAAAATGGTACACTGATTTCTTTTGATGTAAATTTTAGAGGAAATCTGTGGACAGGTGAAGAAGCAAGAGCGTGTATCGAACAGATTCTTCCCTATGTAGATGTCTTTTTCTGTTCGGAGGATACTGCCAGATTAACCTTTAAAAAAGAAGGCACTGTGCAGGAAATAATGAAAAGTTTCACAAAAGATTACAAGATTAGCGTGGTCGCATCAACACAGCGCATAGTACATTCGCCAAAAATTCACTCTTTTGGTTCTTGTATCTATGATGCAATCAATGATTGCTATGTGCAGGAACCAGCTTATCAAAATATTGATGTAGTGGATCGCATTGGCAGCGGTGATGCTTATATCTCTGGTGCATTGTATGGATTGCTTACACACAATATGGATTGTACAAAAGCAATGGAATATGGAAATGCAACGGCGGCAGTTAAAAATACGATTCCGGGGGATTTACCTTCCTCTGATTTAAAGGAAATTGATAGTATTATTAAGAATCATCATGCGATAGGACCACAGCTTGAAATGAATCGATAAAAAACAAAATGACAATAGGAGATAACGAGAGATTATCGTTGTCTCCTTTTTCTGTGCACACAGACACGGAGTATGTAGCGAAAGCTGCCTCCGTCTGTGTGCACAAGCCCTTGATTTTATGGAAAATGAACAATTGATGGTGCGATAAAAGTCAGTTCGTAGGGAGCATCTGGGTGCTGCGTGCGGAATACTAGTTGTAGTGCAAGACGTCTGCCAAGCAGTTCAGTTGATACATTGGCTGTGATAATGTGCCCTGCAATGTTGGTGAACTCACCAGTGTTGTCGAAGCCCGTCAGTACAATAGGATGTGGTAATTGTTTTGCCTTTTCATCTATGTAAATCTGTACGAAATGTGCGACATAATCGCTGACACACACGAATGCAGTCGGCCAGGTAGTTAGGGAATCCAGAAAGGTGCGCAGTTCTCGCTCATAAGAAAAGACGCCGATAGCCTTAGTGAGACAATATTCAGGATGAATGGACAGACCATGTGATTGCATACAATCGCAGTAGCCGCGGTAACGTTCCGCGTTAGTGCGAGCGTAGTTGATATCACCTAGAAATCCGATATTTGTGTGCCCTTTTTGAATAAGAATTTTGGTGATATTCCATTCTGCTTGATATCCTTCGATTAAGATTAAGTCTCCCATCAATTTTTGCTCAGACAGAGAGGGAACTGTGTCAAGGAAGATTTTTGGAATAGGTAGACAATTAATCATCTCCAAAATTTCGGGGGTATACACGTTTACTATGATGATGCCATCTACACTGCCATTTAACAGAATAGAAGGCAGCATAAAACCTCGGGTGTAGATGGAAGGGACGTAAGTGTACAGGAGATTAATATTATATTTTAAAAGTTCCTGTGCCATGCGATGGATGATATTGGTCCAGAACAAAGTAGAGTCAGGTCGCGAGACAATTAGAGAAACAGTGTGTTCCTTTTGGATAGGTGATTCAACAAACTGGTAGGGAAACTTTGCATATCCCATTTCGTTTGCTTTTGTAAAGATTTGTTCTTTTAGTATCTCGGATACTCCAGATTGATTGTTGAAAGCGCGGCTAACAGTCACTCTCGAAATATTGAGTGCTTCTGCAATATCATTCATTGTCACTTTTTCCATAGAAAAACTCCTATCTGCTAGTATACTATTGGGTCATTAGACACACGAGTAGAGGTGTACAGCAAGTATTAATTTACTCCCTTTTCGGAAAAGTGTTCCCTCTTATAATTTATCTTAATCCATTCGCAAAAACCCATGAATAAAACATTTCCTTTGGAGGTTTTTCGTATTCATAATCCAAACAAGAGGGTGTAGTCTCAATAATATTTATTGAATGTTCCAATACTTCTCCGATTGATTTACCTGCAACATCAATTTCTATTTCGTTAATAAGAGGATTACGTTTAATATTTTTTTCGTTCATCTTTTTCTGTAAATCAAAATCTATAAGTCCATTATTGGGGCGGTTTTTCATCTGTTCTTGGATTTGATGCAAATCACTGCATACCAGCTTTATTGTGATAAAATCAGTTCCTTTAAAAACGATAGGAATATCCGCCGTTCTTAAATCATCAATATCAGAAGCAATTATATTTTTATAGCCCAGCCTATGAAAACACATTAGCATTGCCGCCTGATTTTCCCAGCAAGTCAGTTCTTCAAGTTCCCCAGTCATTGGTTCGCTGCCATCCCGTGAAATAAATTCAGGTATCATATGCTGTTCTATACATGTTGTTTTATAATGTTCAAGCAGTCCGTTAGCTAAAGTGGTCTTACCGATACCACTTGCTCCTGTAATAAAAATAAAATCTTTCATACTTCTAGCTCCATAAATTCCTGTTTATATACTTGAACATAAATATATATTGATAAGCTCGTTTTCCACTGGTACATAACTCCGAAAAAAAGGAGTTAACTTATAAACGTAAAAGTAGTAATATTATATGTTTACCATACCATATAAAGGCAGAAAAAACAATCATAAAGTGTAAAGTAAGGGGATTCAGTTATTGTTCACAGGTCAGGAATGCGCTGGACTGCGCATTCCGTGAAATAACGTACCGCTTGAAAAGCAAAAATCCATTTGCGAAGCAAATTTTGCATGGATTTTTGCCTGTTACTGGAACAGAGTGAACAGTAACGATGTTCAAGACATAGATAAACATCATGTTGAACAAACAAAATAGACATAGTTACTAAAAAATAAAAGAAATAATAAATTCTACTTGCATAATGTAAAGTAAATTGTTATAGTATGAGTAACAAAATGTAAAGTATTTTCGTTACACTTTAAAATATTTTTCGTCATAATTTATAATTTAGGAGGAAACAGAAATGGGTCAATTATCCACATCAGTCCTTACAGAGAGAATACTGGCGTATTACCAGAGTGGGATGCCATATTGTGACAAGGTTGATGTACCCGAAGAAGTGTTGTATGCTTTTGCGGAACATGCAGCTTGGTTGCGGGAACATGTGGCATGGTGTAGTGAACTGCCCGAGGAGATTTTTTTTGAAAATGTGGCAGCATATAGGGTGAATAGTGAGCGCATTGAGAATTGTTGGAAGCTGTTTTATGATATGGTGATGCCTGTGTTGGAGGGGCTTTCCCTGGAGGAAGCAGTTTTGCGTGTAAATCTTTGGTGTGCCCAGAATGCGACATATCATCAGGCGGATGCGCGCACAGCAAATGCAGTAACGGTCTATAAGAGCGGTTTTGGGCGCTGTGGGGAGGAGAGTACCTTTGCAGTAACAGTGCTGCGCAGTGTGGGGATTGCCGCTCGTCAGGTGTATGCACCTTTATGGGCACACTGCAATGACAACCATGCATGGGTGGAGGTGTACTGTGGTGGCCGCTGGCAATATTTTGGCGCTTGTGAACCGGAACCGGTGCTTAATCAAGGGTGGTTTAGTCTTCCCGCATCCAGAGCACTTCTTGTACATGCGCGAAGCTTTGGTCTACAAAAGTATGGTGATGATATTATTTCTCGCAATGGTGCTGTCACGTATCATAATGTTACGGCGCATTACGCAAAGACCGCCACAGCAGTTCTGACGCTGTGCACTCGTGAAGGCGATTTGTTTGCCGATATGCAGGTGCGTTTTAAGGTACTTAATTATGCACATTACGGCTTGATTGCTACATTGCATACCAACGAAAACGGCGAGGTGCAGGTGCAGTTTGGACTGGGCAGCGTGCGGGTTAGCGCGATGAAGGATAATATATACTACATAGGAATGATGCAAATGGTGAAACCGGGCAGACATCAGGTAGTTTTGGAGCCTATTACTTTTGATATATGGTTGAAAGGAGCGTTTACTGCACCGGAGGGTGATAAAAGTATAGATGAGAACCCACATGTGCCGGATGAATTTAAGGAAAAGCTCGATCAGGCGAAACGAATGCGAGAAGATAGGATTGCATCTTATTATGATGCAGTACGCGGTGCACAGTTTCCGCAGGCGGAGGAACTTTTGAAAATGGCAGGTGGTAATTTTGAGGAAGTGATAAGCTTTCTGGAAAGGGATAAAAATCCTTGTCGCATAAAGATGCTCAAGGCGTTATCAGACAAAGATTATTATGATCTGAATGCCGCAGTGCTAGAAGAACATCTGACAGAAGCACTAGAGTTTGAAAATAGCATGGATGAGCAAATTTTCACAGAGTATGTACTTAATCCGCGCATTGAACATGAGGAGCTTTTTGCATGGCGCAACGGTATAAAGGAAATGATAGGTGCACGTGCAGCAGCATTTAGACAGGAGCCTACACGCATCTGGAAGGAAGTGTGTGCCAAGGTGGAAATTCCGACAGCAGATGCATATCCTACGCTTCGTATGAATCCATTTACGGTGCTTAAGGAAGGCAGAGGAAGCACAGTGGACCAGAAGATATTGTTTGTGGCAGTTGCGCGTAGCTGTGGCATTCCCGCGCGTTTACATCCTGTGACAGGAGAGCCGCAATATTATCAAAATGGTGCGTTCTATCCTGTGATAGAGCCTGACAAGTGTTTAGAGCAGGAGTATGGCAGCATTGTATTTTTGGCAAATGGAAGTAAGTGGGTGTACCTTACTGATTGGAGTGTAGAGTATATGGAGGATGGCGCGTTCCGTGTGCTGGATATGGAGGAGAGTGTCTGGGAGCAGGAGCGGCTTGCACTAGAAGCTGAGCCAGGAGTGTACCATGTGACAACCACAGTGCGTCTGACGGATGGCAGTCAGCGTTTTATGGAGTATTTTTTTACACTTTGTCCAGGAGAGCACAAGGAGATTGTACTTGAGCGAAGTAACACAGAACAGGAGGAAGCACTGCGTATTGAATTGCCCGAAATAAGGCTGCGTCTGGCAAAAACAGATGCAGGGCAGGGTTCTATGGATACGCTAGAGTCATTACGTGCAGGACAGGGTGCGATTTGTATCTGGATTTGTGAGGGTGAGGAGCCTACAGAACATATTTTGAATGAGTTGCTTGAGCGCATGTCAGATGTGTTGAAGTGTCAGGAGCGTATTTTTGTGTTGAGTGAGCAGGTGCAGAAGCAGGATGGAACACTTGCGAAACTGATACATGCTGCTCCGAATATTCGCTTTGCATATGTAGACAATATGACTGTCGCTGAGCAGATTGCGGAGGCAGCAGGGTTGACAAAGAAGACATACCCTCTTGCGATTGTACTTGATGAAGACGGCAAAGCAATCTATGCGACTTGTGGATATAATGTGGGAAGTATCGCGCAGATGTTGATGCGAATTTAGTATTTATTTTGATGGATAAAGAAGAAAAATGGAGGTAATAGGCATGAATCGTTTGATAGGGTATGTAGGCGAAAAGGAACTAGCAAATATGCTGGAGAAGGATATTAAAGCACTCGATGTTATCAACATTGCGTTTGGTCACGTCGTTTCTGGGCGTGTTGTGTGGGAACATCCTGAATGTTGTGATGCGATTGAAAGGATTCGCACAATTCATCCAGAGCTGAAACTGGTGTTGTCCATCGGAGGATGGGGCGCAGGTGGATTTTCTGATGCGGCAAGTACGCTGGAAGGAAGGGAGACTTTCGCGAAAGATTGTGTGGCGCTAGTGAAAGAGTATGGACTAGACGGTGTGGATCTGGATTGGGAGTATCCATGTATGGATTTTGCGGGTATTGACGCAAGACCCGAGGACAAGGAGAATTTTACATTATTGTTGCAGGGGATACGAAAGGCGTTTGAGCAGGAGGCATCGGGGCGTTATCTTTTGACAATTGCAGCAGGGGGGGATAGTTATTATCTTAAAAATACACAGATGGCAGAAGTGGCTGCTTGTCTTGATTATGTGCAGCTTATGACATATGATTTGCGCGGAAGCTTTCAGGTTCTTACAGGACATCATACCAGTTTGTTCGCAGACCAGACGGACTTGTTTGACCCTTGTGTAGAGAAGGCTGTGCGGACTTTTCATGAGGCAGGCGTGCCACGTGACAAGATTGTAATCGGCGCTGCGTTTTACAGTAGAGAGTGGGAAGGGGTTCCTGATCGAAATCATGGTTTGATCCAGCATGCAAAGGGCCCTGTTCCAGGACATCCGTTTCATGTGCTGACAGCAGATTTTATTAATAAAAATGGTTTTACTCGCTACTGGGATGACGAGGCTAAGGCGCCATGGCTTTTTAACGGGGAGCGTTTTATCAGCTATGACGACGAAGATTCGCTTTCATACAAGATTACATGGCTCAAGGAGCAGAAGCTTTGTGGAATTATGTTTTGGGTTTATGAGGATGATGGCACACATACATTGGTTTCTCATATGCGTAGGGAGCTTGATAAGGAATCGTTGTAAGAAGAATTACGAAATACTTTAGTATTTTTTGTTCACAGTAAAGATTGTTTTATAAAAAATTTTAAATTTTATAGCAGGAGAATAGTTGAAAATTTAACATTCTCTGCAATAACTTATAAATCTAGGAGGAATAGATTATGGATTATAGGATACCAAAACCAGACATTAGCTTTAACCCACCAGTATATTATTGTAGGCGTGCCACAAAGCCGTTTGAGTTGAACGGACGTTTGGATAAGGAATTTTGGGAGGATGCGGAGTTTACAGATGCATTTGTTGATATTGAAGGAGACAAGCGGGAGAAGCCTCGTTTTGTGACACGTGCCAAGATGCTGTGGGATGATGATAATCTTTATGTTGGTGCAGTGCTTGAGGGAAATGAAATCTGGGGACACCTGACAGAGCGCGACAGCGTAATTTTTCAGGACAACGATTTTGAAATTTTTATTGACCCAGACTCAGATACACACCAGTATTATGAATTTGAGATGAACGCGAAGAATACCGTGTGGGATTTGTTCCTAACCAAGACTTACCGCGACGGCGGCAAGCCGCTCAACGGATTTGACCTACATGGTATGAGGAGTGCAGTACATATTGACGGCGTGTTAAATGACCCATCTGCGGACAATCAGCGTTGGTCAGTGGAGGTGGTAATTCCATTTTCTGCTGTTAACGAGTGTGCGCGGGAAAAGAGAAATCCTAAGTCGGGCGAGTATTATCGCGTCAACTTCTCACGAGTACAGTGGAAGGTGGATATAAAGGATAATGCGTTTGTGAAGCGCTGTGATGCCAATGGAAATACGCTGCCTGAAGACAACTGGGTGTGGGCGCCTACTGGAATCGTAAATATTCATTATCCTGAGTTGTGGGGATTTGTATTTTTTACAGAAGGGACAGAGACTTATGAGATTCCGCAGGACGAGCGCGACAAATGGGAACTGCGTCGCCTGTATTACGATGTGAATTGTTACTACGACGAAAATGGTCATTTTCCAGAAAACTTATCTTCGTTCATGGAGGGAAAAGATTATACGATTACCCCATCCTATGCAGCGACATGCCACACTTTTGAAATTTGGTGTGACAGCAAAGACAAAAAACGCCAACTTGCTGTGCAAGGAGATGGCAGAGCCTATGTGTACGAGAAGAATTGATGGGTACAGCCAAATGAGGTATTATGTTACTTTGTGATTATATATGGCATGATATGTGTAATAAATTTTGTTGGTCGTAAGTATCATAAAAATAATAGGTGCCGAATTAGATGGACAAGGGAACGTAACATGATCGGCACAAATACATATTTGAGGACTGTATATATAGGATGATTTAAGAAAGGATTATAAATATGGAAGCCTTAGAGAAGGAAGTGGATATGGAGGAAATGCTATCTGGCACAGAGCAGGAGCCGGAGAAGGAAATTGTAGAGAATGGCGTCCATAACTACAGTACAAAGGACCACTATGTGTGGACCCAAGATCCCAAGGTGTTACAAAAGATTGAATGGTTTCGCGACCAAAAATTAGGGTTGATGATGCACTGGGGTGCCTATAGTCAACTTGGCATTGTGGAGTCGTGGGCACTCTCAGATGCAGATGCTTGCTGGTCAAGACATTGTATTGACTGGGAAGTGACAGGGGAGGCATTCAAGAAGCAGTATTTTGACTTGAATAAAACCTTTAATCCAATTCGCTTTGAGCCAGAGAAGTGGGCGGATATTGCGAAGGCAGCGGGCACGAAGTATTTGCTGTTTACGACAAAACACCACGATGGATTCTGTATGTGGGACAGCAAATATTCCGATTATAAAATAACGGCGTCAGATTGTCCGTTTCATACAAATCATTATGCAGATATTTGTGCGCATTTATTTGAGTCTTTTCGCAAGCGTGATTTGGGTATTATTGCATATTTTTCAAAGGCGGACTGGCATGTGGATAGCTACTGGAGTGAGAATTTTGAAAGAGGAAGTTATCAGCACAGAGGGCCATCTTACGACCCAGCGGAAAATCCAGAGGAATGGGAGCGCTTTGTCACATTTACACAGAACCAGATTATGGAGCTGGGAAGTAGATATGGGCAGATTGATGGAATGTGGTTTGATGCAGGCTGGGTGTGTGCACACAATGGGCAAGATATTCGTCTTGGCGAAGTCATTGAGCGGGTGAGGAAGTTCCAGCCAGGAATGCTTTGTGCTGACAGGACAGTGGGTGGTATGTACGAGAATTATGTCACCCCAGAGCAGTGTGTGCCCGACGAGCCACTTGACATTCCATGGGAGAGCTGTATCACGCTTGGAACGTCGTTTTCCTTTGTGTATGAGGACACCTACAAGGCACCACGGGAGGTTATTTGCCTGTTGGTAGACATTGTGGTGAAGGGTGGAAACCTCGCGCTTAACGTGGGACCACAACCGGATGGGCGCCTTCCTAAGGGGGCGGTCGAAAGCTTGCGCGGAATTGGCGAATGGTTGGCTATCTATGGTGATGCCATCTATGGCACACGGCCGTGTGCTCCATATAAAAAGGATGGGATTGGCTTTACACAAAAGGATCAGGTAGTTTACGCGATTCAGACTTTTGCGGCTGAGACAGACACGGTTTCTGAGACAGTCTGGATTCCTTATGAGGGCAGTGTGCAGAAGATTACGGCGCTGGATACAGGTGCAGAGCTCTCTTTTGAGAGTAAGAATGGCGGCTATCTCGTTACAGCAGAGCCATGGACAGGTGATAAGACACCGATTGGAAGAGTATTTTGTCTGTGTTTGTTTAATTCATGAGCAATGGAGGGTTGTCATGGTAAATATTATATTTAAAGAGACTGTCCAGGAGCAGTTGCAGATACAGTTCTTTACGAAAGAGCAGGCGAAGGCCGAGAATTATGGTAAGTTTTTTGAGGGTGACTATTTACAGACTTGTTTAATTCCGGTTGTAGGTGGTACATTCCGCTTGCTGGTTGGAGTTGGTGATGGTGTGGCGGATTGGATGGAGGTTAAAAATGTTTACGCAAAAGCAGTTAACGCATCCAAAACATACACAGATGCGCTGACCCTTCCGATTTTGACTTCTGACCAAGTGACAAAGGAGCTTGCAGGAAAAGAGCGAAAGATTATAGGTGCAGCACTTGAGGGATTGTTACTTGCGTGCTATCGGCCTACAAAATACAAGTCTGATCAGGATACATCCAATATAATTCGTGAGATTGTGTTGTGCGGTGTGATGGCAGATGAGGAGAATAGGCGTATATTGGACGAGAAAAAGGCGTTTGCGGAAGGAATTTATTTTGCGCGCGATGCTGTAAATAGCCCATCGAATCTGCTTCGTCCTATGGAGTATGCAAAGCGGGTGAAAGAACTCTTTAAAGGATTGCCTGCACAAGTGGAAATCTATGACCATGCGGCGCTTGTAGAACTTGGCATGGAGGCGCTTTTGACAGTGGGAAAGGGTAGCAGTTATGAGCCATGTCTGACAGTGATCCGCTATCTGCCCCAGAAAGATGGTGTCATTACTGCACTCGTCGGCAAAGGTGTCACAGTGGATACAGGCGGTTACTGTGTAAAGGCAGCAAATTCCATGGAAGGAATCAAGGGAGATATGGCAGGGTCTGCCGGCGTAGTTGCTGCTATGTATGCGTTGGCGAAGGCTGGCGGGACAAAAAACACAGTGGCAGTGATTCCTATGTGCGAGAATCGTATCTCACCAGATGCTATGCTTCCAGGTGATGTGATTTCCTCCTACAATGGCAAGACAATTGAGATATTGAACACAGATGCAGAGGGGCGTTTGATACTAGCGGATGCAGTGGCATTTGCGGTTCGACATGAACAGGCGCAGCGTGTGTTGGATATTGCGACACTGACTGGAGCTGCAGGAATGACCTTTGGTAAGCATATGGCGCCTATGTTGGCGGATGGTGAGGAATTTTATAAAGAATTTGTGCGTGCGCAGGAGATTTCTGGCGAACATTATGTACGGCTTCCGTTCTATAAGGCGCATGAGCGTATGATTGAAAGTAAGTGGGCGGATGTCAAAAATACAGGTGGGGATACTTGTGGTACCATTACAGCGGGATTGTTTATCCGTGTGTTTGCCGAGGGGCGGCAGTGGATTCATCTTGATATAGCAGGTATCGCGGAGTCATATGATGCCGAAAACGCTCCAGCATTCTACTCCTATGGCGGTACTGGGGCAGGTGCTTCTACAATGTATGCACTATGCTGTTAACACTTGTATAGAGCCATGTAAATTAAAAATAGCAGTCTTTTTACAGAAAAGGCTGCTATTTTTTGGTAATTTTTTCAGAAATAATAAATAGATGAAAAAAAAGCTGTAAAAAAAGACTAAAAAAATACAAAAAAATGCTTCCATAAGTTCAAGTTTTATAGTATAATAATGAAAATGAGATAAACGTTTGTCAACATGCAACTATTAACAAAAGTAACTTAGTGTTACGCTTTAAAGAACAGAGGGGTGATTATTTGAAAACCAAAACAACCAAAAGTTTAAATCAGCCAGCTATTCCGGTCAAAAAGCGCGGTTTCGTTGAGAGCATCAAGAAAGACTGGTCTCTGTATATGTTCTGTCTGCCAGGAGTTATTCTGACATTTATTTTCAGCTATATTCCAATGTATGGTGTGCAGATTGCATTTCGGCGTTTTAACGCGAAGCAGGGAATTTGGGGAAGCCCATGGGTAGGTCTGCGTTATTTCCAGCGATTTATTGAATCTCCGTATTTTGGACGAACAATTACAAACACATTGATTCTAAGTTTGTATGGTTTGCTGGTTTCATTTCCAATTCCGATTATTTTGGCTTTGATGCTGAATGCATTTCGGCACAAACGCTACCGAAAAGTCATCCAGACCGTTACCTATGCACCCAACTTTATTTCAACTATCGTTATGTGTGGTATGTTGATTCTGTTTCTGTCCCCGAGCGTTGGTATTATTAATACAGTGATTAAGATGTTTGGTGGTGATGCAGTTAACTTTATGGCGAAGAAGGAATATTGGCGCCATCTGTATGTATGGTCCGGCATTTGGCAGGGCATGGGGTGGAGTTCCGTTATTTATTTTGCTGCTTTGTCTGGAATTAGCCCAGAGCTGCATGAGGCGGCAAAGTGCGACGGTGCCACGAAATTCCAAATTATTCGTTATATTGACTTCCCATCTATCCTTCCGACAGCAACGATTCAGCTTATATTAAGCTGCGGCAGCATCCTGTCCATTGGCTTTGAGAAAGCATTTGCTTTGCAGAATGACTTGAACCTTTCTGTATCAGAAATTATTTCTACATATGTGTACAAAGTCGGTCTGCTCGACAATAATATGTCTTATTCTTCAGCGATTGGTCTATTTAATACTTTAATTAACATGGTCTTGCTGATAATTGTCAACAAGGTTGCGGATAAGATGTCTGGAACGAGCCTATTCTAAAGGAGGGATACAGCATGAAAAAAGAAAAAGAAGTGGAAGTTGAATCTAAAATCAAACGTTGTAAGGAAGACGTGATTTTTGATACAGTTATCTTCATTGTCCTGACAATTTTGCTTTTGATTGTCGCGTATCCACTCTGGTGGGTTATTATCTCCTCAGTCAGCAATTCCAAGGCTGTGTCTGGCGGTCAGGTAATCTGGCATCCGATTGGTTTTACGTTAAAGGGATATGGGGAGGTATTTAAGGACGACTCGATTGTGCGAAGCTTTCTAAATTCCGTGTTATATACAGTATGTGGTGTTTTGGTGAATTTAGCTGTGACATTGCCTACTGCGTATGCGCTCTCAAGAGACAGATTTTCAGGCAAGAAAGCTATTACGATGTTCTATGTAGTTACCATGTTCTTCAGCGGTGGTTTGATTCCTACCTATTTAGTAGTGCAAAATATGCATTTACTTGATACTATGTGGGCTTTGATTCTTCCAGGCTGCTTGAGCGTATACAACATGATTGTGGCGAGAACGTTCTTTAAGACGAATATTTCAGAGGAGCTTTATGAAGCGGCGGAGATTGACGGCTGCACACAAGGACGATTTTTCTTCCAAATTGCGTTACCGCTGTCCGGTGCGATTACAGCGATTATGGTTCTGTACTATGGTGTAGGCCATTGGAACTCCTACTTCTCTGGTTTGATTTACCTGTCAGATCAGAATAAATACCCATTGCAGCTTGTGCTGAGAAGTATTTTGATTACGAATGAGTCCGCACTACAGCAAGCGGCAACAACTGCGGAGGCAAGAGCGGCGCTCAATGAAAAGAAAGAACTGATTGAGGTTATGAAATACTCGTTAATTATTATAAGTAGTATTCCCGTGTTGGTATTGTACCCATTTATTCAGCGTCACTTTGTAAAGGGCGTTATGATTGGTTCTGTAAAAGGCTAGAATTTTATAATAAGGAGGATATATATATGAAGAAAAAGTTAGTGGCAATGCTCTTGATAACAGCGGTGTGCGGAACAACACTTGCAGGTTGTGGCGGTGGTGATACCGACAATAGTGCGAAGAACAAATCGGATTCTCAGACATCTGCAGAACCAAAGGAAGTGGATGCAGACGGAAAGATTGATGGTCTTATGTATGCAGAAGGACTTCCAATTGTAGACGAAGGTACATATAGTTTTTCTATTTTCTGTGACGACTCCAGTGCTACCGGTGAGTTTTACATGATGGATGAGCTTAAGAAACAGACCAATGTGGATGTTGAATTACAGCTCAACGCTTATGAAAATGCGACAGAGAAGATGAATCTGGCGTTGAACTCAGGTTCTTATGCAGATGTAATCGGCGGCTGGATATTGACTGACGCGATGATTCTTACATATGGTGTGGAGCAAGGTGTATTTATCCCACTTGAGGATATTTTTGAGCAATATTGCCCGAATATTTCTGCAATTTTGGATCTTCCCGGTGTGCGGGAGAAGATGACTGCGCCAGATGGTCATATTTATTCGATTCCTTATGTGTGCGGTGATACCACAGTAAATTATAGTCCATATATCAATAGCGAGTGGTTAGCGAATGTCAATATGGAGATGCCAACTACTACGGATGAATTTGAGGAAGTTTTGAAGGCATTTAAAGCGCAGGATGCAAATGGAAATGGTGACCCAAATGATGAAATTCCGTTTTCAACAGACCCAAATAACAAGTATCTGGAAGGGATGACAGGATACTTTGGTATGCCTATGACAAAAGAGGCACTTACCGTTGTGGATGGGGAGACTGCTTATGCTGGTCTTAGCAAAGAGTATAGACAGTGCTTAAGCTGGCTCAATAAGCTGTATGAGCAGGGACTTATTGACACAGAAATCTTTACACAGGATTCCGCGACATGGGAAGGAAAGGGTAACAGAGATATGTATGGTGTATCCATCGCATATGGTTCCAGTGAATTTTCAGGACTTGAGCAGACCACTGAGAAGCCTAAGTATGACCCGCTCCCTGTTCTGAATGCGGACCAAGGCGGAAAATGGATGAGAGCAACACTTGGAAACTCTACTTACAGAACACAGGCAGTTATCACAGATAATGCAGAGCATCCTGAGATTATTGCAAGATGGTTTGACAATGCGTTTGAGTTTGAGAATGGTATTGGCTGTACCGTGGGACCTGTAGGTGTTGTATGTTTTAAGGAAGGCGAAGGAGATCAGTATCGCAGAATTGATACCAAGACTTTAGATTCGGAAATGCAGGAAAAGATCAGTTGGTCAAATCTGTGGCCACAGTCTTTGCCAAAGTATACTCCAATTGGATGGAAACCAATTGAAGACAATCCGCTCTATGATGAGAAGAAGGCAGTAGAAAACTATTATGAGCCATGGCTGACAAAGGATGTTGTGGAGTCAATTTGGGTAGATCAGGATTCTGTTGAAATTTATTCTGAGTACAAGACTGCAATTGATGATTACTTCAGACAGCAGCAGGCACTGTTTGTCTCTGGTGAGCAGGATATCGATGATGATGCAGCTTGGCAGGCTTATAAAGACGGTTATGAAGGTCTTGGACTATCCAAATACCTTGAGATTCGCGGTGTTACAAAGATTATTGAGTAATGGTTGTTTTGTTTGATGTATTATAAATAAGAGTGCAGTAATTTGACAATTATGTGTTAGCTGCAATGCTGTACTGAATGAGGGCAGGTTACAGTTTTGGCTGTGACTGCCCTTATTTTATCGGTATGTATCATTTCATATATAAAAGGAGGGGTTGCCTTATGATGCAGCAGTGGTTTCGAGATGCAAAGTTGGGAATTTTTATTCACTATGGAATTTATGCAGTAGGGGATGTTTCTGAGTCGTGGTCTTTTCACAACGGTGCGATTTCCTATGAAGATTATATGAAGCAGTGCGAGGGCTTCACCGCGTCTAAGTTGGATATGCACAGTTGGGCAAAATTGTTTAAGAAAGCAGGTGCGCAGTATGCGGTCATGACAACAAAGCATCATGATGGTGTGGCATTATTTGATACGAAGTACAGTGACCTGAATGTTGTGAAAAAGACGCCAGCAGCGCGGGATTTGGTGCGGGAGTACACACAGGCACTGCAAGAAGAAGGACTTAAAGTTGGTTTGTATTATTCTCTAATTGACTGGTCGGACGCACGCTATCGCAGTGTTTATCCAGATGGAAAGACAAAAGAAGAAAGTCTGGACGATATCTACGGATCGCCTGCAGGAAAGGACGAGGAGCCAGAACAGTGGGAGCGCTTTCTTGAATTTAATAACAATCAGTTAAAAGAGTTGATGACACAGTACGGCACAATTGATTTGTTGTGGTTTGACGGGGACTGGGAAAGAAGTCCAGAACAGTGGAAAATGCCGGAATTTCGAGAGTATCTGCACACGCTAAATCCCAATGTGGTGCTTAATTCGAGAATGCAGGGTTATGGGGACTACCAGACACCCGAGCAGGGTATTCCTATCTATGGGTTGGACGGTGAGTGGGAGTTCTGTACAACTGTCAATGACTCATGGGGTTATAGACCCTCTGACAACGCCTACAAGACGCCAGGGCAGATTGTGCGCATGTTCTGCGACTGTATTACATTGGGCGGAAGGATGTTGTTGGATATTGGACCACGCGAGGACGGTACAATCGACGAGCGTCAGGAGCATGTACTTACAGAACTTGGCAGTTGGATTGATGATAATAGGGAAGCAGTATATGGCACGACAAAAGGGTTGAGTTATCATCAGTTTCTAGGCGGAAGCACTATATCAGCAGACAAGCAAACATTGTATCTTTTTGTCTATGATAAACCGCAGGAGGCGCTATGTCTTAAAGGTATCAAGACGCCGATTCGCCGTGTTAGCGTCTTACACACAGGAGAGGAGCTTAAAGTGACCTATACGGGATCTTTACCGTGGAGTGGTATCCCCGGAACTGCATGGATCTGGGCAAAAAATATGGCACTTCATTCTTATGCGACTGTATTAAAGGTTGAATTAGAAGGCGAAATTATGTATAATTTAGGTCATGGAGAAGGATGGATGATGTCGGAAGCATGACAGCTCGGAGGATATGGAGTATGGAACTAAATCAAAATGAAAAGAAACTTGCTGCCTATCGGGAACGTGCGAGGGAGCTTGTAAAACAGATGACGTTGGAGGAGAAAGTAGCACAGACGCAGAATCAGTCTCCAGCGATAGAGCGGTTAGGAATTAAGGCGTACAATTGGTGGAACGAGGCATTGCATGGTGTTGCCAGGGCAGGTACAGCAACCGTGTTTCCACAGGCAATCGGCATGGCGGCGACATTTGATGAGAATCTGATGGAAAAGGTAGGAAATGCTGTTTCTACCGAGGCGCGTGCAAAATTTAACATGCAGCAGGCGGGAAATGACACAGATATCTATAAAGGACTGACCTTTTGGGCACCCAACGTTAATATCTTTAGGGACCCACGCTGGGGGCGTGGACAAGAAACCTTGGGGGAGGACCCTTATTTGTCTGGTCGCATGGGATTGCGCTATGTGAAAGGGCTGCAGGGACATGATGAAAATTATCTTAAGGCGGCTGCGTGTGTAAAGCATATGGCGGTGCACAGTGGTCCTGAGGAAGTACGCCATGAGTTTGATGTGCATGTCAGTGAACAGGATTTGCGTGAGACTTATTTGCCAGCGTTTGAGGTTTGTGTGAAGGAGGCGAAGGTTGAGGCAGTAATGGGGGCATACAATCGACTGGATGGTGTTCCATGTTGCGGAAATCGTCGGCTACTGATAGACATTCTTCGAGAGGAATGGGGCTTTGAGGGGCATGTAGTATCTGATTGTGGTGCGCTGGAGGACTTTCATCTAAGGCATTGTGTAACTGCAACACCGACTGATTCCGCTGCTATGGCGATGAATAATGGATGCGACCTAAATTGTGGAAAAATTTTTGGATTTCTGGTACAGGCTGTGAGAGCGGGATTAGTAGATGAGGCGTGTATCGATAAGGCTGTCATAAATCTCTTTATGGCACGAATGAAATTGGGGGTGTTTGACCAAAAAGGAGATAATCCGTTTGACGCAATTCCTTTTAGCGTAGTAGATTCTAAAGAGATGCAGGCGTTAAATGAGGACGTAGCGAGGCGGTCCGTTGTGCTGCTTAAAAACAAAAATCAAACATTGCCATTGAATTTATCAAACATAAAAACAATTGGCGTTATTGGTCCCAATGCCAATAACCGACATGCTCTCGTCGGTAACTATGAAGGAACTGCTTCCCGCTATATCACAGTGCTCGAGGGTATTCAGGACTATGTGGGGGAGCGCGTGCGTGTACTTTACTCTGAGGGAGGTCATCTCTATAAGGACCGCACTACTGGACTTGCACAGGCCAATGACCGTGCAGCGGAGGTGCGCCAGGTGTGTGCGGATAGTGATGTTGTTATTGCTGTAATGGGTCTTGACGCTAGTGTAGAGGGAGAACAGGGCGATGCCGGAAACGAGTACGGAAGTGGCGACAAGTTAAATCTAAATCTGCCTGGTGTACAGCAAGAGTTATTGGAAATTGCAAAACAGAGCGGCAAACCAGTGATATTGATTGTGTTGTCAGGTGGCGCCCACGCAATTACGTGGGCGGATGAGCATCTGGATGCGATTCTGCAAGGATGGTATCCAGGAGCAAGAGGCGGCAAGGCAATTGCACAAATACTGTTTGGAGATGTGTCGCCAGAAGGGAAACTTCCAGTTACATTTTATCGGACAACAGAGGAGCTTCCGCCCTTTGAGGACTATACAATGATGGGGCGAACATATCGTTATATGCAGCAAGAAGCATTGTATCCGTTTGGTTATGGTTTGTCTTATACCACATTTGCATACAGTAATACGCGACTTCTGACAGGAAGTGCGCTGACAGAAGACGGAGTGGAGATTCAAACCACTGTGAAAAATGTAGGTATGGTGGATGCAGTAGAGACTGTGCAGGTGTATGTGCATGCAGAACATTCCAGGATGCCACATGGACAGCTTAAGTATATTGTAAAGCTACCACTAAAGGCGGGAGAGGAACAGACCATTACAATTCATCTACCAATGAACGCATTTATGTTATATAACGAAAACGGGAAAAAGGAATTGTGCAGCGGCCACTACAATATTTATGTGGGAGGGCAGCAGCCAGATAAAAGAAGTGAGCAACTTACAGGACATATAGTTGAAAAACTAGAAATTGATGTCTAAGTTGACACTGAAAAAGTAAAAGAATAAGGGAAAGAAAAAATGGAGGGAAAGAAAGATGGCAAAAATAATAGGAAAAGACCTGCCTAACATGCCGTGGCAGGAGCCGTTAGCAGATAGTAAGCAGCCAGTGTGGCGCTATGATAAGAACCCAATTATTGACCGCTTTGCAACAAAAAATTCTAACAGTATTTTTAACAGCGCAGTGGTTCCGTTTCAAGATGGATATGCAGGGGTATTCCGCTGCGATAGCAAATCTATCAGTATGGATATTTTTGTTGGATTTAGTAAGGATGGTCTTCACTGGGATATATCCGATGAGCCAGTTGCCTTTCAGGGTGCGCATCCAGAGGTGGCAAAACGGGATTTTCGATATGACCCGAGAGTTTGTTTTCTGGAGGATAGATACTATATTACATGGTGCAACGGATATCATGAGTATCCTACAATCGGGGTAGGTTACACGTTTGATTTTCAAACATTTTACCAGATGGAGAATGCATTTTTGCCGTTTAATCGCAATGGTGTTCTGTTTCCGCGAAAAATTGGCGGTAATTATTATATGTTGAGTCGTCCGAGTGACAATGGACATACACCATTTGGTGATATCTTTTTAAGCGAGAGTCCTGATTTGAAATATTGGGGATGCCATCGCTTTGTAATGGGAGCAATCAAGGGGGATTACTCCGCATGGCAGTGTACTAAGATTGGGGCGGGTAGTGTTCCAATCGAGACAGACGAGGGATGGCTGTTAATCTATCATGGTGTTATTACTACTTGCAACGGGTATGTGTATCGCATGGGATGTGCATTGTTGGATTTGAATGAGCCATGGAAGGTATTAAAGAGAACGAGAAATTATATTTTAGCACCCCATGAACTGTATGAGTGCATGGGGGATGTGCCCAATGTAGTATTTCCGTGTGCGGCTTTGACAGATGCTGCGACAGGTAGGATTGCGATCTATTATGGATGTGCAGATACCGTTACAGGTCTGGCATTTACGACTGTCGATCGTTTGATGGCGAGTATGGAGTAGCAAGACAAGACTACCACAAGAGATTTTATATAGAAATTTTTGAATATGGACTCTCGGAATTTTTATGCTTGATATTGTGAGAAGATTTTTGTAAGATGTGCATAAATTTATGAATCATATATAGAATGTATGTTGATTAAATTAGTGTGAAAAATAAATTTTTCACACGGCAAATTTGTGCTTACGCCCAAATTCGCAGATTTTGGCAAGAATGGAGATTTATATGGCAGATAAACAGTCATAACAGAAAATTTGCCGTAAAAGTAGGTACAAGAAAGATTCCGAGAGGCTATAAATTAATATAGGAGGAAGTATTATGAATTTGCTGCCAAAACCAAGACAGATAGAAGAAAAAGAGGGATTTTATGAGCTGGGCTGGAATTGTGTCATTGTGGTCGACAGTGTGATTGGTGATACAGCGGAGGAATATGGGACAGTATACGCTACAATTCTGCGGGACAATCTGCAGCAAGGGACAGGAATTACCTGTGCGGTGACAAGAGGTGTAGGTCGTGCAGGGGATATTGTGTTGACAAAAGATGCTGCGCTCGAAGCACAAGAGTATCATCTATCGGTGACAGAGAATGGAATTGTGATTGCGGGAGGCGATGGTGCAGCTGTGCTCTATGGAGTGCAGACATTGGGGCAGATTGTGTCGCAGAGCGGCGGCATGATACCATGTGTGGAAATCACAGATGCGCCAGATATTAAGAATCGAGGATACTTCTTCGACGAAACGCGGGGACGTGTATTAACACTTGACAAATTAAAATGTATGGTTGATCGTATCAGTCGCTATAAAATGAATCAGTTTCAGCTCTATGTGGAGCACACATATTTATTTCGCGACTTGACAGAGATGTGGCGTGATGAGACACCGCTGACGGCGGAGGACATTTTGGAATTAGACCATTATTGCAGAGAACGACATGTTGAGTTGGTTCCGGCATTGGCAAGTTTCGGTCATTTGTATATGTTATTGTCGACAAAGAGCTATGGTGATTTGTGCGAGCGTAAGGATTCTTGGAAAGAACCATTCTCCTTCTGGGACAGAATGCGTCATCACACTTTAAATGCTACGGATGACAGAGCATTAGTATTAGTGAAAAGTATGCTCGCTGAGTATGGTGCTTTGTTCACTTCAAATAAGTTTAACATCTGTGCTGATGAGACCTTTGACTTGGGCAAGGAGAAGTCGAAGGAGACAGCAGAACGTGACGGTGTTCACGAGATGTATATCCGCTTTGTGAATGAGTTATGTGTCTTTTTGACAGAACATGGAAAGCAGCCACAGTTTTTTGGTGATATAATCTGTAAGAATCCAGATTATATTAGTAGACTTCCTAAGAATACATTGTGCCTGACATGGGGTTATGCAGCTGAACAGCGCGAAGAAGAATGTCGTCTTATGGCAGAGGCGGGTGCCAGACAATATGTCTGTCCTGGTGTCTGTGGCTGGAATCAATGGATGAATCTGATAGAGAATTCGTATAAAAATATTACTAGAATGTGCGCATATGCTCGTAAATATCGTGCAGAGGGGATATTGAACACCGACTGGGGTGACTGTGGTCATGTCAACTATCCCGCATTTTCTGTGCCGGGTATGATTTACGGCGCATGCTTCTCGTGGAATCCGTCGGAGATTGGCTTTGATGAGATTAACAAGCAGATTTCGCGTTTGGAATACGGCGATAATTCTGGCACTCTTGTGGGATTGATGGCGCAAATTTCAAATTATAGTAAATTCGACTGGTGGGCAGCAAATATATTTTATGAGAAATATGTGTTGGGTCATGAGCCAGATGATAAATTACTTCCAGATGCAGTGCAGAAAGAGGAAGGTGTAGTGCAAGCAAACCAGAAGCTGTGTGATGTTATGCGGCAGATGAAACAGACCGCTGCTAATATGAATCCACATACCAGACCAATTATTGCGGAAGTTGACCTTGCAGTGGAAGCAATACGCATTTGGAATATGGTTGGAACGATGCTTGCTGTAAAAGAACGTGGGGAAGACTGGGACGAGGCGAAGGCATATGAGCTGGCATCTAGGATAGAACGTTGGTTTATGGCGTATAAGCAGCAGTGGCGTGCAGTTAGCAGAGAGGGTGATTTGCATCACATTGCAGAGATTGTATTTTGGTATGCGGATTGTTTGCGAAACAGAACGAATGTGGTACTATGATTGAGAAGGTGTTTGAATAAGGCTGTTTTGCCCAGAGTGATAAGTGAATGTAAAGAATAAAATCTTAGGCATAGAAGACGAAGGCATAAAGGACAATGCTTTGCATGTCTGACAAATCGTTTAAGATATTTGAAAAGAATGGAAAGAGGTGCTTATGCATCCCCTTCCATTCTTTTAAGATTGGTAATATTTTGCTTGTGCATGCCATAGTCTGTGATACAGACCAGCAGTGGCAAGTAACTCCTCATGTGTGCCAGTCTCCACAAGTTGCCCATTCTCAAATACCATAATACGATGGCAAAAGTGGCAGCTAGACAGGCGATGGGAGATATAGATGGCGCCCTTTCCCTCGATAAACTGATTCATTCGCTGGTAGATGTCAGCTTCAGCTACTGGGTCAAGTGCCGCTGTTGGCTCATCCAAAATTGCGTAGGGTGCATCTTTGTATAGACATCTTGCGATGGCGACTTTCTGTTTTTCACCGCCAGAGAGTTCGACACCATCGTCATAGAAATATTTGTAGAGTTGCGTATGTAACCTATCCGGTAATGTTTTCAGCCGCTCTTTAAATCCGGCATTTTCAAGGGCACAGATCACATCTTGTTCGTTATAAACACTTTCTGATGCTACATTCTCACCTAGTTGTAGTGCAAAGATGCAGAAGTCTTGGAAGACAGTGGAGAAAAATTTCAGATAGTCTTCATAACGATACTCACGAATATCTGTTCCGTTTAACAGGATTATGCCTTCCTGCGGGTCATAAAGGCGGCAAAGTAGTTTGATAAATGTTGTTTTTCCAGAACCATTTCGCCCGACAATAGCGACCTTTTCCTCTTTTTTTAGCACACAGTTGATATTTGTTAGACTTGGTGTCTCTGTACCAGGATACGTGAAGGTCACATTGCGAAATTCAAATACATAGTCGTTTAAAATATCCTTGGTGATTGGCTTGGTGCCTGTAGATGTACGGTTTTCTAAATCTTGGTATGCAAAATAGTCGTCAATATAATGAATGTTTTGCCAAACCTCTCGAATGGCATTGCACATTCGACCGATACCATTGCTCATCTGCTCCACCATTCCTGTATATTTTAGTAGACTACCTGCGCCAAATGCCCCATATAATGCCTTTAATCCTACAAAAATATACGTAAATAAATGAAAAGCGCGCGTTGAGATAAATGACACAAGTATCATCTTTTTGGCATATTTTTGTGCGGTTGTCTGGAGTGTTGCAAGTTTATCAAATAGCATTAGAAGGTGGCTGCGCACCATTCCTTGCGCACAAAACATACGCAAATCCTTTCCGCGTTGGTATTCCGCGCAGCAGGATTCAAAAATGTCAACGACTTGATTAAAGGGTTGTTCAACATCATTGTCTGTCTGGTAGCGCACTTTTTGTGTCTTGGCAGCCGCCCAGATATTGTGGTATGCTGATAGTCCAAACAGTGTTAGAAAGACCACTGGCGACAACCAATGATTTAGGGCCTGTGAAAGTGTGCCGTCTTCCGTGGTTTTGAGCGAGAAAAATTCAACGACCAACACCGCTGAAATAGCAATTGTGAATAAGGCACTTAGGATTTCACAGATCTGTTTGACAAGGGCGAGTACGCCATGATCATATCCCCAGTGGGGAATAATATTTGCTTTCTCATGCACTTTAGGGTCACAGACAGTCTCATAGTCCATCTGCCATGATTTTTCTGCGACCTTTCCGTCGATAATCTTCATTTGTCGATATTTGAGTACATCTTGAAATTGATATAAAAATGCTAGTAGAAGTCCAACGACACAGTTTGCTACTGCCATTACAATGGCAAGAAAAAATAAATGTTTTATATCTCGGTTCGGCAGGGTGAGTTCTGTGACAATTTCTGCTGAGATTAGAATGTTGATATAGGGGGATGCTGCCTCAAATGCTGCCATGACAAACGTGCAAGGAATCAGTAATGGGGAGTCTTTCATCAGCATTTTCAACGCCCGTATTAAACTGGTCCACGCATTTCCTTTTTTGACTTCCATTAGATAACCATCTCTCCTTCCAATCCTGCTTCCGCCAGTTGATAATACTTGCTTTGCAACTGGTACATCTCAGTATATTTTCCACCTTTTTCAATAAGTTCTTTATGCGTTCCCATCTCCGCAATCACACCGTTCTCCATCAGAAGGATTCGATCACAGAAGTGCGTGCTGGCAAGTCTGTGGGAGATAAAAATAGTGGTTTTACCTACTGAAAAGTCGCGGTAACGTTCATATAGTTCATTTTCCATTAGCGGGTCGAGTGCTGCAGTGGGTTCATCTAAAACCATTAGTGGCGCTTGTTTGTATAGTGCGCGAGCAAGCATCAATTTCTGAAGTTCACCGCCAGAAAACTCAACCGCACCGTCAATGATTCCCATACCAAACACAGTGTCTAGCTTGTCAGGTAGTTTGTTAATTTTTTCATCTAAATCGGCTAGCTTCAAACATTCCCACAAGTGCTCCTCGTCCACATCGCCTTCTGGCACTAGATTTTCGCGGAGAGTGAAAGAAAAAAATCCTGTATCTTGGAAAACGCCAGTAATATAATGAAGCCAGGAGGAACTACTGTACTTGCGACGGTCCGTTCCATCAATTAATATCCGACCAGATGTGGGATGATAAAAGCCGCACAAGAGTTTAATAAACGTTGTTTTACCTGCACCGTTAAGTCCCACTACGGCAAGGTTTTCTCCTGGTTTAATAGTGAGATTCATATTGTGGATGACAGGTTCGTCGGAACCTTCATATTGGAAGGTAACATTTTCAAAGCAGATTTCAGGGACATGGTTTTCAGGAAGTTGTAGTTCTTCTATTTTAGAATGTTGGCTGGTATTTTTGTCAGAATAGTAACTGCTGTTTTTGTCGGTGCCTTTATCAGTATTTTTACTATCATTTTCGTTGGACTGAAGGTCTGTGATATACTGCTCATTCTCCTCAATATTCAGTGCTGTTTCGTGCAGATTTTTGAACTGCCACACAACTATATTACAACACATAGAAAAATTGTTAATGGCTCCAAAATAAAAGACGCATTGCGCGGCAGTCAGATTTCCTTGACATGCACAGTAAATTAGATATAGAGAAGCAGTTATTTCTGTCACAAGCCAAATAAGCTTCCAGGAAAGTGACATCATAAAATAATTTGCCTGTTGGCGCACTGTGCAGCGCAGTCGTGCAGCGAGTACCCCATGGTATAGTTTTCCAAGCCATGGCGGCATATGATACAAATGGATATCTTTTGCCGACTCATAGGACGAGAGCGTCAGGCTTAGGTATTGCATCTTATTGTCCAAAGCCCACCATTTGTGACGGTTGTTGATTTCCCAGCGGTTGCATCGCGCGCATACATAGAAGTTGAGTAATGTTCCGCCAATACACAGAAAAGGAATCCATAGAGAAATTTGAGATAGAATGGCAATATAGAGTATCATGCCGCCAATGCCAGTTAGCGTGAACATCAAAGAATCCATAAGCATCTTTGTGAAAGAATCGGACCATAAATGCATTTCTTGCAATTTTTCAAACGCATGCTGCCGTTCCGGTTTTTCTGTCTTGGCATACTCGGTGCAAATGACCGCGTCCGTGAGTTCCATAGAATGCAGATAGCGTAGCTTTTCTCCAGCAATCATCTGTGTCTGTTCTGCCCACTTTCGAGAGAGATGCATCAAGTTGAGTCCACCGCCGAGCACCACCAAATCGACGAGCACCAGACTGAGCGTTTTGTGTTCTGTAATGTCCGCTACCAGCGCGGATGGAAAGTATGTTCCTAGCAGGGAAATGCCAATTTCTAGTGGTACTTGTATTAGAAGTAGCAGAACAAAGATGGGGGATTCATGGTAGAGTTTGCAAAGCCAGTTTTTTAGACTTCGTAGAAAGGTGAAGGATTTTTTCTTCTTTGATTTTTGTGTTTCGCTTTCCATTTGTGTGTACTCCTATTTCTTAGTGTGAAACGGTTTGCGGATAAAATGAAAAAACGAGAAATTAATAGTGTCTTACATACCGTTTCTTTTTCCTTTTGTATGTCATGACAGTGGGATTTAGATAGAAATATTATACCATATTTTAAGGAAAAAGTGAAGGTTTTTTCTATTTGCACATTTGAATTAGGTAACAGTTCGTTACAATTCACACCCACGCCAGTTTTTATCATCTTATAAGTTATTGAGGTATGAATTATAACAGATTTTGCACACAAAGTGCTAAAAGGCAAACATTTTGGCGCATGATTCCCACTACTTTGGCGTGGGTGTGAAAAGTAACAACAGTTCAACCTAGGATTACGTAGTGGTTGAGATGCATTAAGCCACGGTACGTGGCTTTGACACCACGAAGTGGTTTTGCATGGCTTCCTGTTACGGAGTTAGATGTTGGATATTGTACAAAATTACTAAAAAGAAGTGTTTATTTTCTCACATGGAAATTTAGAGTGGATGTATTGACTTCTTTTTTTTATACTGTTATGATAAACACAGATGCGCAAACGGTTGCGCAAAGTGATTCGTATACACTGTTTAATATTAGATCTGAAAAGACAAGAATGGAGAAAAATTATGTTGGATTATATCAAGGGAATGGATATTTCATCATTAGATGAGATTGAAAAACTTGGGGCAAAATTTTATGAGCATGGCAAAGAGGGTGATCTGATTCAAATTTTAAAGAATTATGGCACAAATTATATTCGTTTGCGACTTTGGAATGACCCGCAGTCTCCTGACAAAAAGCCATATGGCGCAGGAAATACAGATTATGAGACAATGCTTCGTATGGCAAAGCGAGTAAAGGCAGCAGAACTTGGTTTTCTTTTGGATTTTCACTATAGCGATTTTTGGGCGGACCCTGGTAAACAGCGTAAGCCAAAGGCATGGGCAGATTACAATGCAGACCAGCTTGAGCAAGCAGTGTATGATTTTACGAGAGAAATAATGAATCGTTTGCAGAAAGAGGATATTGTACCAGATATGGTACAGGTTGGAAATGAATTGTCGAATGGACTGCTCTGGCCAGAAGGGAAAACTCCAAATTATGTAAATATTGCGCGCTTTGTCAGCGCAGGGATCAAGGCTGTAAAGGAGATATGCCCTACAACAAAGATTATGATTCACTTGGATAATGGCGGAAATAATGCATTGTATCGCACATGGTTTGACCAGTATATCAATGTCAACAAAGGCGCGGATTTTGATGTGATTGGATTGTCTTATTATCCATTTTGGCATGGAACACTAGATGATTTGTCAAACAATATGAATGATATTGCAGTCCGCTATGGAAAAGAACTTGTTATCGCTGAAGTTTCCATGGGGCATACTGTTGAGGATTATGCCGACTATGAGAAGCTCGCTCCAGAAAATAGAAAAGGCATGGCAACAAGACCTGCACTTTGTGAGAAAGTGCCATTTCCAATGACAAAAGAAGGGCAATGCGCGTTTATGAAAGCATTTTTTGAGGTGCTTGAGAAAGTGCCAGAGCAGAAGTGCAGAGGTTTTTTTTACTGGGAAGCAGGTTGGCTTCCGGTAGCAGGAAGCGGTTGGGCGACAGAGGAAGCACTTGCCTATATGAAAGAAGCTGGACCATGCGGAAATGAGTGGGCGAATCAGGCATTGTTTGACTATGATGGAAATGCACTTCCAGCGTTGGAAGTTATCAGAGATTTTAAAAGATAAATTTCGAGTGACTAATAGACTTTCGGAGTTTTTTATGGGTGCTGTTGTGGAAGATTCCAAGAGACTATATGATAAAAAGGAGGTATTTTATGATTACAGAAAACATTTCAACTCTTGTAAATTATGGCATTGCAGTGGGACTTCTTGCGGAAAATGATAGGATTTATACTATCAACAAGCTTTTAGAGCTGTTTGGATTAGATGATTATGATGTGCCAGAAAGTACAACGACAATTGTCGATCTGGAAGCGTTTGATTTGGAAGGACTTCTCAATCAAATGCTCGATTATGCGGTGGAAAAAGGAATCCTTCCTGACGACAGCATTGTGTATAGGGATTTGTTTGATACAAAGATTATGGGAATGTTAGTTCCACGTCCATCAGAAGTTATTTGTCAATTTCAAAAACTTTATGATGAGAAAGGCGCAAAAGCTGCGACAGATTGGTATTATACATTTAGTCAAAATACAGATTATATTCGGCGTTATCGCATTGCGCGGGACAAAAAATGGAAGGCGGACACAGAGTATGGGGAGATGGATATTACCATTAATTTGTCGAAACCAGAGAAAGATCCAAAGGCAATTGCGGCGGCAAAAAACGCGAAGCAGAGCGGTTATCCTAAGTGCCAGCTTTGTATGGAAAATGAGGGGTATGCTGGCAGAGTAAACCACCCTGCAAGGCAGAATCATCGGATTATTCCTGTTACGATTCAGGGGAATCAATGGGGATTTCAGTATTCACCGTATGTGTATTACAATGAACATTGTATTGTATTTAACAGCAAACATATCCCTATGAAGATTGAACATAATACCTTTGTGAAACTCTTTCATTTTGTGGAGCAGTTCCCACACTATTTTGTGGGGTCTAACGCAGATCTTCCCATTGTGGGCGGTTCGATTTTAAGTCATGACCATTTTCAAGGGGGGAATTATGAGTTTGCAATGGCAAAGGCGCCAGTTGAGAAGGAATTTACCGTAAAAGGTTTTGAGGATATCACAGCAGGTATTGTCAAGTGGCCAATGTCCGTTATCAGACTTTCACATAAGGATTACAATCGAATGATAGAACTTGCGGACGTGATTCTTGCAAAATGGCGTGGTTATACAGACGAATCCGTGTTTATTTTTGCCGAGACAGATGGAGAACCACACAATACAATTACACCGATTGCTAGAAAGCGTGGAGAGAATTATGAGCTAGATTTGGTTCTTAGAAATAATATCACGACAGAGGAGCATCCACTTGGCGTCTATCATCCACATGCAGAATTACATCATATTAAGAAAGAAAATATTGGATTAATTGAAGTGATGGGATTGGCAGTGCTGCCGTCAAGATTAAAATCGGAGTTGGAACAGCTTGCAGATGCAATTCTTGCAAAAGAAGATTTGCGCAAAAATGAAGTGTTGGAGAAACACGCAGATTGGGTGGATGCGTTCTTACAAAAGTATGATATGGTCGCTAAGGATAATGTGATGGATATTATTCAGAAAGAAGTTGGAATTGTGTTTGGAAAGGTGCTTGAACATGCAGGCGTCTACAAGAGAGATGAGGCTGGCAGAGCAGCATTCCAGCGGTTTATAGATGGTCTGTAGAATGAGGGATTGCAAGATTACAATTGCGGATGTGGCGGATGCGCTCCATGTTTCAAAAACTACTGTATCGCGTGCAATATCTGGTAAAGGGCGAATCAGTGACGAGACAAGACAACGTGTTCTTTCTTATATTGAAGCGAATGATTTTAAGCCAAATATGA
This sequence comes from uncultured Lachnospiraceae bacterium, assembly GCA_910583965.1. Classification (GTDB taxonomy): domain Bacteria; phylum Bacillota; class Clostridia; order Lachnospirales; family Lachnospiraceae; genus COE1. The sequence continues at coordinate 45,917 of CAJUAE010000010.1, forward strand.
TTGCAAAAGGACTTGCGCAGAAAAAAACATACAACATTGCACTGGTGATTCCAGGGGATTGCAATCTTGTGGATATGCCTTTTTTTCAGAACAGTATGCAAGGTATCTGTGATGAGGCCTCTGCAAATGATTATGATGTCATGCTTGTGCCAGTGACAGCTCATCATTCGGAAAATCTTGAACGCATGATTGCAAACAATAAGGTTGATGGCGTGATACTTAGCCGTTCGTTAGTAAAAGATACAAATGCAGCTTTGTTAAAAGAAGAAAGGATTCCTTTTGTGATGATGGGAACTTCGCGGGATGCAAAGATTTTGCAGGTGGATAATAATCATCGGGCAGGTTGCTGTGCGCTGGTAAGCCGTATGATCAATAGCGGAACTACTAGAATTGGATTAATTGGGGGCAGCAAAAATTACATTGTTAATCGAATTAGAAAACAAGGATATGAAGATGCATTTCGAGCAGCTAGTATAGAACCAAATATGGCATTGAGTATAGAAAATTGTGATAGTATAAAAAAGATTGCGTCTGCGACAGAAAAATTGGTTCAGGCAGGTGTGGGGGCAATTGTCTGTATGGATGATTTTGTCTGCTCAGTGGCACTGCAAGTTTTGGCAGAAAAAAAGATTCAGGTGCCGCAGCAGATTCAGGTTGCGTCGTTCTATGATAGCACACTGTTAAAACATGCAAAGCCGGCAGTCACTTCGCTTTTGTTTGACGACAGAGCGCTTGGAGCACTTACATGTAAAATTTTGTTGCAGTATATTCAAGGAATAAAAGTGGAGTCAAGAACGCTGCTAGGCTATAAACTGGTCATTCGGGAATCCACACTTTTCTAAGAAAATAGATTCTCGAAGTCTTTTGGCATCTGGTATTGTGAAGATTCCAAGAGACTATAGTAAGAAGTACCAATGCTTATATCGAAAAACAAAAAAATCAGTGTTTTTATTTCTATTTGAGTCGTCAAAGGCGGCATGAGGATTAAAATGGCTAAGAAAAAAAAGGGGTCTGTGGAGTTTCGATTTTATGAAGTGCCACAAGAGGAAACAGTTCTTGCGTTAATGGGAAAAAAGTGGATACAGGTTTACGGTGAGAATATTGATAATATGCATTTTCACAATCTAATAGAGATTGGATATTGTCATTATGGGGACGGCGATTTGATTATTGAGAATGATCAGTATCGTTTTGGAGCAGGTATGGTTTCTTGCATTCCAGCAAACTTTCTGCATGTGACTAGAAGTGACACAGATGTTATGGCATTCTGGGAGTATATCTATATTAATCCAGTGGACATATTAGAACAACGAGGCAAATCTGTGCAGGAAATCAGAAGTATTACGGATATAATTAACAACAGAGCATTTTTTATAAAGGTTGAGGAGAATCCAATGATTGTGACGTTGATTCGTGCTATCTTTGAGGAAATGCAAGACAAGAACATATATTATCGGGAGAGTGTAAGCGGTCTTGCGTATTCATTGTTGTTTGAGATTGCGCGGTTTAATGGAAAGGATATTGCACAATCCTGTGAGAAGAACAACAGTTTGCAATTAGAAAATGCAATTGAATATGTGGATAAAAATTATGCAAATAATTTTAAAATTGCTGATCTGGCAAATGAGTGTCATATGAGTGAGACACACTTTCGCCGTGTCTTTCAGGAGAAAATGAATATGACGCCTGTTGAATATGTAAATTTTGTACGGATTAGAAAAGCGTGTGATTTGATTGATAAGACAGATATTAGCATGGAAGACGTTGCAGAAAAAGTGGGATTTATCACTCCGTCAACATTTAACCGCAATTTTAGGCGCATTATTGGTACATCACCTTATCAATGGAAGAAACGTCCAGATAATCATGAAGGGAAACTTTTAGAATATAAGATATCGGCTTTAAAAGGGTGGTAGTGTGAAATTAAAATTTCACCCATCCTGATTTATACGCCCGGCCAAAGCGGGCAGATGGGAGTTCGGGTGAAATTTGCTATATAGACTATTTTCACACAGGAGAATGCCAAAGGGTAGGTATTTTTGCAGACAGGCAATAAATGAATTTGCGCGAAATTAAGATGATTATATAAACAAGAAGATGTTAATGGATGATATAATGGGAGTGTATTAGTGATTACAGCGAGATTTGACAATGAAGCAGATGAAAAAAGAATAAGTTTAACAGGAAGAAACTTAATATTTGTTCTACTAGACACAAACATTCAAATCCGAACAAGAGGGCATAAATATGCAAGAAAAGATTAAAAATCCTCTGTTCTATGAGGAAAATAAAATAGCAGCACACTCAGATCACAAGTATTTTGTAAATGAGGCTGAGTTTGTGCAAAATATTCAAAGCCTAAAAAGGTCTTTGGATGGTCTTTGGAAATTCCAGTATGCAAAAAATATGGAAGACTCTCCAAAGGACTTTTATCAATTAGAGACAGATTGTCGGGATTGGGAAGATATCCATGTTCCAGCGCATATACAACTTGAGGGCTATGATAAACCGCAGTATGTTAATGTACAGTATCCATGGGATGGACATGAGGTTATTCAGCCTGGTGAGATTCCAACACGGTTTAATCCCACAGCAAGCTATGTTAAATATTTTACAGTGCCAACACAATTTATAGGAAAAAGGGTTTTTCTCTCTTTTCAGGGTGTCGAGAGTGGTTTTGCACTCTGGTGCAACGGCAGTTATATTGGATACAGTGAGGATAGCTTTACGCCATCGGAATTTGAACTGACAAATGTACTAAGAGAAGGCGAAAACAAACTGGCAGTTCAAGTGTATAAATGGACGAGTGGGAGTTGGTGTGAGGACCAAGATTTTTTCCGGTTTTCTGGAATCTTTCGGAGCGTTTATTTGTATGCGATACCAGATATCCATGTCAGTGATATAAAGATTCAGACAGATTTAAATGCGGATTTTAACAAGGCAGATTTGGTGGTTTCTATGACTGTAACTGCGAGACAAACAGAGAAATCAGCCAAGGCAAAATTGATACTTTCCGATATTACTGAAGTTGCTGAGACAGAGATCTTGCTTGTAGAGGGCAAGAATCCGGCAGTGCATATGACAGTGGATGCGCCAATGCTCTGGAGTGCAGAGGAGCCAAATCTATATGAGTTGCTGATTACAGTGTATGATGGAAATGGAAATGTAGTGGAAATGATACCACAAAAAGTTGGATTTCGACGTTTTGCAATTGATAATGGCATTATGACCATAAACGGAAAACGCATTGTGTTTAAGGGTGTTGACCGACATGAATTTAGTGGGCGTTTTGGCAGAGTGCCTAATTATGATGAAATGTTGCAGGATATTATTACAATGAAACAGCATAATATCAATGCAATTCGTACCAGCCATTATCCAAATGATTGTAAATTATATGAACTTTGCGATGAGTATGGATTATATCTCATTGATGAGTGCAATATGGAATCCCATGGAGTTTGGGATATGGTTCTTCGCGGGGAATGGCCCATAGAACAGGTACTTCCAGGGGATAGGAAGGATTGGGAACCGCTTTTGCTAGACAGAGTGCAATCCATGTATCAGCGAGATAAGAATCACCCTTCCATTTTGATTTGGTCTTGTGGAAATGAGTCGTTTGGTGGCTCTGTCATTCACGCAATGTCGCAAAAGTTTCATGAGTTGGATGATACAAGGCTTGTCCACTATGAAGGGATTTATCATGATAGACGCTACAATGATACTTCAGACATGGAGAGCCAGATGTATTCAAGTGTGGACTCTATCAAGAAATTTTTGACAGAGAATAGAGCGAAGCCAATGCTTCTTTGCGAGTATACGCACGCGATGGGTAATTCTTGTGGTGCGATGCATAAATATACAGATTTGACAGACGAGGAACCACTTTTTCAGGGAGGATTTATCTGGGATTATGTGGATCAGTCAATTTACCACAAAGATAGATATGGAAATGAGGTGCTTGGCTATGGCGGCGATTTTGACGACAGACCATGCGACTATAATTTTAGTGGAAATGGCATTGTCTATGGTGGAAATAGAAAGCCATCACCTAAAATGCAGGAAGTGAAGTTCAATTATCAAAATATACAAATTCGCGTAGATGGCGATAGTTTTGAAGTTATCAATAAAAATTTATTTACCAATACATCAAGGTATCAGTGTATTGTCACATTAGCATTGGAGGGGAAAGAACTTGCAAAAGCAACGGTAGTTACAGAAGTGGAGCCACTTTCCTCAAAGGTTTATAAATTACCTGTGTTCAGATACATGACACCATGGAGCGATGAGACACCATGGAAAGCAGTTAAAAGTGGGGAGTATGTTGTAACTGTAAGCTTTGTGTTATTGTATGATACGCTCTGGGCAAAACGCGGTCATGAGGTTGCTTTTGGACAAGGTATATACACAATCGAGAAAACAGAGGACTTGCCTGATACAACAGATGCACCAATGTTTGAAATTGCAGATGGCACCTGCAATATTGGAGTGCGTGGAATGCATTTTGAAGCCTTGTTTGATAAAGGTGGAAAAGGTTTAGTTTCTTATGTGTATGCAGGAAAGGAAATGATAAAAGCAATTCCAAAACCGAATTTTTGGCGCGCACCAACCGATAATGATTGCGGCAATCAGATGCCATATCGCTACGCGCAGTGGAAGACAGCAAGTTTGTATCAGCAGCCGAAAGAGACTACGATTACAAAAAATGACACGAGTGTCATAATTCGTTACTGTTATGCGTTGCCTACAATTCCAGAGTCTGAATGTTTTGTGACTTATAAAGTGACAGGGGACGGAACAATTAACACTACATTGGAATATGAAGCGCCAGAGAATATCATAGACATGCCTGAGTTTGGTATGTTATTTAAATTTGATGCAGATTTGGAAAATTTGACATGGTATGGGCTTGGTCCGGCAGATACCTACTGCGACCGCGAAAAAGGTGGAAAGCTTGGCATTTATCATAAAAAAGTAGCAGAAAATCTGGCGGAGTATCTTGTTCCGCAGGAGTGTGGCAATCATACAGGAGTGCGTAGTGTGAGCATTACAGACAATAAGGAACGCGGTGTTCGTTTCACAGGAAAACATTTGAGTGTGAATGTGCTGCCATACACACCGCATGAAATAGAAAATGCAACACATGTCTATGAACTGCCACCTGTTTATTACACGGTGGTGCGCATTGCTCTAAAACAAATGGGTGTTGCAGGCGACGATAGTTGGGGTGCAAGGACACATGAGGAGTACTTGTTGGATACAACCCAAAAATTAATATTATCTTTTGATTTTAAAGGAATATAAAAAGGAGGAGAGAGAAAAATGGATAAATTTGTAGTAAACATTATCCACCGCCCTGAGATGGTTCCAGAATATTCTGCGACGGTCACAGGACAGGGAAAAGAAGAAGACATCGGGGACGAGGCACTCTTGACAGAGTCGCTCGACATCTTTAAGACACAACAGAGGTTAGCACATGAAAATGGTTTGAAGGTGACAATTCAGATGACATACGCTTCATTGTTTAATAATGAAGCGGTGGAGATTGCAAAACATGACCATGAAGAATATGGAGATGAGATTGCACTTTCTTTGCTTGGACTTCCCTGTGAGGAGTTCCGTGAAAAGTATAAGACAAAAGATTTTTGTATCTGGATGTTCTCGATGGAGGACAAGAAGGCAATTGTCAATGATGTTTTTGAGAAGTTTCATGACAGATTTGGTTTTTACCCAGAGTCAACAGGTTCTTACTATATGGATGCTGAACTGACTAATTATATAAAAGACAAGTATCCAACTGTGAAATGTGCAGTTGCGACTTGTTGGGAGGAAGGACCAAAGGCATACCATACCTGCAATAATTCTTGGTATACACTATTTGACGGCGGCCCATGGGCACCGTGGATTCCGTCAAAGCAGAATACACATGCACCAGCAGCAAACGCACAGGAAGATTCTGGAATTGTTGCAATTCCGCATCTTTCCAGAGATTTGATTGCATGTTATGACGGAAATGGCTCTAACTTTGGTACACACCCTCAGAATGTACTTCGCGGTATGATTTATGACACGAAGACGTGGGAGTACCCATATCTCTATAACTTGATTGACCAGTATCGTGACCTTGCAAAATATAATAATGGATACTCCTATAATATGATGTTTGTTGGACCAGGATGGATGAACAAGATGGGACGTTGGGAGCAACCATATGAGCTTTTATATAAGTCTTACAGTGATGGCTGCAAATATTATGGAGACTTAAAAAAAGAAGGCAAGCTTATTGATATGACAATGGCAGAGTTTGCGGACTATTATAGAGAAAAGAAAGGAGTCAATGCAGGAAATTACAATGAGCCAGAGTGTGCACCTTGGAGAGATATTCTCTATGGATCTGACAAACAACTGTTTTGGTATTGCGATCCTTATATGAGAGCTTGTGTCAACATGGACCAGGGCGGCGCAATTGTAGATTTACGTCCTTATGTGGCAAAGCTAAACTGGCCTGTTGGCATTGGCACCCCACATGTGCAGGATGCTTCTTATCCGTTCTTGATTCAGGAGAAGTATCGCGCAGGATATTTTACACACTATGCAGGAGCTGGAACAGTAAGAAGCGCAAAGCTTTCTTACAAGGGTGAGGAAGTTGACCTCTGTCTTTGCCCGACACACAGCCATTTTTCAGAGGAAATGATTGACGGCAAGAAAACACGTATTTTAACACTTGATCCAGTTGAAATACAATTTAATGGTGTTACAGTAAAATTACAGACCAAAGAATATTTTACAGAAGGCGCTTCTAATATTAAGATTGAGAGAAATATTCTTGAAATTAGTGATCCTTCTGCTGAGATTACACTGGATGAGTATATCACAGCATGTTATGGTACAACAGAGTATCCTGAGGATATGACTGGCATTACACTTGCGTGTGAGGGAGAAGGCGGAGAGACAATTAATTATGAATATCGATGTCGAGATGCCAAGCTTGACGGTGCGAGTGCAGTAAGCGCAGTGGTTCCGGCAATTGAGACAAAGGTTTCTCTTACTGCCTCCGATAAGGCGCTTGGTTATATCGAGGAGGGATATGCATTTTCGCCGATGTTCAAACTCGGCTACAAGAAGATAATTTCTGATAAGGAGGTGTTTGCAACATGGCTCAACTTGGAAAAGGCAAATTAAATTATAGATGTCCATCCTGCTTTATGCGAGACCTCGACATCGATATGTTTTACAATAAAGATACAGGAATTTATAGCTGTATCCGCTGTCAATACAGAGGGACTGAGGAAGATGTGCTTGAGAAAAATGAGATGGTAAGATTTCGCTATCTTGACAGAGCAAAACGGTTTACAAAGTTTGACTTTGACTAAAGAACAGCTTTGAATCGTGTAGGGAAGATCACTTCTCCTACGCGCGACCCATATGTAATCGAGTAGAGAAGATTTATCTTCCTCTACTCGCGCGCCAGACACCCGTCAGCGAACGGATAAATCGGTTTGATAACAAATTTCACTTGAGTGGCCATGTGCATAAAAATAGGCAGGTTCTCTTACAGGAGAATCTGTCTCATTAATTATGATAAGCTCGAACAAAATTTTTTATAGACAAATGATAAAAATTATGTTATGATAACAAGCGTGATACCGTATTTAGAATCCGAGCACCCGTAGTCTAATGGATAGAACGAAGGCCTCCGACGCCTTTAATGCAGGTTCGATTCCTGTCGGGTGTATTTTCTTTGAAAAGATAATGCAGATGTGTGTTTTGGGAATGCAATCTGCAAGAGTGCAGGAATTTCATGATGGAAGTTTACTGTGAAAGTTATTAAGAACTTACGATCAGAACCACGCACTTGTTGCGTGGTTTATGCATTCCTATTATAGTTATTGAATTATTACTTTAGCTATTGAATTATCACTTTTCGTAAGGCAAGAATGCGCAGATACTGTGTATTCTGTGAGAACATGATTCAAGTATGAGGGACGATTTATGTATAGCAAAGTTTTCTATATTGTCCTCAACTGCTACTATGAGTGGACTCCTAAGTCATGAATAGTAATATTAGATTTGTTTGCGTTTATCGCAGTTAGTAACAGATAGGAGCAAGAATGGATAACAAGAAATTGAATAAAGAAGTACAAAATATAGAGGATACAGAACAAATGAATAATAATATGTCCGATACAACAATGGAAGATAGAAAAAAACAGCAGATTTCAGAGACAAATTCGTCAGATATGCATTTGGATAACAATGCATCACAGAACAATGAAAAAACAGAGCGTGCGAGAAAAACAATGCACTTTGATATGGATTTTAACGCTGACAATATTAGACCTGTTGTGATAAATGGGTTAAAGATTTTGCTTCCAGTTTTAGCGTGCGTCATTGTAATCGCTGTGATTTTTTCTTATTTAGGAAAGCAAAAAGAGCCACCAGCAGAGACCGTTAATGTGAATCCCTCGACCAATGTGACCACTGAGATACCAGCGTTAAAAGAAGATCCATTAGCTGAAAATGCGCATGCAAATGTCAATGAACTGATGAGCAAGTTTTACAAAGCGCTCGCAGATGGTGATTTAGAAACAGTAAGAGCTATCAAAGATTACAGCAGTGACAAAGATCTTATCACTTATGAGAAAAAAAGCGAATTTATTGAAGGGTATGATGATATTAAATGTTATACCAAATCTGGCATGGAAGAAAATTCTTATTTTGTATATGTGACTTATGCTGTAAAGATAAAAGATATTGCGACAAAAGCACCAGGGTTAAATGCATTCTATGTATATACGACAGAGGATGGAAATCTCAAGATTGATGGGGATACCGAAGAAAATATTAAAGCGGCGTTTAAACTTGTTACAAGTCAGGATGATGTAGTTGACTTGTATAACAAAATAGATGTAAACTATAAAGAAGCAATTGCATCTGACGAGACATTGGATCAATTTATGGAGGCGTTGCCAGCGACAATTAAAACTTCTGTCGGTGAGGCTTTGGCACAACTTGAGGCGCAGGAGGAAACAGAGACACCAGAGACACAAGTTGATGTTCCGCCAGTAGAGACAGAGGCGCCCACAGAAAGCGAGGAACCACCCCTTCAAAATCAAGTTGTCAATCAGATTGTAAAAACTACATCGACAGTGAATGTACGTTCTTCTGACAGTGAGGAGGCTGACAAGATTGGCAAGGCAGAGACAGGAACACAACTTACCAGAATTGAAGAACGAGTAAACGGATGGAGCAAGGTGATTTTTGACGGCAAAGAAGCCTATATCAAGAGTGATTATCTGGAGGTCGTAACCACAGAGTCTTCCACATCTCCAGTTGGAACAGTAAAAGCTGCGACAAATGTAAATGTTAGAAGCGAGGCAAATCAGGAATCGGCAAAACTTGGAACCGCCCAAGGAGGAAATTCTTATGAGCTGTTGGAAGATCAAGGTGAGTGGTACAAGATTAACTATAATGGTACAATCGGATATGTAAAAGCTGAATTTTTTGAGTGACTTTAAATGGCATACATAAATCTGATAGGAATGAAAACCCATGGGCTTTGCGCTACATGGGCTTTCGTTTAGAAACTGTAAAAAATAAGACGAGTTAAAGTATTTTTTCAGAACCTTAATTTATTGTGAAAGGTAAGGGCACATGTATGTTTAAACAAAAGCGTATCGGTATTTTAGGAACTGGTAAAATTGCAGGAGTTATGGCAGGCACCATTAAGAAAATGAAGAATGTGAAGTGTTATGGTGTCGCGTCAAGAAGCGAGGAAAGAGCACAAGAATTTGCGAATCAGTACGGAATCAAAGTGGCTTATACTTCTTATGAAGAACTAGTGTTAGATGAGAAAATTGATTTGGTTTATATTGCAACACCGCATTCAGAACATTATGCAAATATGAAATTGTGTATAGAAAATGGCAAAAATGTACTATGTGAGAAAGCATTTACTGCAAATGCAGCCCAAGCTGAAGAAATTTTGATGCTTGCAAGAGAAAAAGATGTCTTTGTTACTGAGGCAATGTGGGTTCGATATATGCCAATGCTCACAACTATTAAAGGCGTTATCAATTCGGGTATTATTGGAGAACCGACGATGTTGACAGCCAATTTAGGATATGCTATTTCTAACAAAAAAAGACTGATAGATCCTGCACTTGCAGGTGGAACACTGCTTGATTTAGGGGTGTATGTATTAAATTTTGCAGCGATGATTTTTGGAAAAGAAATTGAGAGAATGGATTCATCTTGTATCTTGACCGATTCTGGGGTAGATGCTTCAGAGAGCATTACACTTGTCTATAAAGATGGTAAGATGGCAGTACTCAACAGTACAATGAATGGATATACTGACAGGCGAGGAGTGATATATGGACCAAAAGGATATATTGTGATAGAAAATATTAATAATTTTGAGTCTATTACTGTATATGATGTAGGACGCAAAGCAGGGAAGACAATCAAGGCCCCAAAACAGATTACAGGGTATGAATATGAAGTATCTTCTAGTCTTGAGGCTATTGAAAAAGGCGAGAAAGAGTGCTGGGAAATGCCACATAGTGAGACAATTCGCATTATGAAACAGATGGATGAGTTGCGCGCACAGTGGGGTGTTGTATATCCTTTTGAACAGGAAAAAGAGAAATTGGAAGTCTTGATAGGTGAAGTGGAGAATACTGTTTACGAGAATATAGAGATGTAGGCATAAGCTGTTAAATACTGGTGATAATATAGCTATCATAAATCGTTTAAAGAGAAAGGATGATAGCTATGAAAAAAGATGATCAGGAGATTTTAAAAGAGGTTCAGAAAAATTCCAATATCGCAATTAATGCGATTGAAACGATATCCCAGATGGTTCATAATGATGAGTTATTGCAGGAACTTTCCAAGGAAAAACTTTTATATTCTGTTATACAAAACAAGGCTACAGATCGGCTACAGCGTGAGCGAGCAGAAGGATACCATGCCAGCAGTGTGCAGGATATGATGTTGAAGGGCAGCATTCAGATGAATACACTTACGAACTGCAGTACGAGTAAAATTGCGGAGCTTATGATACAGGGGAGTAACAAAGGTATTACAAATATGTGGAAATCGATGAATCGTCATCAAAATTCTGGAAATACATCTATGGAAATTGCACGAGAGCTGGTTGCATTTGAAGAAAAAACAATCAACAGACTAAAAAAATTTTTGTAAGGAGAAATAATTTTCATCTATGTGGTTGTAATCTAATAGAATACTTGTAATTTATTGGATTACAAGTATTCTATTGGATTAAATAACTTGTTCTCTAATAAGCCCAAATAGTTGCGGTTAGTAGACGTAAAAATACGATAACAGATTTTTTGCGAATGGAACAATGGAATAATTTTACTGAGAGGAACAAAATGACCCGATTAAATAAATATCTAGCGGAATGTGGTATCTGTTCAAGGCGAAATGCAGATAAATTGATAGCGCAAGGAAGCGTAACGGTCAATGGCAATAAGGCAGTTAGTGGTATGCAAGTTTGTGCATCAGATTGCGTGGAAGTAAATAGAAAAAAGGTGCAACCAGTTTCTGCGAAGGTGGTACTTGCATATTATAAGCCGGTTGGAATTACTTGTACAGAAAAGGATCGACATGCAGAAAAGACGATTGTGGAGGCAATAAATTATCCCATAAGGCTCACCTACGCAGGGCGTCTTGACAAAGAATCTGAGGGATTGATTCTCATGACAAATGATGGAGAATTAATACAGCGAATGATGAAAGGCGCAAACCATCATGAAAAGGAATATCTTGTCAAAGTAAACAAGGAGATAACAAGAGAATTTTTGGATGAATTGTCAAAGGGAGTATATTTGAAGGAATTGGATGAGACAACACGACCATGCAGTGTACAATACATAGGAAAATACACGTTTAAAATGATATTAACACAAGGATTAAACAGACAAATTCGACGAATGTGCGCGTGCTTTGGATATGACATAAGGTCACTTACACGTGTTAGGGTGATGAATATTGAACTTGACGGATTAAAATGTGGAGAATATCGAGAACTTGGTGGGGAAGAACTGTCAAAGCTTTATCGTCTGTGTGGAATATCAGATTCTTATAATCTATTTGAATATAATGGAGGAAAGTATGGAAGCAAACAATGAAAAAATACATCAAATGAAAGTGCTTGTGGAGAAGCTAAGAGAGGCCTCAAAAGCGTACTATGCACAAGACAGAGAAATTATGAGCAACCTGGAATATGATGCATTGTATGACGAACTGTTGACTCTTGAACAGGAAACAGGTATGGTTCTTGCAGGCAGTCCTACAATTAGTGTCGGATATGAAGCGGTTGATGAATTGCCTAAGGAAGCCCATGAGAGTCCCATGCTCTCTCTTGACAAAACTAAGGAACGCGAGGCGCTAAAAGATTGGCTCGGTGACAAAGATGGATTGCTTAGTTGGAAATTAGATGGGCTTACAATCGTGTTAACGTATCAGAATGGAGAACTATTAAAAGCAGTCACACGCGGAAACGGTGAAGTAGGAGAAGTTATTACCAACAATGCAAAGGTTTTTAAAAACATTCCATTAAAAATTCAATTTCAGGGTGAGTTGATTCTTAGAGGAGAAGCGGTTATTACTTATCATGATTTTAAGGAAATCAACAGCCATATTGAAGATGTGGAAGCAAAGTATAAAAATCCAAGAAATCTTTGTTCAGGATCTGTTAGACAATTAAATAATCAGATTACAGCGGAGAGAAATGTAAGATTTTATGCATTTGCGCTTGTGAAAGCAGATGGGGTCGACTTTGAGAATTCGCGGGAAAAGCAGTTTGAATTTCTTACCAATCAAGGGTTTGATATCGTTGCATATGTAAAAGTCAATACAGATAGTATTGTTGCGGCTGTATCAGATTATGAGGAACGTGTTCAGACTTATGAAGTTCCGTCCGATGGCCTAGTATTGATTTATGATGATATTGCTTATGGGCGTTCTCTTGGACGAACATCAAAGTTTCCGCGCGATTCTATTGCATTTAAGTGGGCAGATGAAATTCGAGAAACGACGCTAAAAGAAATTGAGTGGAGTCCAAGCCGTACAGGACTGATTAATCCAGTCGCAATCTTTGAACCAGTTGAATTAGAAGGCACTACAGTGAGCAGGGCATCTGTTCATAACATTAGTATTTTGAAGGCACTGAAATTGGGTATTGGAGATAAGATTACTGTTTATAAAGCCAATATGATCATTCCTCAGATAGCGGAAAATCTTACTAGAAGTGAGAATATAGAGATACCATCTGTCTGTCCTGTTTGTGGTGGAGCAACAGAGATTCGTGCAGTGAATGAAGTGCAATCATTGTACTGTTCCAATTCTAATTGTGATGCTAAAAAAATAAAGTCATTTACCCATTTTGTAGGCCGTGATGCTATGAATATTGATGGATTGTCAGAAGCAACTCTTGAGAAATTCATTGCAAAAGGATTTATTCATCAATATCAAGATATTTTTCATCTTGATAGATATAAATCTGATATTGTGGCAATGGAAGGATTTGGAGAACGTTCTTACAAGAAGCTAATCAATAGCATTGAAACGGCCAGAGACGTGGAGTTGCCAAAACTAATCTTTAGTTTAGGAATTGCAAATATTGGTTTGGCGAATGCAAAAGTCATTTGCCGATTTTATGATTTTAATCTGGAGAGTTTGCGTTGTGCAACAGTGGAAGAACTTGCGATGATAGATGGTATTGGAGAGGTAATTGCAAAAGCGTTTGTGGATTATTTTTCTAACGAGGAAAACAACAAAAGATTTGATAATCTTTTGGCAGAAATTCGTATCCAAAAAGAGGAGATAAACGCGGAAGAACAGACGCTTGAGGGTAAGACTTTTGTAATTACTGGAAATCTAAATCATTTTGGAAGTAGAAATGAATTAAAAGATTTGATTGAGAAAAAAGGTGGAAAAGTGGCAGGAAGTGTATCTTCAAAAACACTTTGCCTTATCAACAATGATAGTACTTCCAATTCATCAAAAAATAAAAAAGCTAAAGAACTAAATGTTTCTATTGTTACAGAAGAAGAATTTATGAAAGCGTATTTGAATATGGAAGTGTAAAAGCAATGTCATAACAATGATGCAATCTGGAACTGGAAATTATTTAGACAGGAGTGTAAAAATATGCCAATTAAAGTACAAAGTGATCTGCCAGCAAAAGAAATTCTTGAGAATGAAAATATTTTTGTGATGGATGAAAATCGAGCGATGCATCAGGATATCAGACCAATACAGGTATGTATCCTGAATTTGATGCCTGTAAAGCAGGATACAGAGTTGCAACTTTTGCGTGCACTGTCCAATACACCCTTGCAGGTGGATGTTACGTTTCTTATGGTGACAAGTCATGTATCACTCAATACATCAGCGAATCATTTAAATCGTTTTTATACGACATTTGAGCGGATTCAAAACAAAAGATTTGATGGTTTGATTATTACAGGTGCACCGGTGGAGGATATTCCTTTTGAGGAAGTTGATTATTGGACAGAAGTATGTGCTATTATGGATTGGGCTCAGGAACATGTAACTTCTACACTTCATATCTGTTGGGGAGCTCAAGCAGGTTTCTATCATTACTATGGTATTCAGAAACAGCAGCTTCCAGAAAAACTGTTTGGATTGTATTCGCATAAGGTGCAAAACAGAAAAGTACCTCTTGTGCGTGGTTTTGATGATTATTTTCTAGCGCCGCATAGTCGACACACAGAGACTCCTGCTGTTGATATTCATAACTGTGATAAGATTACTGTTCTTGCAGAATCAAACGAGGCAGGTGTATTTCTTGCATATGCTGAGAATGGCAAAAAAATATTTGTAAATGGACACCCCGAATATGATAGATATACTCTTGATGCGGAATATAAGCGAGACATGGAGAAGGGATTGCCCATACATATTCCTAGAAATTATTATCCAAATGATGATTCTACACAGAAGCCCAAATTACAATGGCGCTCACATAGTAATAACCTGTACACAAACTGGCTGAATTATTACGTGTATCAGGCAACGCCGTATGAGTGGTAGGAAAATGCTTGAAAATGCTGTATTTTCTGGGATTTCAGCATATTTGACATTTTGAAAAACTATCGTAAATTATCGCATTTTAACGTCTTTTATTGCAAAAATGGGGTACGAATGGGGTACGATATATATTAAAATGGGGTATGAGAACTGACTCATATAACTTAAATTCTAATTCCCATAATTAAATATTCGGACAAATGCATAAGTCCATTATCAGTTATAAAAATGTAATTGATAGTGGGCTTATTTTGATGTCTGAATCCACTACCTATAATCTTATCCATCACTCATTAAACCTTCTTAGAATAGCTCACAGAACGTCACAGAGGTATTCTAGGACATTATAACATTCCAACTTCAATAATCCAAATACTCTAAATAAAAACTGAATTTCATTGACAAAATAACTAACCCAATAAAATTCAATCACATTAATTAACCAATTTAAAACATTTGTAAGAAAATTTATGGAAGAAAAGGAGAAGAACAATGTCAGTAAAGAAAAAAGAATTTGCAGATAGAATGGCAGAGAAAGGCAGAATTAAAAAGAAAGATGCTATGAAGGGATTAGAATTATTTATTGATACACTTATGGACTGCATGAGTGAAGGCGAAAAAGTAATGATTATGGGTTTTGGCAGATTTGAAATGAAAACAGCAAAAGAGAAAATAGGCAGAAATCCACAGACCGGACAGCAATGTATCATACCAAAACATGAGAACATAAAATTTGTTGCAAGTGAAGGACTTACAGACAGAATAAAAGAAAGGAGGTGAGCATAATTACATGAAATTAAAAGACAGAGTTGTAATAATCAGTAAAAAGAATATGGATCGTATTAACGCTTTATATGGTAAATGTACTACAGAAGAATTAGAAAGGATAGTGAATAACATGGTTGAAAATGCAACTATAGAGATAAATGAGGATAAGAGTATGACAGATAAGATGACTAATTGTAATCAGTGTAAATATATGAAAGCATATGATTATGGGAACAAAGTATATTATTGTGATCATGAAAATAGAACAGATGATATGGGGAAATTGAGTGTTGAGAAATTGCCAGTAGTAAGTCCTAACTGGTGTCCATTGCGAGATAGAAATAAATAATATCCCTGTTGCTAATTGAAAATCTCATTGTACCAAACAGGGTAAAAATCAGAGGTGCCAAATTTAGCACAAGGGTATATCAAATAATCTTATCTGAAATTTTGTAGAAGGTTTATAAACGAATGGAGAATATATTCATATGCAAGTGTATTAAAAAGGTATATACCAATAAAAACAGAGTCTAAAAGGAGAATATTGATAATGAAAGAAGTATGTTTCTATTTAAAAATGAAGAAAGGTTATTGAAAAGATTAAAAAGAACATTAAAGAACTACATATAAAGTTTTCGCAGCAAGCTGCTCAAAATTGTCAGTTTTAAGTTGTAATTTCCATTTTTGTCTGTTTGAGATACACATATATATAAAGTTACTTATATCCTAAATTCCGCATTGAATTATAACGAGGAGGGGACGGTGGGGACGGTAGTGTAAAAAAGTTTGTGTCTATGGAAAAAAATACCTCTTTTTGGGCAAG
>CAJUAE010000011.1:0-29095 GCA_910583965.1 uncultured Lachnospiraceae bacterium
CGGAGCAATCCGTGGTATCATAGGGGGCAAAATACCTTTTGACCCCAACATCATGTTATTGCCCTACTAATATAATGTCAAAATACGTATTACGCAGGAACAATTCAAAAATAAACTGTATCTTTTTTGACTTATGCATTTTTGAACAATTTACAGGAAAGAAGGAATTGATTTCATGGACCCTGATTTTTACGCAAAACGCACGCAAAAGCTTCTGCTTAGCGGATATCCCCTAGAACTTTCTACATTTGATTGTACTGTACCTGACGCACCGATTGTACACTGGCACTGGCATGATGAAGTTGAATTTCAATATGTACTCAAAGGTCATGTCTATGTAACTTGCAACGAGGAAAATCTATATGTATCTGAAGGAGATATTATCTTCGTCAATCAAGGCGTCAAACACTTTATCACGCCCTCCGAAAATGATGGAGGAATTGTCTATTGTATTGTTATCCATCCTTCCTTTATTCTTGGATATGGCCAGCTTGAATTGGAGAGCAAATATATTAGTCCTGTAATCTCTAGTCAAGCACTTTATTGTCTGCATATTACTAAAAGCAATGCACTATACCAACAGTTTTTGTTCTCTTTAAACTATTTGATTGCACTTAACACAGAACATTCCACTGGTTATGAATTGCTTAGCAAATCCTATGTATTGCAATTATGGAAACTTATATACGATCAGCTTCCTACCGCATCGCCAGTACCTCACACCACTGCACGCACTGCAAATCAAGATGCATATCGGGTCAAACAGGCAATCCTCTATATACAAGAACATTTTATGGACCCTGTTAGCCTGACAGATATATCAGATGCTATTCTCGTTAGTAAAAGTGAATGTTGCCGATGCTTCAAGCGTGTAACAGGGCTTTCTCCAATTGAATATCTAATGCGATATCGAATTATGGAATCCGCAAAATATATGTATCGAAAAACACACGAATCTATCTCTGAAATCGCGGGTATTGTCGGATTTAACAACACAAGTTACTTTAATAAAGTTTTTAAGAAAACTATGGGTTGTACTCCTACTGAATATCGCCAATCTTTGCAGGAAGACCAGCCAAAATTGCCCTGACAGCTATTTTATATCAGAACAGCGAAAAATAAGGTCTATCCCAAGACCTTACTTTTCGCATATGCTCAATTTGCATAAAACTGTTTGTACCACTGGGCAAAATTTCTAAGTCCCTTGCGCAAATCCATTGATGGTTTAAATCCAAAATCACGCTCTAATGCACTGACATCTGCATATGTGATCTCCACATCACCTAGTTGCATTCCGACAAACTCCTTATGTGCTGCAAAATCATAGTTCTCTGGCAGCACTCCAGCAGATTTAAGTTCATCTTGCAATATTTCCACAAAATCCAACAGATTCTCAGGCTGGTTATTTCCGATATTATAAATCTTATACTTTACACCATCCTCATTAGGAAGTGGTGCACACTGTAAAACTGCCTCTATTCCCGTAACAATATCATCAATGTAAGTAAAGTCACGCTTGCAATTTCCATAATTAAATATCTTTATTGTCTCATTCTTCACAAGCTTGTCTGTAAAACCAAAATACGCCATATCTGGCCGCCCTGCCGGACCATACACCGTAAAAAAACGTAGTCCTGTTGAGGGGATATTATATAATTTTGCATAGGCATGTGCCAATAACTCATCAGATTTCTTGGTGGCAGCATAGAGAGACACTGGATTATCCACCTTGTCTTCTGTCGCATATGGAATTTTTTTGTTACTTCCATATACAGACGAAGAACTTGCATACACCAAATGTGCCACCCCCGTCGCACCATTATCATAACTGTGTCGACACGCCTCAAGAATATTGTAAAAGCCAATCAAATTGGATTCAATATATGCATCTGGATTTTCAATGCTGTAGCGCACACCTGCCTGCGCTGCAAGATTCACTACAATTTGTGGCTGATACTGCGCAAATAATTCACTGACCAGCATCTTGTCAGCAATACTTTCCCTGATAAATGTAAATCTGCCTGATACGTTCTTACTACAATCCTCAATCTGTCTAAGACGAAATTCTTTGAGCGCCACATCATAGTAGTCATTCATATTATCAATACCTATAACGTGAATATTCTGCACATTTTTCATTAGTGCCAATATCAAATTTGCACCGATAAATCCGGCTGCCCCCGTCACAAGTACTGTGCTGTTATCCAATTTGACATTCTTTTCTAGCATCTTAATTCTCCTCGATTACCTTTTCTTTGACACAATCTTTTTCTCCAAAGATTAAAGCGGCAAAAAGCGCGTTAATATTATCTGGACTTTGCACTACCCACTCCTCGCTGCACCGGCTTGCGGCTTCATGCATCCCCAACCGCTCCATCGCATTAATCACGCGCAGCTTAATCTGTGTTGGTGTCTGCATCTGCCATTGAAAAGCATTGATCAACCGTGTGCCGTCCTTGTAAATTCTGTTGTAATCTCCAAGAACATTCAATTCCTTAAAATAGTCATCTACCCAGCTTTGTACATTATATTTATATTCTGTCTTCTGATCAATTTCTGCCAACTCCATAAAACAGTTAGGAGACTTTTTTTGTTCCTCCTCAATAATCTCCAAAAGTGTATCATACGCGCTGTACCAGCATTCTTTTATAATATTCCCACTATCCTGCGATTTATAACATTTCGCAGTCA
Source organism: uncultured Lachnospiraceae bacterium (assembly GCA_910583965.1). Taxonomy (GTDB): domain Bacteria; phylum Bacillota; class Clostridia; order Lachnospirales; family Lachnospiraceae; genus COE1. Next base: position 2,692 of record CAJUAE010000011.1, read on the forward strand.
TATCTTCAAATATATCCCATTTTTTATTTTTTTCCATTAATATCAGACCTCTCTCACTATAATACTCTACGAGTTATTTCACTCTTTTATCACACTTAGTATATCATTAATTAAAACTTCATACAACAAAACATTGATGAAAAATTAATTTAATCATTAATCCATGAAAAATAACTACACACTTCCAAACAGTAATCTTATCACGATTTCACGCATATCATAGTTAAGAATACAGTATATTGCGGTGACTTTGTATATGAAACATTATAATCGTATTTTCAATATATTATATTTCATATGTATGTGTTTGACACTGACAGCCATAGCAAAATCTTTGTTATATCGACAATCGATTCCTGCTATTGCCTCCTTAGATCCACCTCCCACTGAAATCAATTCCTTTGATATTCGACGTGTCGCGCTCACCTTTGATGATGGCCCACATCCAGTATACACAGAAAAGCTGCTTGATGGATTGAAGAAACGCGGGGTGAAAGCCACATTTTTTGTCACTGGGGAACACGCTGAACTTCATCCAGAAATTATTAAAAGAATGTATGACGAAGGACACCTAATTGGCAATCATACCTACAGTCACATTCAGCTTACTGAAGCCAACCGCGAGCAGTTCAAAGATGAGCTAATACAGACAAATGAAATTTTACACGATATCACTGGTGACGAAATACAATATGTTCGTCCTCCTTATGGCTCATGGGACAAAAAATTTGAGACAGATTTAAACATGTTTCCTGTCCTCTGGAACGTTGACCCTCTCGATTGGTGTACTGCCAATACAAGCCGCGTCGCAAATACAGTTCTTGGCGAAGTATCAGATAATGACATTATACTTCTACATGACTATTATGATACTTCTGTGGAAGCAGCCCTTATTGTGGTTGACGAACTCACAAAAAAAGGATATGAATTTGTAACTGTCGATAAAATATTATTTGATTAAACCCCAAAAATATGCGATGATAAATTTATCAAATTACAAAAGAATAGAAAGGAACAAAAACAGTTATCCATGAAATCAAACTTAATATCAAGAAAATTTTTATCTCTAATATTGTTGCTGGTTCTTTGTTTTTTCGCGGGTATTCTCTTAGGAAGTGTCTCTCTTTCTCCCATAAATGTTTTGCGTTGTCTTGCTGGATTCGATAAAGACACTACCGACTATATCCTAATTAACACAGTGCGCCTTCCAAGAGTCATTGGCGCATGCGTTGCCGGAATGGGGCTTTCCACTGCTGGGGTTATTTTACAGAGTGTCATGAATAATTCTCTCGCAAGTCCAAATACGATTGGTGTTAATTCTGGCGCTGGATTTGCAGTAATGCTTTCACTCATGTTTGGCAGCAATAGAACACTTGGCATTCCAATTGCTGCTTTTGCAGGTTCACTCGCAGCAACCCTTATTATTTATGGTCTGGCATACATGGCTGACAGTTCCCGCACAACGATTATTCTTGCAGGTATTACAGTATCTAGTTTCTTAAATGCAGGCATTAATACGATTAAACTTTTGGATACAGATATCACCATAAATCTCACAACTTTTATGATTGGATCCCTTTCAGGTTTAACATTTGAAACGCTGCAATTTCCAATAATCGCTATCCTTATCGCACTTATTTTGTCTTTTCTTTTTGCAAGGTCCATCAATGTTCTTAGTCTAGGAGACGAGACTGCTCGCTCTCTTGGTTTACATGTCACTGCTGTTCGTCTTTTTTTATTGGTATTATCTAGTATTCTCTCTGGCTGTGTAGTCAGTTATGCAGGATTATTAAGTTTTGTGGGACTTATTATACCTCACATCTGTCGTCGACTCTTTGGCAATGATGCTCGATACTTATTGCCATGTTCTGCACTGCTAGGCGCCAGTTTTATTCTTATTTGTGATATTTTAGGTCGTATATTGTTTGCACCATTTGAACTTCCTGTTGGAATATTGCTGTCCTTTATTGGCGGACCATTTTTTCTGTATTTGCTCTTTCAAAAGAAGGGAGGACGCAGAGTTAATGCTTGAATTTTGTCATGTAAATATTAGTTGCAGTTTTGTACCAATACTGCATGATATCTCTATTTCTTTCCAAAAAGGCGAAATTACCACTATTATCGGCCCTAATGGGTGTGGTAAAACCACACTGTTGCAATGCCTAAATGGCTCCTCAAAAGTCACCTCTGGCTCTATCTACTTAGATGGCACAGACTATCTCGCTATGCCACTTAGAGAACGTGCACGCAAGCTCTCCTTTTTGCCACAGGTGCACACTCTCATTCCTGCACTACCGGTAAAAACACTTGTAGAACACGGACGCTTTCCACATTTAGGCTTCGCACGCAAAAAAAGACAAAATGATATACAAATAGTAGAAGATGCTATGCGCTTCACACAAGTAACTCAATATGCAGACCAATATGCAGACACGCTCTCTGGTGGAATCCGACAACGTGCTTTTTTTGCTATGACGTTGGCACAAGATTGTAACTATATTGTTCTAGATGAACCAACCACCTATCTGGACTTAAATGCACAAAAGTCCTTTATGGAAATGCTATTGCAATTAAAAGCACAAGGAAAAACGATTATTCTTGTACTCCATGACATCGGACAAGCACTTCGCATTTCTGACACGCTTGTCATAATGCAAGACAAAAAGATCGCTGCCATAGCCACACCCGAAGTGTGTCTACAACAGCATATTATCGAAACTGTTTTTCATGTACGACTCAAAAAATTTTCCGATGAAGAAGATAATTATTATTTCTTTTATTGATATATTTTATGGCAAATATATCAATTGGTTTTGCGGTATCAGAGATAATACATATACCACAGCAAAAATATCAATAATATTTTTAAATTATATCTCTATGGTGCACCATATAATATATCTGCAAGCTTTTGGTATGCCTCCCCCCACCTCGCATTGGGTTTAAGGTTGTAAAGTTCTTTTTCTAAAATATAGTACTGACCATTCTTTACAGCACGCAATTGATTCCATGCTGCATTATTTAATAGAGTATCCACTATATTTTGCTGAATAGCCTCTGCATCTTTTCCCTGTGTTGTCACAAATATAAAATCTGGGTCAGCAGCAATAACAGCCTCCATACTAAGATCATCAAGCAAGCTGCCATCCTCATCAGCAATATTGATACAGCCTAATTCAGCCAACATTTCGCCACCGACATTTCCATAGCTTCCTTTCGCCTTAATGCTTGATGCACTTGCGCGAAAAAACACAATACGAGGCGCTTTTTTCCCATCTAAATTGCGCTGATTTACACGCTCTCTTGCAGCATCCACTAATTTCTGAACCTCTGTTCCATTCTTTACAAAAAGATCCTTTCTCCCTGTAATATCTGTGCAGATAGACAACATATTCATATACTCATTAAAATTTGACACAGAAAAGTATGCTACAGTAATCCCTGCATTTGTCAAAATTTTCTCCATATCCATATCGGCGTCTGTGTTTGCGCTGGCAATCACCAAATCAGGTTTTGCCGCAATAATTTTTTCAATATCTGGTTCTAGGTGAGAACCAATATTTACCACTTCCTCTCCCAAATCCAAATCAAAACTAGTCCAAGAGTCATTCGCGGCTCCTACTACTTCTCCACCTGCCAAAAGCCACACATCTGTAAAGCTTCCAATTAACGTAATCACTCTGTCATGGCACTCCACCGTAACTGTCCTACCAATATCGTCCGTGAACGTCACTCCGGTCTCCTCAGGCTGTGTTGTGTCCTCTGTAAATTTCAATACTTCCTTCTCGCGTTTTTCCTCAAGTATTGTACTCCTTGATTCTTCCTCGCTGTGTTCTTCTTCAATTTTAACAATTGTATCTGTCACTTCTTTTGCATTTGCATCTCGATCTGCACACCCTTGTAGCAACAAAATTACTGCCAAAAGAGAAATTATCCATTTTTTCATCTCTCCTCATTACCTCCAACTTTTGGCTTAACCCATTACCTAAAGTCCATGGATTAAAATAGCCAGTTTTTTAAATAAACTGATTTTTTTCTCGATCATAGTGATAATCAATCTGTTTTAATTGATTCACAATGTTTTCTATATCCTCGTCTGTATCTTCACAAAATGCCTCAAGACTTGAATAATAATCTCTTAATTTCAGATTTATATAACTCAACAGCATTACTGGATCTTTTGGTAGCATTGTATTTCTCCTTTCATCCTCTTACAATTTTTAAATATAAATAAACTTTGAAAGTCTATTGTGTACTCAATCCTATAATTAAAAGTTCCACACTAAGTTTGTCTAACATGCGTCCTGTTTTCACACGCTCCTCCGCTTCGACGCAAGTTGTGAGTGCATCTGCTAACTGTAATAATTGAAATCGCGTTGCTTGCGGAATATATTTCTTTTTTAGATAATAAGGATTCAGTCCTGTCTTTTTGGCAATATCACTCTCCTGATATCCCATTCCTTTCATCTCTTTTACTTGCAAAAGCATATGAAACTGTCTGGCAATTAATGCTAGTATTTTCATTGGTGCCTCTTTTAGCGCAAGCAGATTATAATATAGTTCAAGTGCGCGCTTTTGCTCCTTCTGTGCAACAGCCTCCACCATATCAAAAATCTGATTTTGTATCTGCACAACACACAATGCTTCCACATCGGCTTCTGTTATTCCTTCTTCATAGTACTTATAACAAATTAACTTCTCTACCTCTCTCCGAATATTTTCCATATTTGTTCCTGTTTTATCTAATAAAAGATCCAATGCATCCGCCGTAATCTGTTTCTTTTCTTTTTTTAACAATCCTAGTACCCACTTTTTAAGTGTTGCCTCATCTTGCATTTCACAGAGTGCTGCGTAACCATTTGCAATAATCGCTTTATAAAGTTTACTTCGCTTATCTATTTCTTCCTCCGCAAAAATTATATAAGTGGTTTCTGGAAGATTTTTTATCAGTGCCACAATCTGGTCATTTCCATTTTTTAGCCAGCCGCTGTTCTCAATAAGAATCACTCTGCGCTCAGCAAAAAAAGGCATTGTACCTGCACAGTCAATCACTTCGTTGACATGAATATCCTTTCCCGCATAAACACTGTAATTCATTGTGTCTCCCTCTGATACTAGTGCTTTACGCAAATTTTCACAGTATTGTCTACGCAGATACGCCTCCTCCCCATAGAGAAGATATACTTTACTAAATCTGCCACTTTTAATATCCTCTACAATTCTTTTCATTGTACTCCCTCTGTCTTTAATTTTCGATAAGTTTCTATCTTATAGTTTCCGTTCTTAATCTTTATCGTAATGGCTCCTGTGTTCTTTGTAATTATAATATTACTCCCTATCTGCCTCATGCGCTCAACCGCCTCTGTGTGTGGATGTCCATAACGATTATCCTCGCCACAAGAAATAACGACTGTCTTTGGTCGTGTATATTTTAGTATTTCCTCTGTGTTGGAATATTTAGAGCCATGATGTGCTGCCTTATAAATATCAATTTCTGAAACGTCTTTATCCTCATAAAGTTGTTCTATTGATGCATATTCTCCATCAGACTCAACATCTCCTGTCAGAAGGGCTGTAACCCCACCAAGCTCCAATTTCATCACAAGAGAATATGCATTGCGCGAATCCGCCTTATAATCTGCACATGGATGAAGCACTTCAAACTGCAAACCTTGCGCTTTTATTTGGTCGCCAGCCTTCAATCGATAAATTGGTACTTTCCTTGCATTACAAAGCATAACCAGCTTGTAATAGGCCTCATCTTCAATGACAGCATTTGATATGCAAATCCTATTGATTTTTATTTCCATTTTATTATCTTCTAAAAGTTCCATCACTCCAGAGATATGATCACTGTCAAGATGTGTCAAAAATACTGCGTCTAATTTCGATATTCCATTGTATTTCAAATAAGGTAAAATTGTATAATCGCCTACTTTACTTTCTGAAGTGCTTCCACCATCAATTAAAAAGTGTTCCCCACCTGCACTCTCAATGCAAATACAATCACCCTGGCCTACATCTAAAAAAGTCAACGAAGTACCATCTATAGAAGAACTGCTGACCAATATAACTGCCGCAAGTATTATCAAAAGTCTTATTCCAAAAGGAAGCTCAATTCCAATTCCTCTTTTTTCGCAGACAGCTTCTTTTGACAATTTCTTCCCATATTGATATGACACATATAAAAATATGACAACTCCGGCAAAAATGCAAATTTTCCAATTGTCCGGTCTTCCTGTTAACCAGTTCGCAAATGGCAACTTAAGAGACCATTCACAAAGCCATGCAAAACAAGATAATATGCCATGACATGCTAACCCCAGAACTTTTGCTATACTCAGTCCAACCGCGCAAGGCAGACAACCTACGCCAAGACACAAAAGCCCTACTACCATCAAAATAGACATTGCAGGAATAATAATCAAATTCAGCAAAAAGGAATAGATTGGAAATTCATAATATACGCATAACATAATCGGAAAATGTATTAGAAAGATACTAAGGCTTCCACACAAAGACAACACGATTTTGTCTATAAAACGTGGTTTCTTTTTACAAGAAAATGGCTGCATCACTTCGGACAGACAGCCTACTCCAAGAATCGCACCAAAAGACAATTGAAATCCTGCATAATACAAATATAATGGTTGCTCTAGCAAAATCAGTACTGCTGCAAGTGCCAACGCTGTAAGCATATCATAAGTACGTCGCAACAACTGTGCTACAAGTTGCATTCCAAACATAAATACAGCACGATATGCCGAACTACTCATGCCAACCATATCACCGTATGCAATCATCAAAACTACTGCCAACACTGCACAAACCGGTTGCGCAAGATGTGTTTTGCGCAAAATCCGATACAATCCCATTCCCAACAATGTAATATGAAGCCCAGAAATCGCAAAAATATGTGCAATGCCGCTTTTCTGAAAAAGTTGTTTACTCTGTTCATCCAACTCTGATTTATTTCCAAGTAAAATAGCTTTCATAACAGCGGCATCCTCCGCGGGAAGTACTCTTTCAAAGATTCCCTCAAGATAATGTCTAAGCTGATATAATGTCTCATAATATGCGGAATAATTGCTACTTGAAGTAATTAATTCTGTTTTATATAATCGAAAATCTACGCCAAGTGTCCGATAATAACGCTGTGCATCAAAACCTCCCGGATTCCGCGCTCTATCAAAATAAGATATCTTTCCTTCCACAGCAACCATGCTTCCCACTTTTGGCTCTGTGTCTTCTTCACAGGGCTCCATATAACATAGAACACACCCCAACTCCTTATTGTCTTTGGTGCTAGACCCCCATTCCCTGACGTTTTCTAAGCGCAAAACCAACGTTTCCTTTTTGTACTCTTTCTGTGTTAATTCCCCAATTAAAGTGATTCTAGTTCCCTCTGGCAAATCAAACTTTTGTTCTGCAAGTGGGTTAATGATCAAATATAAGAACACAGTCACCACAAATGCTGCACAAACACAACATAGTGGTCTTCTCATAATATCTTATCCTTTTGTACGTTTTACTATAGAACAGCAAAAACTTATTAAAAATACAGTCTTTACTATTCTAGTTTACAAGTGACAGATTTCGCTCAAAAACAGTGGAAGCCTCATATTTATCTCGAAACTTTCCATCTTTATTGTCCTCAATTGATATCTGCACTTTATTAATGTTGCTTAACTCCACAAGCGAATTGACAATCGAATAGATTGTCACATCTGTTGTCACATTGTTCACTGTTGTGAGTATCGCACTGTTAAATGTTAAATAACACACGCCGTCTTTCACTGTGATGTTAACCAGTTTTGTATCAGAACTAATTGTAGGAAACGTTTCATTATTTGCTGGGCCACTAATTAACTGTTCCACAACTAGTTTCTCCATTGGTACATTAGAGACATCTGCATTGTGTGTCAGCTCTCTGTTTACAGCAATCAGTCCATCTCCCGTTTCATTTGCAAAATATAGGCGTAAGTTCACCTTACTCTCCACAGTTTCCACCTGTGTACCAGCATTGTCCACAAACATATCTGCTGTCATAATCCCAATTGCATTTCCTGACAGGTCTGTTAACGCTTCACCATTCACTGTAAGCATAACATAATTTATTCCTGGTATATTTGTAAGACTTCTAACGAGAGCAGCTCTTGTCAGCACTTCCGTAGTTCTTGATAATTCCTTATATTTTTCGCCAAGAGATACAATTACTTGCTCTCCATCATAGGAATATGTGATAATATTAATTCCACTTGTAAGGGTTGCCTTTAATTCCTTATTATCGGGTACAGCACACAATAATTTTAGTACTTCTACAATCATATCTTTGGTGTCTGTACTCTCAAGATAATGTGTTTCTGTCACAAGCTTTGTTTCTTTTTTATTTAGATAAGAAATATCTATCGCTGTCCCCTGTTTTTCTTCACTGCTGCATCCTATTGATATAACAGCCAACATAAGTATCAACCCAAACAGGAATAAGATCTTTTGGAATCTCTCTGCAGGATGCCAATTCATAAAATCGCCTTTCCATTTCGTTCATTACAGCTATCTACAATGCGATATAGGTCAGTGGAATCTTCACAGTAAATATTGTTCCCACTCCTTCTTCACTATTCACATTGATTGAACCGCGATGCATCAATATCGCACTCCTTGTTATCGCAAGTCCCAATCCAGTCCCTCCAATTTCCTTAGAATGAGATTTGTCTACTCTATAAAATCGCTCATAAATATGTTGGATAGATTCCTGTGGAATCCCTACCCCAGAATCAGATACCTCGACAGTAAAATATTGATGATCTGCATCGAGTATTACCTTTACCCAGCCGCCTTTCACATTATATTTAATTGCATTTTCCACAAGATTAGACAATGCCAGCGTCAATTTTGTCTCATCAATCTCTGCACTTACTGGTCTCCGACTCTCAAAAATAAGCTTTACCTCAGCCCGCGTAGCAATTGGCCCTAAACGCTTAAGCAACAATTCTAGCACCGCATTCATATCTACAGTCTCAACATTCATATCCGCTGAAGTTCTTGTCATTTTTACAAGGGACAATAAATCTGTGATAATCTTGTTTTCGCGGTCAATTTCCTCCGCGATATCCAACATAAATTCCCGATATAGCTCAGCCGGCGCATCTTCCTGTAAAATTAACGAATCCGCAAGCACCTTCATAGATGCGAGTGGAGTCTTCAACTCATGGGATACATTCGACACAAATTCCTGTCTAGAATTGTCAAGCACTTTCATCCTGCCCATCATCTGGTTAAACGCATCCCCAATATGTTCTGTCTCAATGTAGTCTGTAACACTAATTTCCTCATCTGTAAACCCATTTTTTACATCATTGATCGCATCCGTAATTTTCTCAAAAGGTTTTAACATTTTACGGCTGAGCAAAAGCGCTATGCCAAATATAACAACCATCGCCAAAATCTCTAATAAGAACGCTCTACTCTGAATATACTCATATCCATTTGTAATACTATCTGTAGAGACACTAGTCAGCATCACACCAACAACATGCGCTTTTTCCTCTGATTTTTCCTCAATAGGAACAATAATTTCAATATATCCAGCATCCTTCAGGCTGTTGGAAGCCCCATCTCCCTTGAGACACTTAATAATCGCCTCAGAAATAATTGTTTTTCCCTCACTGACTCCATAAGTATCTTTAATAATTTTGAGACTTCCATTCACAACCAAAACTCTCCCATCATAGAGATTGGACAGCTGAGAAAGCTCTGCATTAACTACATCGCTACTGTTATCAAACATATAATTATATGTGATCAAATGGTCCGCAATAATCTTTACTTGTGTCTGCACCTCATTTGTTCTTGTCGTTATTGTATTGTCTAGATAACGCTCCAAAATTCCAACATGAAGTACTACACATGGTACAATCCCAGCTGCCATGATAATGCAAAATATTCTTGTTTTCAGACTACGAAATCCTTCAAATAGTTTCCCTTTTTTCATTTTTTTCCAGAGCTTTGCCACTTCTCTCTCCCCAATTTATATACGCTTTCCCGTAATACTGTAGTACTATTATTTATAGACTTTTATAATAATATCCTACTCCCCACTTGGTATGCACATACTTTGGTTCACTTGGGTTTGGCTCTATCTTTTCTCGTAATCTTCTAATATGGACATCAACAGTCCGCACATCTCCTGGATAGTCCTCTCCCCAAACTAACTTTAACAGATTCTCACGGCTGTAAACTCTGTTTGGATTTAGCACTAGAAGTTCTAGCACATCAAACTCTTTTGCAGTAAGATTTACCTCTACACCGCTGATATACAGCCGTCTTCCCTCGCAGTCAAGACGCAGATCCCCTGCCTCTAGTACCTGTGCCTTCTTCTCCGACACTCCCTTTGTCTTGCTGCCTGTCCGGCGTATAATTGCTTTAATTCGCGCTTTTACTTCAAGAATATTGAACGGTTTGGTGATATAATCGTCTGCTCCATACTCAAGACCAAGTATTTTGTCCATATCCTCGCCCTTTGCTGTAAGCATAATAACAGGTACATCCGAAAATTCTCTAATCTGCTGACAAACCTCTAAGCCAGTTAACTTCGGTAACATAATATCCAACAAAACAAGATCATACTTGTTGCTCTTTGCCATTTCCAGCGCTTCTTCTCCATCATATGCGCACTCGACTTCCATGTCATCTTGCTCCAGACTAAAACGCAGTCCCTTCACGATTAATTTCTCATCATCCACCACCAAAACCTTCTTGCCCATTGCTCCCGAATTTCCCCCTTAAGTTGTTATTTTATCCTTTATCTTAGAAAAAAGTCCATCCTTAATACCATCTACTTTTTTGATATCTTCAATACTGCTAAATTTACCATTTTTCTCTCGGTAAGCAATAATCGCTAACGCTCTGCTCTCACCGATACCTGACACAGTTGTCAGTTCTGCAACAGTAGCAGTATTAATATTGACAAGATTTGACTTCTGTGTTGTTCCTTGCATATTTTCCTCCCCGGGATACTTATAAACACCTGCTTCTTTTTGCAAGGCCGCCTCCTCTCGAGTCAAAATTACAATCTGTTCTCCATCTACAATCTGTCTCGCCATATTGAGACAATTCTCATCCGCGTCATTTGTCATTCCGCCAGCCAACGCAATCGCCTCATACAATCGGCTGCCCTCCTTTAAACAATACACGCCAGGAAGCTCCACCGCTCCGCAGATGTAAACATAAATCTGCGCAGGTTCCAACACAATGTCCTCCTCCAAAAGTGACACAGGTGTCATTTCTTCATGTCCAGCACTTTGTGTCTCCATCTCAATCAACGTCATTTTAACCTCGTCTTGATTTGACGTACAGCCGCACAACAAAACAAGCTGAAACAGCGCTATAAGAAATACCTGTAAATAGTTTTTATTGTTCATTTTTTTCATGGATATCACATACTCCCTTTCAGGCCCCTCTATGCATACCCAATAATTATTCTATGCTAAATTGAAACCGATTACAAGTGCTAATTTTTACATTTCAAAACTGTAGCTTAAAATCGACTATAATTCACACCCTGCCACAAATAGCACTTAAATTCTTTATATTTTTAAAAGTTGTTTGCAGTGCGCAAAGGCCTTGTCTGCACAGTCTTGATTTGGTGCATACAAACGAATCGCTGCGCGCACTGCTATCTCTGTAACATCAAGAACGATATGCTCTGTTATTCCTCCACAACTTTTCTCCTCAATCGTTTGGATATATGCTGTCTTTGCCGCGTTATTTTGCTCCTTTTCTGTAACCACTGCGCGCACTGCCGCTAACGCAATACTATTTAATCCTCGAAAATATTTAATAATCTGCTCATAACTCTCCATGTGGTCCAAAAAACAACTTCCATATGCCACAAGTTCCAAATTGGCAGTCGAAACCGCCTGTAAACAAAGTTTGCACTCCCCATTGATATCTGATGCTTCCATCAAAATATCCGGTCGTTGCTTTAAGATTTCCTCAAAATATGCCTTTGCGCCAACAGCGTCCTTTTTTTCAAAAAATGTCGCCATTTTTGCAGTCACTTCATGTGTCTCTTTTTTCTCACCAATAACAGCAACTCTGCATTCAAAAGCTCTATATTGATTGGTAGTCACCCACACATACAACAAAAATTCAGAAATAAATCCGAAAACACGTCTGTGATAATCATCTGTAAAAGAAAGGTCAATACGTTTTTGCAAGCAAAAAAATATTGTAAAAAGCCATTCACAATACATATCATACAATTCTTTTTTCGCCACCATAATATTGCCAAAATAGGTTCTATTCTGATGTACCAAACGAATAAATGTGTCATAATATTCTGGAAAAAGTTCCAAAATAACACGCCCTGTCTCATCTAATGTGTTGACATTGTGATGTGCGCGAAAACCATCTCTGTAGGAGCCAGGCAACTCTAGTAACTTTGTCGTAATAATATCATACTCTGATAAAATCTGTTCGTACTCTGTTTGTGTAAAAGCATATCCCTCCTCATCGGTCAAATAGCGCCGATAATGACAGATTCCTACATTTTCAGCATCTTTATAGTTTTTCCACACCCAATAGACACCAGAAAGCTCTGCATAGTAACCATTTAGCTCAGATATATTATCTCCAGTATCATCTCCCAAATATCCATAATTATTTTTTGCATTTTTATGACCGACATGAAGCGGAATATACATGGGATTATCAGGTACTTCAAATTGTTTGTGTGTCATTACAAAAATTTTAACAGACATTATTTTGTCTCCTTTTTTATCATAAAATCATATATTGCATTATACACTTTTGAAAAGCATTTGTACAAGAAACAAGGAGGCTTTATATGGAATTTTTCAACAAAGTGGGTTCCTCAATCTCCAACAAAAGTAAAAATGTCGCCCGAAAAGCAAAAGAGCTTGCCGAAATTTCCAGTCTGAACAATCAGATTAACGCGCAGGAAGATATTATCAATAAAATTTGTCTGGAAATCGGAAAAACAGTCTACGAAAAACGAGAGGCTTTTCCAGACACTGAACTCGAAGAAAAATACAATGCGACTTCTAATGCATATGCCGAAATCACACGCCTAAAATCAAAAATTATCTTTGTAAAAGGAGCAAAACAATGTCCCAACTGTGGGATTGAAGTTCCACTGACTTCCTCCTTCTGCCCAGATTGTGGAACGGCTGTACCTACACCAGAACCAGAGCCAGAAATAGAAGATTTTGTGATACCACCAGATAGTATTATCTATCATCCAAACGAACCAAATTAAGTAGGGGTCCGATTGAATAGGAAAGATTATACGCGCGACCCGTACGCCGCCTTAGCGGCTTATTTCCTCTGAACGGGTCTGCGCATAAAATAAGAATGCGCCTTACGGCGCACTCTTATTTTGTTAAAAGCATCATAATCTTATTGCTTCTCTCTATAAATTTTGTCATAGCCTCTGGCTGAAGTGGGGACTGCTGAATCAGTGCCAAATCATAGAGCTGCTCACAGATAATATCTACATTTTCAGCCTCTTTGTGATCTAACACATAAGAAACCAATTTATTGTTTGCATTGAGGATTAGCGTTTCGCCTTCCTTGCCCATGCCCATCATGCCCATATCCATACCTGGCATTGCATACATTTTCATCATATCCTGCATTCTGCGAGATTCTTCTGATACTGTAATCATAGAGGCAATATCTTCGTTTTTGAGTTTTTCTAACTTTACAGTAATATTTTCATTCTTTACAGCTTTCTTGAAAATCTCAGCAATTTCTTCGCTTTTCTTTGTGAGTTCCTCCTCATCTTCCTTAGAGTTTTCCTCTTTAAAAGTATCTGTCAAATCTGCGTCAATTCGTGCAAATTTGATTCCTTCATTCTTTGACTCCAACTGAGATACAAATGGCTGATCGATTTTATCTGGCAGTACAACAGCGTCCATACCTGCCTTTTTGAACATATTGACATACTGACTTTGCTGTACGAGGTCTGTCACATAGTAAACAATTTTTTCTTTTTTCTCCTCTGCATCACCCTCTGTCGTATCAGTGTCAGCATCCACTACCTCTGCTTCCACCTTCTCTCCAGTCTCCGCATCTGTCACAGATGCTTTGTTCTCTGCGTCATCTGGATCAACTTTCTTTACCTCAAGGCATTCTGGAAGGGTTAAATACTTTCCATCAAGATTCTTAAACAGAATATAATCTGTCATCTTCTCACAGAACTTGTCATCTTTCAAGCAACCAAACTTAATAAACGGACTAATATCATCCCAGTACTTCTCATAGTTTTCTTTGTCTGTCTTACACATTCCAGACAACTTATCTGCAACCTTCTTGGTAATGTATTCACTTATTTTAGTTACAAAGCCATCGTTCTGTAATGCGCTTCTTGATACATTCAGTGGCAAATCTGGACAGTCAATCACACCTTTTAACAACAGCAGAAACTCTGGAATAACCTCTTTGATATTGTCTGCAATAAACACTTGGTTGTTATACAGTTTAATTGTTCCCTCAATGGACTCATACTCCATATTAATCTTCGGAAAATAGAGAATCCCTTTCATATTAAACGGATAATCCATATTTAAATGAATCCAGAAAAGAGGTTCCTTGTAATCAGAAAATACCTTGCGATAAAACTCAATATATTCTTCTTTTGTACAGTCATTTGGATGCTTTGCCCAGAGTGGATGCGTATCATTTAAAGGAACTGGACGCTTTTTAATCTTAAGCTTTGTCACTTTCTTCTTTGTCGGCTCTGCGCCGTCTTCACCTGGAATTTCTTTTTCTTCCTCCACAGTCTCTACAACCACATCATCCTCTCTCTTGTCCTCAGGATCAATGGTCTCAAACTCCTCTGGTGCATTGGCCTTTTCCAGATAAATTTCATAAGGCATAAAAGAACAGTATTTTCTAATTACTTCGCGCGCCTTATACTCATTGCAAAACTCCAGACAATCCTCATTCAGAAACAGTGTGATCTCTGTACCAACCTCTGTTCTATTTCCATCTGTCATAGAAAATTCTGTGCCACCATCACACTCCCAATGCACTGCTACCGCATCTTTTTGATAAGAAAGCGTATCAATATGCACTTCATCCGCAACCATAAATGCGGAGTAAAAACCAAGTCCAAAATGTCCAATAATCTGGTCATCATTTGCCTTGTCCTTATATTTCTCAATAAAATCTGTCGCCCCTGAAAAAGCGATCTGATTGATATATTCTTCAACCTCCGCCGCTGTCATACCAAGTCCAGTATCAATAAATTTGAGGGTCTTCTCCTCAGGATTTACAATGATGTGAATATCTTTCTTTACACCTGCGGGATATTCATACTCTCCCATCATCTCAAGCTTCTTTAACTTCGTAATAGCATCACAACCATTTGAAATTAACTCTCGATAAAAGATATCGTGATCTGAATACAACCACTTTTTAATAATTGGAAAAATATTTTCGCTGTTAATTGACAAACTTCCACGCTTTTCTGCCATAAAACTCACATTCCTTTCTTCTCTAATTCAAATAATTTCATGTTATAGCGACCATATACCGCAAATCGGCTAAATTCTTTCTACAGTCGTGTGTATTTTGTCTGATAGATAGTTTAATACCCAAAATAGTAAAAGTCAAGAGTAAATTAGCACTCATTTCACCTGAGTGCTAATAATTCATATTTTGTTTATTTTTTGTTTATTTTTCGTTAGGAAAATACTTGCTGATACACAGAAAAAAAACTACTTGTTGTCACTTCATCATTCTCGATAAAACCTACTTTCTCCCACAAATCTTCATTAAGGCTTCTGGCCAGTCCATCCACAAATCCAGAATACTCCTCATTAAATACCTCTTTTCTGCGCTGTTCCACAATCTTGATCTTATTTCGATCTGTCTCATCCCTATCAAAAGTACTAATACACTTAATGATATGATATCCATGTTCTGTCTCTACAATTCCACTGATCTCATCTGTTCCAAGATTAAATGCTGCCTCCTCAAACTCCGCATCCATTGTTCCTTTTCCAAAGGAATAGGACGAATTACTATCCTCGCTGTATTTTGTAATCAAGGTAGAAAAGTCGGAACCTTCCCTTGCTTTTTTCAACACTTCCTCAGCGCGTTGACGTGCCTTTTTCTTTGCCGTCTCAGGATAGGGAACATGCTCTCGATTCTCATTGATAGAATACGTTTTAATCAAAACATGTTGCACTGTAATTGTTCGAGCCTCGTCATCACTGATTTCAGGGTTTATATCTGCGATCAAATACTCATATACTTTTCCTGCCAACGTGTATTCCTCGTACATGGTTCGCAGAAGTTTTTCATCAATTTTAAGTAACTCCTGTTCCTTTTCACACAAAGATGCATAATATAGTTTGGCCGCTTCTTGTGCTTTGTCAAGTTCCTCTTGAGTCAATCGAATCTCATACTTTGCAGCAAGAAGATTCATTGCCTTGATGCGGGCAATCCTTGCAAGCACAGTCTCCTTCACATTCTCCTCAAGCGTCTCTCCTTGGTAAGAAGTCTGCCAAATCTGACTTCCAAGTGCCTGTTCATACTGATTTTTGGTGTTGGTTAGATAAACCATCACTTCCGCCAACTTACAAGACGTTTTGTCAATGCGAAACACCTCATCTCTGTTAAATCCTGTTGTCAACACAATTTTTGTTTTGCCGTGTTCATTGAGTTGCATCCGGCATCCAACTGCCAAAAAAACGACCGCCAACACTACTGCTGACAACTTTACTGTATTTTTCTGATGAAAAAAAATCATATAACCGCCTCTTGTATAATAAATATAGTAAACACAAATTTTTGCGTTTACTTTGCGCCGACCGTATACCGCAAAGCGGCTAAACTCCAATGGCAAAAATTGTCATATAAGATTTTTCACATTACGGTCGTTTACTATATGTATCACAATCGTTCTCACTTCTTAAACTGTAACAAATTTTCTGATACTCTGCAATATCATTTATTGTCAAAACATGTCTTTTGCATGACAATGTTGAATTTGCTATATTTTTTGCGCAATTTTCTGTATTATTTGTAGAAAAAATTCGATTTATTCTATAGAATTATCAAATTGTTTTTGCTATAATATTGAGGCAGGTAACAAATATCATGATTTATGGGGGCACATCATGGTTTTTAGTAGTATTATATTTATTTTTGTTTTTTTGCCAATATTTCTGGCTTTATATTATATAGTTCCCGCCAAATTCCGAAACTTTCTTTTATTTCTGGGAAGTTTGATTTTTTATAGTTTTGGCGATCCTTCTTACCTTTTTCTTATTTTATGTTCTATTACAGTAAACTTTTTACTTGGGCGGGCTATGGAACGTTTTGAAGGAAGAAGCATGGAGCGAACATTGCTGCTGATTTTATCACTGTTTTATAATCTTGGTCTATTGCTGTTTTTTAAGTACACAAACTTTTTTATTGAAAATATTAACGCAACCTTACGACTGTTGAACATTCCCTGGCGATTTTACACGCTCAATCTCACATTGCCATTGGGTATCAGTTTCTATACCTTTCAAATTATCTCTTATATTATTGATGTGTACCTTGGAAAAACAAAAGCTGATACTTCATTTATCAGTCTTGGCGCATACTTGTGTATGTTTCCTCAATTGATTGCAGGACCAATTGTTGTTTATTCTGATATCCGCAGTGCATTAAAAGAGAGGAAAATTTACCCATATGGATTTGACAGCGGACTAAAAACATTTATCCTAGGGCTTGGCTACAAAGTAATTATTGCCAATCGCATTGGAACTTTGTGGAATGAAGTATGCACGATCGGTTATGAAAGCATTTCCACTCCGCTCGCGTGGCTTGGCGCTTTTGCCTATTCCATGCAACTTTATTTTGACTTCTGTGGCTACTCTCTAATGGCTGTCGGTTTAGGAGATATGCTTGGATTTCGCATGCCTGCAAATTTTCGCCATCCTTATATGGCGCGCAGTGTCACAGAATTTTGGCGCAGATGGCATATCACACTCGGCGCATGGTTTCGGGAATATGTATACATTCCACTTGGCGGAAATCGTAAGGGAAGTGTTCGCACTATCTTTAATCTGCTAGTCGTATGGTTTTTGACTGGATTTTGGCATGGTGCTGCTTGGAACTTTATTTTATGGGGATTTTTTATCTTTGTACTACAAATTATAGAAAAAAATATCACGCTCAAATGGCTTACCGCTGAAAATATTTTTGCCAAACTTATTTCGCATTGTTATATGTTTTTCTATATCCTTGTTAGTTGGACAATTTTTGCAATCAGTGATTTTCATGAGCTTGGAATTTATCTGAGAAAAATGTTTCCGTTCTTTAGTACAGAAAGCATTCTAAATGTTACAGATTTTACAAGACTTGCAACTGAGTATGCTCCTCTGATTCTTGCAAGTATTCTTTTTGCAACGAATTATCCTGAGAAGCTCTTTAACAAAATTCGCAATAAGAACATTGGTATTCTTATTGCCTTGATTGTATTTTGGTGGTCTGTATACTATCTGTCCATCGGAATTGACAATCCGTTTTTGTACTTCCGATATTAGAAAGGCATCTTTAAATATGAAAAATCAAAAAAACTATACACTTATATTTCTTATTGTACTGTCAACTTGTGTGTTTAGCATTCTCGGTCATTACTGGAATATTCAGTATTATCGCCGAACAAATACCTACACGGCATCAACTCCGCCTCTTACAACAGCAATGCGCGGGTTACACGACAAACTGTATCTCTCAGATTTATCCAGTTTTAACACAAACTATGCAGTCAGCAATTTGGTTGCGCCGACCACTGCTATACAGATAGAGTCAACAGATGTCGTACCGCCTCCTTTAACAGACATTGCTACAAATATTTCTGATCCTTTCGCAAAAGGAAAACTGTTTGAAACCACTTCACACCGCCTGCAGGAGGAAACACAGACTTATGAATTTACAACGGCAACAGAAGATTACTTTGCCGATGCGTGTTTTATTGGTGATTCCCGCACTGTTGGTATCAGCCAATATGCTGGAATAGAAAATGCAACCTTTTTGTGCAAAACTTCCCTGACAATCTATGATTATGAAAAACCAAAACTGACCTTCAACGAGGAAAAAATGTCTGTCAAAGACATTCTTACAGAAAATCAATTTGCAAAAATCTATCTTATGGTTGGCATTAATGAATGTGGAACTGGAACTCCTGAGACTTTTTTTGAGCGTTATCGTGAGGTTGTAAATGATATCCGAAAACTCCAACCCAATGCATTAATTTTTATTCAAGGAAATCTTTTTGTCACTCAGTCAAAATCTGAGGAAAGTGATAGTATCAACAATGAAAATATTGCTGCTAGAAATGCACTGATTGCAACACTTGCCAATCAAAAGGATATCTTTTATATTGATATCAATGAGAGCAATTTATGTGACGAAGGTGCACTCATTTCTGATTATACATGGGACCAAGTACATATCAAAGCACAGTACTATCCCGTTTGGAAAGATTATTTGCTGCAGCATGCAATTATCATAAATAATAAGACAACAATATCTTCACAATCAGACAAAAAAGATCCACCACGTGGCTTGCGAATAGAAAATGAATAGGGGAGGTAAACCTCCCCTACTCATCTTTAAGAATTGCTTCTAATTTCTGTTGTGTACTGTCTAAATCAATTAAGATTGTATCTCCAACTTTTACTTGGTCTGCAAGAATCAGTCTGGCAGCTAGGGTTTCTACATTCTTTTGTATATATCGTTTGAGTGGTCTTGCTCCATATACTGGGTCATAACTGTTGTCAATAATAAAACACTGTGCACGCTCAGAAATCTCAATTACCAGTTCTCTATCTGCAAGGCGTCTATTGATGTCTGTAAGAATCAATCCAATAATACCACCAATATTATTCTTTGTGAGCGGTTTAAACAAAATTGTCTCATCCAATCTGTTGAGAAACTCTGGTCTAAAGTGTGCTCTAAGCTCACTCATAACCATACTTTGTGCGGATTCTTCTATCTCTCCATCACTGTTAATTCCATCGAGCAGATACTGTGCGCCAATATTAGAAGTCATAATTAAAATGGTATTTTTAAAATCTACTGTTCGCCCTTGTGAGTCTGTGATTCGTCCGTCATCAAGCACTTGTAGAAGAATGTTAAACACATCTGGATGCGCTTTCTCAACTTCATCAAACAAAACCACACTGTATGGTTTTCTGCGCACTGCCTCTGTGAGTTGTCCACCTTCATCATAACCCACATATCCAGGAGGCGCTCCGATTAGCCTTGACACAGAATGTTTCTCCATATATTCACTCATATCAATACGAACCATATTCGCTTCATCATCAAACAAAGATGCAGCAAGTGCTTTTGCCAATTCCGTCTTGCCTACTCCTGTCGGTCCTAGAAACAGAAAAGAACCAATTGGCTTGTCAGGATCTTTAATTCCAGCTTTTGAACGAATGATTGCCTCTGTCACTTTTGTGACACCCTCATCCTGCCCAATCACACGTTTGTGAAGTTCTGCATCCAAATGTAAGGTTTTGTTTCGTTCACTCTCATTGAGTTTTGACACAGGAATCCCTGTCCAACGTGAGATAATCTTTGCAATCTCATCCTCTGAGACGCTTTCGTGTACCAAGGACATCTCCCTTGCATTCACTGCTTCTTCTTCAATTTCCAACTGTTTTTTTAATTCCGGCAATTTTCCATAGCTTAACTCTGCCGCCTTTTCAAGATTACCTTCCCGCTGTGCAATCTGTATCTGATTGTTTAATTCTTCAATATCTTCACGCAATTTTGATAGCTTTTCCACACATGCTTTCTCATTGTCCCATTGCGCCTTGCGATTATCGAACTCTGCCTTTTGCTCCGCAAGTTCTGCTTGCAGCGTTGTCAGACGCTCTGCACTCAGCCGATCTTCTTCTTTCTTAAGTGCTGCAACTTCAATTTCCATCTGCATGATCTTTCGTTGCAATTCATCAAGTTCTGCCGGCAAAGAATCAAGTTCTGTCTTGATCATAGCACAAGCCTCATCTACTAAATCAATTGCTTTATCTGGAAGAAATCGGTCTGTAATATATCGGTTTGAGAGCACTGCAGCGCTTACCAAAGCATTGTCCATAATCTTAACACCATGAAACACCTCATAGCGCTCTTTCAATCCTCTTAGTATACTAATAGTATCCTCAACGGTAGGTTCTGATACCATCACCGGCTGAAAACGTCGCTCCAATGCGGGGTCTTTTTCAATATACTGTCTATACTCGTCGAGGGTAGTCGCTCCAATACAGTGTAGTTCCCCACGCGCAAGCATTGGCTTGAGCATATTGCCAGCATCCATAGCGCCGTCTGTTTTACCAGCACCCACAATTGTATGCAACTCATCAATGAACAAAATAATCTGACCATCGCTGTTTTTCACATCTTCCAATACCGCTTTTAAACGTTCTTCAAATTCGCCTCTGTATTTTGCACCTGCAACCAACGCTCCCATATCTAGAGAAAAGATTTTCTTATCCTTTAATCCCTGCGGCACATCACCGCGCACAATCCGTTGTGCAAGTCCTTCCACAACCGCTGTCTTTCCAACACCAGGCTCTCCGATAAGCACAGGATTATTCTTGGTCTTTCTAGATAGAATCCGAATAATATTGCGAATCTCATTATCCCTGCCAATCACTGGATCAAGCTTCTGGTTTCTTGCCTTCTCCACCAAATCTTGCCCATATTTTTCAAGTGTATCATATGTGGCTTCAGGATTGTCACTTGTGACTTTCTGATTTCCTCGCACCTCCGCAAGTGCCTTTAAAAATCGTTCCCGCGTAATACCATACTCTCTGAAAATCTCCTTGACTTCTCTGTTTGGATTTTGAATCATAGAGAGAAATAAATGCTCAACAGATACATATTCATCTCCCATGCGTTTTGCTTCATCCTCTGCACTGATTAAAACCTTGTTGAGATACTGTCCTATATAAGGCTGTCCACCTTGAACTTTCACGCGTTTCTCAAGTGCTTTTTTCACTCTATCAAGAAAATATTCCTTATGAATCTCCATCTTCTCTACAAGCTTTAAAATAAGACTATCATCAATCGTGAGAAGTGCATAGAGCAAATGCTCCTGCTCAAGTTCCTGATTTCCATATTCCATAGCAAGTTTTTCGCACTGGTTTACTGCCTCTAATGATTTTTGTGTAAATTTCTGAATATTCATACATTTCCTCCTCTCATAGTTCCTGATTTATTTTTCTATCTGTTCTATATACACTATAACACTATTTTTTATTTTGTCAATTTAGTTTATACATTTATTACCTTTTTTATTTCCTATTAAGAAATTATTAAAAAATTTACGCTAACTCCCATCTGCCTGCTTCAGCAGGCGTACAAATCAGGATGGTGAAATTTTAATTTCACACTAACACTTTTTAACAATTCAATAAATTTTCTCTTTTATTCTACCGATATTAATAAATATGTGGTAAAATAATTAAGGTAGTCCACCATACATAGACAGCGAACTTGGTAGGACTATTCTATGAAACAATTCTTCCGAAAGATGGTGTTAAGATGATGGATGCAGCCACAGCATATTTTTTAAAAAAATATTACCCGCACGTCATCAAATGGTGGTTGGTAGTATATAATCCCGAAGCAGTCCGCATATGGCCCTCCAAACAAGAGGAGGAAGAAGCACTTCGCATTGAGGCGGAAGAAGCCGAGCGCCTTGCATTGGAAGGCCCCGCGGATGCGCCAGAGGAAGTGGAAGTTCAAAACAAGATTGATCCTTCCGCATTTAATGCATCAACTGGTTCTTACTCTGGATTGTATGGGCAGCAGCCTGTTGATGAAGATACGCAAGCAACTTTGCAAGCAATTTTATATGCTTCCAGCAACCAGAGTTCTATCGACCTGCTTATAGCAGGAGGACAGCGTGGTGATGATGTGATCACTCCGCCTGAGCAAAATGCGATTATTATGGAGGCCAATGAAATCTATGAGCGACTTCTGCGCGAAGCTGCTGAAGATGAGGCACGCAAGCAGGCTGAAATTGAAGAAATGCGTAAACAGGCTGAGTTAACCTTCGCACAGTAAGAAACAGTTTCTAAAAAGAAAGAATACCGCCAAATGGTATTCTTTCTTTTTTGTTTTCTTTATCCAATTTACTTTAATTACATTTATTCCTAAGTTCCTCCCATCTTTTGTCAATTTCCTCCTGAAATTTTCCAAGGAGCACTTCATTTTCTTTTTGGAACAAATGTTTAAATCTCCTCTGAGGTTTTAAAAACTCCTCAATAGGTAGCTTGTTTTTGGGTTCATAATTTAAAATCCATTTTCCTTCTATCACTTCAAACATGGGCCAATAACAGGTGTCCATTGCCAACTGACAGATACGCATTATCTCACTTGGCTCATATCCCCATCCTCTTGGACAAGGTGACATGACGTTCAAAAAGGCAGCCCCTGGCGTATAAATTGCCTTTTGTGCTTTTGTATACAAATCTTTAAAATTCGATGTGAATGTACTTTGTCCCACATAGGGAATATGGTGCTCTGCCATGATTGCTGCAAGGTCTTTTCTAACTTGTACCTTTCCCGCTGATACTTTTCCCGCTGGTGTTGTGGTCGTATCCGCATACTGTGGTGTCGCAGAAGATCGCTGTGTTCCTGTATTCATATAGGCACCATTGTCATAGCATACATAAACCATATCATGTCCGCGCTCCATAGCGCCGGACAAAGACTGAAATCCAATATCGTAGGTACCGCCATCACCACCAAATGTAATAAACTTAAAGTTCTCCTGAATCTTTCCTTTTTTCTTTAGTACATGATATGCCGTTTCCACTCCAGAAAGTGTTGCACCCGCATTCTCAAACGCATTGTGTATATAGCTATCCTCATAAGCAGTGTATGGATACATAAAAGAAGATACTTCAAGACATCCTGTGGCATTTCCAATGACTGCTTTATCTCTTTCCTCAAGTGCTCGCAACACTGTACGCACCGTAATTGTACCACCGCAACCCGCACACATTCTATGCCCTGGGGCAAGACGTTCTGGTTTACTCATAACTTCTTTAAAATTATATGTTGTCTTCTCCATGCTCTCCTAGACCTCCTCCGTCTGCTCTCTGCGCAGGCCTATGTACTCATACATATCTGTCACTATATGTGTCTCTGCGATTGTCTCCAAATTTTTGTAAACTGTTTTAAAGTCAGAAACCGTAATATCTCTACCACCAAGACCATAAAAATAATTTACCACTTCCGCAGTTATTCGTGCTTGATACAACGCTGCGCGTACTTCTGCGCCGAGTGGCCCACTTGTCGCCGCAAACATCTCGCTCCGGTCCATAATTGCTACTGCCTTTACCTTAGAAAGTGCCTCTGCTAGTTCTTCCTCTGGAAATGGTCTAAACACACGAATCTTTATCAAACCAACCTTTTTGCCTGTTATGCTTCTAATCTCGTCAATTGCCGCCTTGCAAGTTCCTGCCGCAGAGCCAATAATCACAACCGCATACTCGGCATCTTCCATCTGATACGTTTCAAAAAATCCATACTTGCGACCTGTCATTTTCTCAAATCTGGCTGCCACTTCTAAAATCACTTCCCGCGCATTTATCATTGCCTGTCGTTGAGCGCGTTTTGTCTCCATATAGTAATTAGAAACTGCATAGGGACCGATTGCCATTTTCTCTGAAGCATTTAACAGATAATGTTCGGGGTCATACTCTCCAACAAACTTTTTTACCGCAGCATCCTCAGCCAACAAAATATTCTCTACACCATGA
The DNA here is from genome assembly GCA_910583965.1 of uncultured Lachnospiraceae bacterium. GTDB lineage: Bacteria > Bacillota > Clostridia > Lachnospirales > Lachnospiraceae > COE1. Next base: position 27,504 of record CAJUAE010000011.1, read on the forward strand.
CTTGTGATAAATCCGTCTTGACATACCATAACCGGCAAATGAACCCGCTTATCCTCCGCAATTGGAAACGCTTGTATAAAATTATCGTAAACTTCCTGATTGGACTCCGCATAAATCTGTATCCAACCCGAATCCCTCGCCCCCATACTATCGGAGTGATCCGCATTGATATTGATTGGACCAGACAGCGCTCTGTTGACCAGCGCAAGCACAATTGGAAGCCTATTTGATGCCGCTACATAAAGTTCTTCCCACATTAATGCCATACCACACGAAGATGTTGCTGTAATCGCTCTTGCTCCTGCTGCTGTCGCTCCAATTGTAGCACTCATAGCACTATGTTCACTCTCAACGTGAATAAATTCTGTGTCAATCTCACCATTCGCAATATAATTTGCCACATACTGCGGAATTTCTGTTGACGGTGTGATTGGGAAAGCAGGCATTACATCTGGATTTACCTGTTTAATAGCATATGCTACCGCCTCATTACCTGATAATCGTTCTCTGATTGCCATTTATTTCCCCTCCCTCATACTGATTGCACCAAATGGACATACCTTTGCGCAAATACCACATCCTTTACAATGCTCATAGTCAAATTCTGCACGCTTTCCAGTTATGACTGGAATTGATGAATCTGGACATACCGGTGTGCACAGAAGACATTGTTTGCACTTTTCAGACTCCCAGATTGGCGTTGTTGTCCTCCACTCCCCTGTACAAAAGTCTTTTGAAGTAGCTGCCTCAAAAATTTTATTTCCCTCCGTAATATGCTGCCATGGACTTTGTTCATTAATTCTGTCTTGTATTTTTTCCCTTGCCATATTCTTTTCTCCTATCTTCTTACAGAAACTTGTCATTGCGCTTTGTTTTTATCTGTATGCGCAAACGCAAGTTCAAGTGCCATCATATTGCCATCAATCACCTCTGGCTTCTTAGCAAATTTATGCTGAAAAGATGCCTTCATCTCCGTGAGAAACGCTTCGCGATCCATCACTTTGGAAACCGCCACCGTCGCTGCGAGCATCGGTGAATTGGGATAGTTTTTTCCAAGCGCTTTTATTGAAATTTCCTTCGCATTCACAGTGTACACTGCACCTGTATAGCCGTGTAGATGTTCCTCAATCTCCTCTTTGCTGCGCGTAGAATTGACAATGACAGCCCCTTCGGGATTTAAACCTTTTGTTACATCAATACTGTCTAGTAAACTCTCATCTACAACCACAACGTAGTCTGGCTCATAGATGTTAGAATGCACTGTTATTGGTTTACTGCTAATGCGATTGTACGCTGTTATTGGCGCTCCCATTCGTTCAGGACCATATTCTGGAAATCCCTGTACGTACTTTCCTGTCTTAAATGCTACATCTGCCAACAGAAGTGCAGCCGTCTTAGCACCCTGTCCGCCGCGTCCATGCCATCTGATCTCTATCGTATCTTTCATTTTAACTCCCATCTGCCCGCTTTAGCGGGCGTACAAATCAGGATGGTGAAATTTTAATTTCACGCTAACTCCCATCTGCCTGCTTTAGCAGGCGTACAAATCAGGATGGTGAAATTTTAATTTCACGCTAACTCCCATCTGCCTG